>URQW01000041.1 GCA_900550105.1 uncultured Pelosinus sp.
GAAGCCTATCGTATCGCTGATGAATGCGGCAAAGCACCCTATGGCGGGGCGGAATATGGCATACCTCAAACGCCTGAAGCCGATGCTGTCTGCAGAAAAATCGCGGCGCTTCATAATGGCCATGGAGCGATTATTTGTCCATCAGGCTTGTCGGCAATTTCGACAACTTTAGCCGCTTTTTCACCGAAAGCAATTTTGCTTCCTGATTGCGTCTATGGACCGATGGTACGTTATTTAAATAGAAGAAAGATCACTCAGATTCGTTATCCAGCAGGCGCATCAAAAGAAGAATTTTCTACAGTTTTATTTAAAGCGCGCCAGGAGTATCCCCATAGAGAGGATCTCATGATTTATCTGGAGGCGCCAGGCAGTGGTACTTTTGAAATTCCCGATATCGACGGCATCATTGCTATAGCAAAAGCGGCAAATCTGCGTACGGTTATGGATAATACTTGGGCAAGCCATGTTCGGTTTAAGCCCCTTGACTATGGCGTGGATATTGTTATACAAGCTACCACGAAGTATGAAGGCGGTTATGGCGATACGCCATCAGGCGTTGTCATTACAAAGCATGAAAGTGACTGGCAGAGTATTTCCGATGAATTGCGCGCCGCAGGCAATGGCGCAGTAGCGCCAACGACTTGTTCCCGGCTGTATCATCGTATTGATTCGGCTAGAGAGCGGCTTGACTGTCATGCTGCCACGGCGCAGCAACTGATAGAATGGTTTAGCAAGCAGTCTTTTACCCGCGAAGTTCTGTCACCGACCCTTAGCACTTCCCCTTACTATGAACGTTTCCAGCATTATTTTCATAAAGGGAATGGTTTGTTTAGCGTGGTTTTTCGCTCTGATCTAGCGAGCCGACAGCTTGAATCTTTTATGGATGCCTTAAATCTATTTTGGATTGCTGAAAGCTGGGGAGGACATTTGTCACTCGTACTGCCTGTACATGGTAAGCGGGAAGTTACGCCGCTACCGGACGGCTTTATTTTACGGTTCCATGCGGGACTCGAAGCGGATCAAGATCTTGTGGCGGATCTTACCCAAGCGGCAGAGAAACATTTACTTTGCTCGGCAGATACTACATTGACAGAATAGATGAGAAGTGATACGTTATAGAAAATAATAGATTGCGGGGGGACTCCTTAGAGTTGAGAAGGTAAAACCTGACCCTTTGAACCTGTTAGTTAACGCTGACGTAGGGAAGCAATAGGACAGTGCGAAAGATGCTTACCGAATGCAGGTGAGCATTTTTTTTGCATGGAAAGAGGGCAAAATGATCGATAAGAAAAGTATTCAAGCGCAGATGATACAAGCCGTAGAAACAGTACAGAAAACAAATCCAATGGCAGGATCGATTACAAATTCTGTTACAATCAATTTTGTGGCAAATGCGCAGCTCGCTGTCGGTGGTGCAGCGGCTATGGTGTATTTGCCTGATGAAGGGGAGTTTTTAGCGAAGGCGGGCGGCGCTACTTATATTAATGTTGGCACACTTCTTCCCGTTTACGAGGAGACATTGCCGCGTACCGCAAAAGCCTTGTATGAGGGAAATAAACCTTGGGTGCTTGATCCTGTTGCTGTGGGCATTGGCGAGCTAAGAACAAAACTATTGCTTCAATTTAAAGAGTATAAACCGAGTATCATTCGAGGCAATGCTTCAGAAATTATTGCTTTAGCTGGTTTATGGAATTTAGCAGGAGGAACTGAGGCGTCAAAGGTGCGCGGCGTTGATTCGACTGACTCTGTGAATACGGCCCAAACAGCAGCTGTTGCCTTGGCGAAATGGACGGGCGGCGCTGTTGCTGTATCAGGAGAAATCGATTTAATCACAGACGGTGCCATCGTTGCTTTTTCTCAAGGCGGGTCAACTTTTTTGACTAAAATTACTGGGGCAGGCTGTTCTCTAGGCGGTGTTGCGGCAGTTTATCTTACAGCGGCATCACCCTTTATTGCAGCGCTTACCGCTACAGCGATTTACAATTTAGCGGGACGTCGCGCGGCCGAGCAGGTGGATGGTCCAGGACATTTTCAAATCCAGTTTCTTGACGAATTATATAAAGCCACAGCAAGCGAGATTGCTGATAATCCTTTTGATATTAAGGAGGTATAAATGATGAATACTTTAGTTGCTGTTGCTATTGCTCCCTGCGGCGTAGGCGATGAACTTGCTCCCTATGTAGCTGAAGTGGTAAAAGTCATTCGCGAATCCGGTTTGCCTAATCGTACTACTGCCATGTTTACTGAGATCGAAGGAGAATGGGACGATGTGATGCAAGTTGTTAAAGCGGCAACTTTTGTACTTGCGGCGAAGGGGATTCGTACCGAAGTCGTTCTAAAAGCCGATATACGCCCTGGCTTTACTAATATGATTCAGGCGAAGGTGGAAAAGGTCAACGAAATTTTGGAGGATGAGAAATGAGTATAAGAACAAATTTAGATATTTCAGCCTATCTTGTTGTTGGTCCGGAAAATACGAAGGAGCGTCCTGTAGCAGAAATTGTTCGTGATGCTGTGGCGGCTGGTTTTACTTGTGTGCAAATTCGTTCGAAAGTAGCTTCTGCCGCTGAAATGATTGAACTAACCCGTCAGGCAGCCGATGTTATTAAAAGTCTTGGTAAATCAAACACTGTGGCCCTTCTTGTTGATGATCGCTTAGATGTTGTTTTGGCGGCAAGAAAGCTTGGGGTCAAAGTGGATGGGATTCATGTTGGGCAAACCGATATTCCGGTAAATGTTTGTCGGGAATATCTCGGCAAAGATGCGGTCGTCGGCTTATCGGCCAGAACGCATGAATTGTTTGATTATATTACAACGGCTGACGTGAGTCAGATTGACTATTTTGGCGCTGGCCCTTTACATGAAACAAAAACAAAACCCGATTGCGGCATGGATCATAGTGGAAATGTGATTACTAGAAGCTTTGATGAAATCGCAAAATTGGCTAAGCTTAGTCCCATTCCCGTCGTAGTGGGTGGGGGAGTTAAACTTGTTGATATACCGCAGTTAGCCCAAACGGGAATCGCAGGCTTTTTTGTTGTATCGGCCGTTTCTGAAGCGGATGATCCAAAGGGAGCAGCTACTGCGTTGGCCAAAGCCTGGGATGAGGCTAAAGGGCAGCGGTGATATAGCTAAGCCATTATTTGGGTAGTATAGTCATAATTTTGTCATATTTCTAGTTTATACTTACATTAGTAAATAGTGGAGGGATAAACTATGAATCAAAAAGCGAAGAAATTTATTGCTTTCTCTTTATTGGCCGGAATTATGCAAACAGGATTGTTTATGAGTACCTCCGAAGCATCGCCTGGTGACGAATGGCGGATGCGTCATGATGAAGCTTATACACAGGAAGATCGGCGCCATAATGAAGCGATGCAGCGCTGGAGCTTTGAAAGTCGGAGTCATTGGCGGGAAAGACAGCGTGAGGAAAGAGAACGTCATGAACGGTTTATGGAACGTTTCCATGAAAGAGAGCGGCAACATGATTTAGAGATGGCTCGTCATGAGCGCGAAATGGCTCGGCGCGATCATGAATCCTGGCGAGCATGGAAAGATCGCCAAGAGCTTGAAGAGCAGCGGCATAATGAGGCTGTGCATAATATCGCCGCTTTTCTAATTGGGCTTGCTGTTGGCTCAGCTTCTAACGGATGAGTTTCTCAGTTGAAAACCTACATTGTATATCGAAACCTAATGAAAAAGCTGCCGAAGGCAGCTTTTTTAATTTGGAAAATTTACGATAAAAAAGAGGAGTTTTGTCTTATAATGACAAATTTTATTAATAGTCCACAAAATAAGTAATTTTCAAATAATTTTGAGGAGGTTTTTTTAGTGAGTATGTTTTGTTATCAGTGTCAGGAAACCGCAAAGGGAACGGGCTGCGAGGTGCGGGGAGTCTGTGGCAAGACCGCCGAAGTAGCAAAACTACAGGATCTACTCATCTATACAGTTAAGGGAATTGCTCATGTGGTTGTTCACGGAAAATTAAATCCGGCTGAAATGGCTGAAGTAAACCATGAAGTTTTAAAAAGTTTATTTATTACTATTACAAATGCGAATTTTGATGAGATAGCGATTGAAGGACAAATTCATAAAATGCTGGAACTGCGCGACGCCTTAAAAAAGAAAAGCGGTTATTCTGATGCGATTGATGCAGCTTCTTTTACTGTTTCTACGAAAGAGTCGCTGCTGGCAAAAGCGAATAGCATCGGCGTATTGGCGACAACGAATGCGGATATCCGGTCTTTGCGCGAATTAATCATTTATGGTCTAAAAGGCATGGCTGCTTATACGCATCACGCCCTGCAGATTGGCAAAGAAAATCCCGCAATTTATGCTTTTATCTATGAAGCGCTTGATGCTACCCTGCATGATCGAGCCGTAGATGAACTGGTTGCCCTTACGTTAAAGACAGGTGAACTAGGCGTAGCAGCTATGGCGCTATTGGATGAAGCGAATACAAGCAAATATGGCAACCCAGAGATTACAATAGTCAATCTTGGCGTGCGTGAAAATCCGGCTATTTTAATTTCTGGTCATGATTTGACAGATTTGGAGCAGTTGTTAGAGCAGACGCAAGGAACGGGTGTAGATGTATACACTCATAGCGAAATGCTGCCTGCTCACTATTATCCTGCTTTTAAAAAGTACGAGAATTTAGCAGGTAATTATGGCGGTTCCTGGTGGCGGCAAGTTGGTGAGTTTGAAAAGTTCCATGGTCCTATTCTCTTTACCACAAATTGTATTGTGCCGCCTAAAGTAGAAGAAGTACGGGAACGGATTTTTACCACAGGGGCAGCTGGTTATCCAGGTTGCAGTCATATTGCCGCTGATGAGGCGGGGAAAAAAGATTTTTCGCCGATTATTGCTATGGCGAAAACGTTAAAAACACCGGAAGAACTTGAATCGGGAACGATTGTCGGCGGGTTTGCCCATGGACAAATATTAGCTCTTGCTGATAAGGTTGTTGAAGCTGTAAAATCAGGCGCTATTAAGAAATTTGTTGTAATGGCAGGCTGTGATGGCCGGATGAAGTCAAGAGAGTATTATACTGAATTTGCCGAAAAGCTGCCGCAAGATACGGTGATTCTCACGGCAGGCTGCGCAAAATATCGTTATAATAAACTGCCACTCGGTGATATTGGCGGGATTCCTCGTGTTCTTGACGCCGGACAGTGTAATGATTCTTATTCATTAGCGCTTGTAGCGCTTAAGTTAAAAGAAGTATTTGGCCTCGATGATGTAAATCAGCTGCCCATTGTTTATAATATTGCTTGGTATGAACAAAAAGCCGTGATTGTACTTTTAGCATTGCTTTATTTAGGTGTTAAAAATATTCATTTAGGTCCAACTCTGCCAGGCTTTTTGTCACCGCAGGTTGCGAAAGTTCTTGTAGAGAATTTTGGGATTGCGGGCATTAGTACAGTAGAAGCAGATTTGGCAAATTTGATCGGTTAGAAATTATTGTTTTGCAAAAAAGCGAGAGAACTTTTCAGTTCTTTCGCTTTTTTTGTAAAATCCCTTTTATAATCCAGTACATCTACTTTATTAAGTAATAAAAATTATAGCTGGAAAGCAACTTTTAGGACTAAAGGAGGAAAGGAAAAGGTGTCTTTTCAGAGAAGAATATTATAAATATAAAAGGGGGAATGTAAATGGAAAGACCAACAAGAGTATTTACCCCAATTATTTGGACGAATGGTTCTGAAAAAATTTGTTGCAGTAACTTCGGTTTTGCTTTTCAGGATAAAAATGGCGTTGCACATCGGATGGGACCAACACTGCAACGAGTCATAAAGAAGCTTGAGAAAATGGAACGATATGATATTGCAGAAACTTTACGTAATTCGTAAGTGATTATTCTGCAAGAAAAAAGCGGCAAGGATATTTTCCTTGCTGCTTTTTCTTGCATGTGGTATTATATGGAACGTACCGACTGCCTAGTCAGTCTTTGATAGCCGACTATTCTATAATAATCTTTTCTTTTTTACGATTGATCTGGGCTTTAATCGGCAAATTCAAAAAAGACAGCTTACTCGCTAAACGTTAGAGACGTACGATTCTTACCGGATTATTTTTTTGTAACTCGCGGCCTTTAGCGGAGAGTTCTACAATATAAGCAGGCCCTACATCAAGATCATCACCTAGATAGTGTAGAAGGTGGTCAGAAGGGTTTGCTTTTTTTGTGACTTGATTTAATTGACTAGGAGAACTATTGGAAATTATATCAATGGGCATTACACTAACCTCGCCTATAAATAGTATCTTGCTATTAATATGCTATGTTTTTTTTTGATTGTCAATATAAAGATTTATATAATTCAAAAGAGTAATAGTAAATTTAAAATTTAAACAATAATCATTATCATTTACAAAGCAATTTTGTAAGTATATAATAAAGGCAGTTAAAAAACTTGCTGCTTTTTAGGGAGATGATTACCGTGGCAAACGCTTACTGTCATGAAAAATATTGCAATGTATCAGAAGAAGAAAAGGATCATATTACGGTAGAAAAATCTTCGCAGAATAGCGTATTTTTAGGTTGGCTGTACATGGCTGCTGTTTTAGCAGGTGCTATTCTCTTAGATAATCTTCTATTGTAATTATTTTATGGAATTGAACTAGGTTATTTTCCTGCCTGGGGAATCAACACTTCATACTGTTGGTTGCTCAGGCTTTTGTTTTACTGCTTTAAGCAAAATTTTATATGATTTGCTTTGTCTTTTCATTTGTGAGTGTGTTAAGCTTAGGTTAGTTAAATGATATGAGAAAACTGAAATATTTTCAGTAAACAAAGGAAGTTGGATCTTTGGTTGCAGAGTGGAAGAAAAGTTTGGCTGTTATGTGGTTTGTTCAAGTCATTGGAACAATTGCTATTACTGGAATGATTTCATTTTTACCGCTATATGTTTCCCACTTAGGAATCAGCGACCCTGGAGAAATTGGTTTATGGGCTGGTGTGCTCATGGGGGCATCTTCTTTTGCTGCAGCTATTTCTAATCCTTACTGGGGAACTGTAGCTGATCGTAAAGGTCGTAAACCCATGGTGGAAAAAACATTACTACTATTTGGCCTGATTATTATTGCTATGGCATATGTGGCTAACGTATATCAACTGCTAGCTTTACGTATTTTTCAAGGCCTTTGCGGGGGATTTGTCGCCGCTTCCACAGCGCTTGTGACAAGTATGTCGCCGCGCGATAAGATTGCTTTTACTGTCGGTTTGTTTCAGACTGCTATGATTGTAGGCGGCGCTGTCGGCCCGATGCTTGGCGGTGTTATTGCCGATCATTTTGGCTACCGTCAGCCGTTTTTTGTTTTTGGCATTTTGTGCTTTGTGGCTTTAGGGTTAAGTCATTTGGCAGTCAGGGAAAAATTCACGCCGGTAAGGCGTGCTAAAAAAGAATCGATTTTAAAAAGTTTCAGTTATTTTTGGGCGCTGCCTGGTCTTGGGGCTATTTTATTTATACAGTTTTTGACGCAGTTTGCCACACAAAGTATCGGCCCCATTCTGCCAATTTATATTCAGTCCATGGTGACTGGAACAGAACTTCTTGCGAGTATTTCCGGAACGATGATTGCTATCGGCGGGGTAGCTAGTGCCTTGGCATCTTTAAGTATGGGTTTTATTAGTCGCCATGTTTCCCATGGTAGAATTTTGCTCGTTGCAGCTTTAGGTGGTGCAATTACTTTTGTAGGTCAATTATTAGCGCAGGATATTATAACTTTTGGTTTGTTGCGCGCTTTGAATGGTCTGTTTATTGGAGCGATGATTCCCAGTTCCAATACGCTGTTAACGCTGTTGATTCCTGAAGAAAAACGCGGTGTCGCTTTTGGAATTACCAGTTCAGCGGCTTTGCTTGGCAATATGCTGGGGCCCTTATCAGCTGGGGTCTTATCCTTACATTTTTCGTTATCCTCTATTTTCTGGGTCACGTCGGTTCTGTTTGTGACTGCTTTCGTTTTAATGTTATGCTACGATAAACAAGGGTCGTCCCATGAAATTAGAGAGTAATTTCATTTCGAAAATGAAATATACATACTAAAAATGAATTTTGTGAATTTATCGGCAAATTGATTGGGTTTTATTGCTGAATATGCAGGATGGAAAAGAAAAGTAGAATAAGCAGTATCTCATATATGAAATGTTTGATTGTGAAAAGCAGCGGATTCGCTGCTTTTTTTATTTGGCATGATTGTTGCAAATATAAGATTCTATAAATTCTTATAGGAGATGATTGTATGACGCAAAATCATGGTGCTTTGGCGGGATTAACAGTTCTTGATTTAACAAGGGTACTAGCAGGTCCTTTTTCGACAATGATGCTTGCTGATATGGGGGCCAATGTTATCAAAATCGAAGAAGCTGGTAAAGGCGCTGACGAGCGGCACATGGGACCGTTTCAAAATGGTGAAAGCGCTTATTATATGAATTTAAATCGGAATAAAAAAGGTATTACGTTAAATTTGAAATCCCCTAAGGGAAAGGAAATTTTTAAAGAGCTTGTTAAAAAAGCTGACATTGTCGTTGAAAACTACCGACCTGGAACGATGAAGAAGCTGGGGCTTGATTATGACGTTCTTAAGGAAATTAATCCGCGTATTATTTATGCGGCTGTATCGGGTTTTGGCCAATATGGTCCTTACACGAAACGGCCTGGCTACGATATTATCAGTCAGGCTATGAGCGGTTTGATGAGTACTACCGGTTGGCCTGGCGGCAATCCAACTCGTTCTGGTACGGCTATGGGCGATGTATTAGGCGGTCTTTCCGTAACTATTGGGATTTTAGCAGCTGTTAACAGCCGCTATCAAACGAATCGGGGACAAATGGTTGATGTGGCGCTAGTCGATTCGGCAGTGGCTAGTTTGGAAATTATTAATATGATTTATTTTGTAGAACATCGTCTGCCGCAACGTATTGGCAATCGCTATGAATCGGTGTATCCGTATGACTCTTTCCAAGCGAAAGATGACTTAGTCATTATTGGTGCTGGCAATGATAAACTCTGGGGGTTATTTTGCCAAGTGATTGGGCAGCCAGAGCTCATTGAAAAACCAGAATTTCTTCATTCTAAAGATCGTGTTCAAAACCATGTGGCAATTAAAGAAATTGTTGAGAGCTGGACGAAAAACCGTACTGTAGCGGATATCGTTGATACACTGCTAACTGCAGGAATTCCCGCAGCGCCGATTTATTCCATTGCGCAGGTAGCCGAAGATCCTCATATTGCCGGCGCTAGAGAGATGTTTGTAAAGACGGTGCATCCGAAGGCGGGCGAAATGCTCTTGACTGGTCCTCATATTAAATTGTCCGAAACAAAAGCAGCTATCCGCACTCCCGCTCCGGGGCTTGGCGAGCATAATGCAACCGTATTGCAGGAAATGCTTGGTCTTTCCGCTGCGGAACTAGCAGCTTTGCAAGATGAAGGAGTTATTTAAAAGGAGGGGTCAATAATGCTTCATTTACCACAACAAGTAGAAGTGATTGATGTCGGACCACGTGATGGCTTTCAAAATATTAAAGAATGGATTCCGACAGAAGTCAAAATGGAAATTATTGATGGCTTAATGGCTGCTGGGGTGAAGAGTATCGAAGTTACTTCTTTTGTACATCCTAAAGCGATTCCCCAAATGGCTGATGCGACAACGGTTGCCGCTGCCGCTCTAGAAAAATATCAACAGGTCGGTTTAAAAGCGAAAGCCCTAGTGCCGAACTTACAAGGCGCTAAAAAGGCTTATAGTCAAGGGATTCGGGAAGTAACTTATGTAATTTCAGCCAGCGAAAAACATAATTTGGCCAATATAAATCGAACGCGAGAACAGTCTTTAGCGGATCTTGCAGCAATTATTAAGGAACTGCCTGATTTGACCATACGTTTGGCAGCAGCTACCTCTTTTGGTTGTCCTTTTGCCGGTCAAGTACCGGAGGAACTTGTTTTATCACTTATTCAGTCAGCTGTTGATTTGGGCGTAAACTATGTAGTTCTTTGCGATACGATTGGCGTGGGTGACCCTAAACAAGTCTATTCGTTAGTTCAGGCTGTGAAAACAAATTATCCTAATATTACAGTGGCGCTGCATTTGCATGATACGCGCGGAATGGGATTAGCCAATACCTTGGCAGGTCTTGAAGCTGGGATTACTGTTTTTGAATCAGCGATTGGTGGTCTGGGGGGGTGTCCTTTTGCCCCTGGCGCTGCTGGAAATACGGCGACAGAAGATATGATCAATATGTTTCATCGCATGGGAATTCAAACAGGTATTGATTTGGATCAATATTTATCGGTTGTAGAAATTGTTAAGACGAAGATTCAGCCTGTGCTCACAGGCCACCTTGCTTCAGCTTGTAAGTACGATAATTTATAAATTGAAAACAGCTGTCCGTCAGAGTTATTTCTGGCGGACAGCTGTTTTAGTTGATTTTCATGAGCTTTGCAGCCTGTTCCCGTAGGTCTCCCATTTGGACATAAAGATTCTTTCCCGGACAAAGCGTGTCGTTTAAATCTCTATGGCCTACAACTGAGGTGTCATCAGGTGAAAAATTATAAAGATTACATAAGGCGGCAATGAGTTTTGCTGCCGTTTTGATTTGCGCTTCTTTTGGTTCGACATCTTCAAAATTGCCGACAAGATTGATACCAATGGATGTCTTGTTGAAGCCATATGCATGAGCGCCGACTGTGTCGCGCGGTCTGCCTCGCTCAATGCGACCATTTTTGCGAATGACATAATGATAGCCAATGCCGGACCAACCGTTGGCAAGGTGCCATTCGTGAATCTTAGCGGCGCTTACATCTTCATCGACGAGGCCTACATGATGGATAACAATCAAATCGGTAGCTGGTCTTGTATCAAGGGGACCAAAAGCGAACGCTGTCTCGAGAATCGCTAAGTCCCTTTCTTTTAACGCTTTGGGACGACTGAATGTGCCGACTTGAATCGTTAGACGGTAAAGACGAGTATTTCCTGGTTGCTCGGCTAAGGTATAACGAACTTCTGGTGCGAGGGAAGGGTCGGCGATTTTTAGACGGAGTTGTGTATCTTTTTTAGCAATTTCTTTTATGTCTAGGGTGCTGACGAAAACATTACGGCAGGCAAAAGACTTGATGAATTTTTCAGCATGGCAATTTTTAATAAGAAAGAATAGTGAGTCTGCTGTTTCTGTTTTTATAATTTCAACATTTCCTGTTAGATCAATTGTTGTTTGAAAATAGACTTGTTGTCCTTGTTTTACATTTGTTGTTGACCATTGTACATTGTTGATGTTTGCTGGCTTTTTCGGAGGTGGAGGCAATTCTTGCGCCAGAGCGGAGCAAGCGTCTACGATATTTTGCCCGAACCAGAGAACAGAACAGCTGTAAAGTGATCTTTTTAGAAAAGTTCTTCGGTTCATCATATATTCTCCAATGAAATTAAAATAAAATAATATGTTCATTATACTGCGATTTAAATGATTTTTAAATAAGAAGATTTTCCCGCGAAGAAGCAAAGATTGACCGTTATGTTACAATAGATTTGAGAAAATGCGTGAATTATTGGGAGAAAAATCATGAAAATTATTCACACAAGTGATTGGCATATTGGCAAAATTGTAAATCAAGTCTATATGACAGAAGATCAAGCTGTTTGTTTGGCATCGTTGATTGATCTTTTAAGAGAAGAGCAGCCTGATGCGTTAGTGATAGCCGGTGATGTTTATGATCGGTCTATCCCGCCAGTTGAGGCAGTGGAATTGCTTGATAAGACTTTAAGCACAATTCTGCTTGAATTAAAAATTCCCATACTGATGATCGCCGGAAATCATGATAGCCCGGATCGGCTCGGATTTGGCAGTCATTTACTTGAGGCAGGGGGATTATATATTGCAGGGCCCTTGACGCAGCAGATTAAAAAGGTTTCTTTAAGCGACGAATATGGACCTGTTCATTTTTATTTACTTCCCTATGCGCCGCCGGCTTTAGTCAGAGATGTTTTTCAAGCAGAGGCTGCGAGAGATCATGATTCTGCAATGAAGGTGATGATCGAAGCGATTCAAAGCGATTGGGATGCAACTGCGCGTAATATATTAGTCACTCATGGCTTTGTAAGGGGCATAAAGGAACTTACACTCAGTGAATCGGAAAAACCCTTATCTTACACCTTGTCAATTGGCGGGGCTGACTATGTGGATGTAGAACTTTTTTCTGGCTTTACTTATACAGCATTGGGCCATTTACATAGACCCCAGCAAGCTGGTACGGAGCGGGTGCGTTATGCAGGATCTTTATTGAAATATTCTGCCTCAGAAGTGGCTCAGAAGAAATCAGTTACATTGCTTACAATTGGGAAAGATCAAGCAATTACCATTGAGGAAAAAGTATTACAACAAAAACGGGATATGCGTAAAGTGACGGGATCGATACAAGAGCTGTTAATGCCCGATTTTTTGCCAGAAGCAGCAAAGAATGACTATCTTTTTGTAACTTTAACGGATCAAGCGGAGATTCTTGATCCTATGGGCAAACTGCGTACGCTGTATCCAAATGTTTTAGGGCTTGATTTTTTGCGCAATGAAGGAGCTGTTTCTGGCGAAAAAACAGCTGCTGGCGAAGGCTATAAACAGCAAGGAAAACTAGAACTTTTTGAAGATTTCTATGGTAATATGACTGGTCAGACTTTTGATGAAACGAAAAAACAAATTTTAGCGGAAGTTATTGCACAGGTAGAAACCGCAGGAAGGGAAGAGTGACGATGCGGCCACTGAAATTGACTATGACAGCGTTTGGGCCTTACGCGTCTCAGCAAGAAATTGATTTTACCCTGTTAGGCAGACGAAATTTGTTTGTCATTTGCGGCAACACCGGGGCCGGAAAGACAACAATTCTTGATGCGATTGCCTATGGTCTGTATGGAAAGGCTAGTGGCCAAGATCGTGACGGCGAAAGTCTACGCAGTCATTTTGCCAGCGAAGATATACTTACAGCGGTGGAACTGGAATTTGAGCTAAAAGGGGAAAGATACTATATTCGTCGCGTACCGAAACAGCAACGGAAAAGATTGCGTGGCGAAGGTCTTATGGATCAAAATGCTGAGGCTGAGCTGCAGAAACTTTCTGGCGATGCCAAAGAGAGCGTTTGTGGTATTAAAGAAGTAAATGAAAAAATTTTGCAGCTTTTAGGGATTACCTATGATCAATTTAAGCAAATTATTATGATTCCGCAAGGAGAATTTCGCGAGCTTTTGACGGCTGATAGTAAAATGAGAGAGGAAATCCTGCAAAAGATATTTGGTACGGAAGGGTTTCGTCAAGTCCAGCAGCGCTTAGAAGAAAAAGCGAAAGCTTTGTTACAGTCTGTTCAGGAAATTAAAATTAAACTAGGTGAAGCAAAGGCCAAGCTTGATGTAACCGATCATGCTGTTTTAACAGATTTAGTAGAGGGAGAATCCTGGCAAGCTCCCGCTTTGATTACCGGACTGAAACTTGCTTTAGAGACAGATCGGCAGACTTTGTCAGGTGTTGATCAGCAAATCAAAGAGCAGGAACGACTTTTGCAAGAGAAAGAGAAGTTGATTTTTCAGGCGGAAAGTTTAAATCAAAAATTGGCAGAATTGACTGAGGCAAAGCAGAAATTGGCTGAACTAGAAGTACTGCAACCGCAAAAAAAATCACAAGAGATATTATTGAAGCAAGCGCGGAAAGCTTTGACTATTTTGCCACAAAAGGAATATCTAACTCGCTGTGCTGATGATAAAAAGATCAAAACAATGAGAGGCGTGCAAGCGTCGGCGGCTCACAAGGAGTCTCTCCTTTCCTTTCAAGCAGCAGAAGCTCATTATAACGAAACTCTAAAAAATGAAGTGCTTTGCCGGGAATTGCTTATTGAAGAAACTCAGCTCACTTCGTTACGAGAGAAACTCGAGCAACTTGCTATAACGCAAAAAGAGCTGGCTGAAGAACAGAAAACTTTGCGATTGCAGGAACAGCAGCTAACTCAAAATAAGAAAATTATTGAAAGCGATAAAGAACAATTAAAAGACAATAAAGCTTTACTAGAAAAAATGCGATTAAAGCTGGAATCGCGAGCTGTAAAAATAGAAGAGAAGAATCATAAAGAGCAAAGATTGCAATGGCTGAACAAATGGAGTCAATCGCAAGCTGAGTTAGAAAAACTGCGCTCTGCTTATAAAATAAAGCGCAATGATCGAGATGCGGCGCAAAAACGCTATGAGGCTTGTCAGACGCTCTATGATGAACAGTACCGTCTGTTTTTATCGGGGCAGGCGTCTTTATTAGCTAAGTCGCTCCAAGCGGGTGAGCCTTGTCCAGTTTGTGGCTCTGCCAATCATCCTAATCCGACTGTTTTTCACGGAGATTTGCCATCGGAAGAGCATGTGAAAAGTCTTTTTGATAAAAGTAAGGCTTTGCGTGAAGCGGCAGAACAGAGCCGGATTGCTTTTGAGCAAAACTACGCGGAGGGCATAAGGCAAAAAAAACAAGTTGATGAGTATTTGCAAGAATTGGCAGCGCTAGAAGGACCTGAACTGCTTGAGTATCAACAAGAGCAGTTAACAAGTTTTATTGCTGAGAAAAGTCAGTTATGGCCTGCTGAAATTCAGCAGCTCGTAGAAGAACTTGGTCATCTTGACACTTGTAAACAACAAAGTGAGGGGCTTAGACAAAGCATCGAGCAGAGCGAGCAGGCCATCTATAAACAAGAGCAGCAGGTTAGTGAACTTGATCAAAGGCATTCGCAGCTTTTGGGGCAGGTTCAGACGAAGGAGGCTTTATTTAAAACTCTTAGATCGGAAGTGCCTGAGCAGTTTCGTTCTCTTGCTCTGTTAGAAGCTAAAATAACGGAAATTCAAAAACGGCAAGAAACTTTAAAGGCTGCGTTAGCGAAAGCGGAACAAGCTTTTCGTCAGTCTGATCAAAAAAGGGCGCAGGCAGAGACGGAGCAAAAGCAGGCGGACGAGGCATTACTCGAGGCCCAAACTGCTTTTACGGCAGCCGCTTTACAATGGCAGGCAGATTTGCAAGCAGCCGATTTTCTTTCAGATGAGATGTATGAACAAGCGCAACGAACGCCGCAAGAAATTCAAGAACTCGAAGAATCGGTTCGTGCTTATGAATTAGATTTGCGAGCGGCGCAAGAACATAAAATTCGCTTAGAATATGAGACGCAAGGGGTTCAAGTGGTTGATATTGCTCTGTTACAGCAGGAGAAGGTTTTTATGCAATCAGAGCGAGAAGCTTTCTTGGTTCAAAAAAATAAAGTTGCCTTCCGTTTACAAAATAACGAAAGACAACTCTTAAAACTCGGTGAACTTTGGCAGGCGCTTGAAAATATCGAGGAAGAATTTAGTGTTGTCGGTCATTTAGCACGAGTTGCCAAAGGCGACAACCAGGAAAAACTGAGTTTTGAACGATATGTACTAGCGGCTTTTTTTCAAGATATTATAGTTGCAGCTAATCTACGCTTGAAAAAGATGACGGCAGGCCGTTATTTGATGCGTCGTATTGCGTCGCGTGGTAAAGGGAATGGCCAAAGTGGTCTCGAAATTGAGGTGTTTGATTATTATACAGGTCGAACTCGTCATATAAAAACCTTATCAGGCGGAGAGAGCTTTAAGGCTTCTCTGGCCTTGGCTTTGGGGCTTGCTGATGTAGTACAGTCATATTCCGGTGGAATTCATATTGAAACGATGTTTATTGATGAAGGTTTTGGTACGCTTGATCCTGAATCGCTTGATAGTGCGATTGAAACGCTTATGGAATTACAACACTCGGGCCGTTTAGTTGGAATTATTTCGCATGTACCAGAGCTGAAAGCTTCGGTTGACGCCAGATTGGAAGTTCAGGCGTTTAAAAATGGAAGTTCTGCTGAGTTTCATATTGTGTAATGAGAGAAGTTTTTTATACTGGATATTTTATAAAGATCACATAGTAAGCAATCGCGCAAGCGGCAACGCTGGAAAGAAGTGCTGCGGGCCAGGCAATCAGGTGAAAGAAAAATCCCATAATACCAATTACGGCAAAAGAGCAAACAATGCCCCAACGGGAAATTGCTTTTTTGTCTTTTTTTATTTCATGACGATTTTTTACATATAAGCGAAGGTAAAGGCTTAAGATGGTTATGAGCAATCCGTAATAGATATATTCGTCAAAGGTTATATGCAAGAGACTTCCTCCTAAGTGATGAAATAAATGAGACTTTATTAAAAAGACTTATTGTTAGTGTAAGCTTTTTAATGTGAAAAAAATGTCAAAATAAAAATAAAAAACCAGAGGAATTTGTAGTTTTTTGTAGAAATTATAATATTAAACGAAGAAGGAATGATGAAAATGCTGCTATTGCTTTTAGGCGCCAGTTCATTAGTCATATTCTTTTTTGTAATCCGGCTGCGTTCAGCAACTGCGAAGCGGGGAGAGCTATTTCGGGTTTATTACTGGGGATCTTATCCTGCTATAGTTCTTCGTGACCCTTTGCCAGCTTTTTTGCTACTTGATGATACAAATCGCTTGCTGATGCTGCGCCATATTACTGTGCCCTATTCCAATATTTTATCAGTTCAGCTTACTTCCTTACAATCATTGCAACGCAATGCTGTTGCTGCTTTAGGTCTGTATTCAAAGCAACTGAGTAAGGAATATCCTTTTTTGCTGATTGCTTACCAGCAGGGCACGTCTAAAACTTGCTACGCTGTGCTGCAAGCGGAACAGGCGGTAGCGATTCGACGCTTGCTCCATAGGCGCGGCCGGAGAAACTCCGTATTCGCTTAATTTAAGTCTAAAGCGTTTTCTACCATGTAAACTTCGAGTGCTTGCTATTCCCAAATAGATAAGGAGGCTATGAGTTCATGAGTACTGCTCGTTCATCAACTAAGATCCTTTGCCGTAAATGCCAGAGTTTAATGCTTCCCCGTAAAAGTTTATCGCCAAGTCAGGAAACTTTACAATGGTATGCCTGTAGCAATCCTCAGTGTAATAGCGTGAGTTGTATTGGTGACAATAGCGATTTTTGTAATTTGTCTTGGATTCTTGAAACAGCAAAGCTTGTTAAGGAAAAACAAGGACTTTCTCATCCTCTGCCTACTTTAGTCAAACCGGTTGGATCTGATGACTTTTTTCATCTGAACTGATCGAATTATACTGTGATTTCATAAAAGCTCCGCTAAATGCGGAGTTTTTATTTTGTCATGATTTATTTTTTGGACAATACAAATAGAATAAGTAGAACTTGATACTAGTAGGGAGGCAAATAGATGGACAAAGAATGGGTTGGTGAAACAATTTCGCAGTATGAACAGTTTTTGAATCCTTCGCTGGCACGGTTATTTCGGTATCTCGGTCTAGATAAGGTAGAATGCAGTGCTAGTGGTTGTTTTGTCACAGATCATCAGGGAAAGCGTTATATTGATTGTTTAGGCGGCTATGGGGTTTTTAGTTTAGGGCATCGTCATCCGGCAGTTGTGTCAGCAGTCAAAAAGCAATTAGACGTGATGCCTTTATCTAGCAAGGTCTTTTTTAGTCGATCTCTAGGTGAAGCAGCGGCCTTGCTAGCCGAAGTTATGCCGGGAAATTTGCAATACTCTTTTTTTTGCAATAGCGGTGCGGAGGCGGTCGAGGGCGCTTTAAAATTGGCGCGTCTTGCTACAGGGCGCAGTACGTTTATTGCCGCTCACAACGCTTTTCATGGGAAAAGTTTCGGGGCGCTGAGTGCTACGGGGCGCGCAATATTTCGCGATCCCTTTAAACCCTTGCTAAAGGAGTTTATTCATGTTCCTTTTGGTGACGCGTTAGCTATAGAAGAAGCGCTAGATGATTCAGTCGCTGCTGTAATACTAGAGCCCATTCAAGGTGAAGGGGGCATTATTGTTCCTCCTGATGATTATTTATTGGCTGTGAGTAATCTTTGTCGGCAAAAAGGCGTTTTATTGATTTGTGATGAAGTGCAGACTGGCTTAGGGCGAACTGGCGAATGGTTTGCTGTAAATCATTATAAGGTTGAACCAGATATACTTACAACAGCAAAAGCCTTGGGCGGGGGGGTGATGCCTGTAGCGGCATTTACGGCGACGCCGCAGGTTTGGCAGCCTTACGTGGAGCATCCTTTATTACATACGTCTACCTTTGGCGGAAATCCGTTGGCAGCAACTGCAGCGCTAGCGGCCATTAGTGTAATAAAAGAAGAAAACCTCTGTCAGCAAAGTAAAGAAAAGGGAGAATTTTTATTGGCGCAGCTACGAGCCTTGCAAGAGCAGTATCCTGATCTTATTTATGATGTTCGTGGGCGTGGCTTGATGATCGGAGTCGAATTTTTTCAAGAAGGACAAGGTGGGGCGCTTATGGCGGCGCTTTTGGCGCGTGGCGTGCTGGCGGCCTATACTTTAAATAATCCGAAAGTATTGCGGTTAGAGCCGCCTCTTATTATTTCCTATGAACTACTTGCCCAGGTTATCGAAATTTTTTATGATAGCCTGGCTGAAGTTCGTGGAATTTTGCAAGATTTATCGTGAAAGAAGGGATGATTATGCCTTGTGTAAAAGTCAGTCAGGAAATCGCTGCTTCACCACAAGAACTTTATCTTGTTTTAAGTGACATGGAAAAATACCCTGAATTTATGCCCAATTTGGTTCGTGTTACTATTTTAGAAAAGCGGAAACCCATAACGATTAGTCAATGGGTTTCGAATGTTGATGGCAGGATGATTTGTTGGACCGAAAGGGACCTTTTTCGCGAGGAGATTTGGCGAATTGAGTATGAGCAAATTGCCGGAGATTTGAAACGATTTCAAGGTGCTTGGCAGCTCTGTGAACAAGAAAACGGTACGCTGGTGGAACTTACGGTTGACTTTGAATTTGGCATCCCTATGCTTGCCGGACTGCTTCATCCTTTATTAAAATATAAGGTCAAAGAAAATAGTCAACTTATGCTCGCCGCTGTGAAAAAGCGCTTAGAAGGCTGTAATTAGTTGTTTTCCCTGTCGTTTCAGTATATAATATTATTAAAAATTTACCTTTTTCTATGGAGGAGGTGATTGACAAGGAATCGCACATGAACTGTCTATTCTTTAATTTGCATAGATTTGTCTGAAAAGACAGGGGGGAACAACTATGAATAACTTCAAGACTGTGATCTTACTGGCGGCTATGACGGGGCTTTTGATGGCTGTAGGCGCTTTGTTTGGCGGTCGGGCAGGCATGACTATTATGCTTGTAATTTCGATTCTAATGAATTTTGCCAGTTACTGGTACAGTGATAAAATTGTTTTGAATATGTATGGGGCGCGGGAAGTAAACGCCTCCGAGGCGCCTGATTTAATTCGCCTCGTTTCTGGTCTTGCGCAGAGAGCAGCTTTGCCGATGCCGAAAGTCTATATTATGGACACGGATGTTCCTAATGCGTTTGCAACAGGCCGAGACCCTGAACATGCTGCTGTTGCGGTAACCACAGGAATTATGCGTGCGTTAACGTTACCGGAATTAGAGGGCGTTTTAGCTCACGAATTAGGACACGTAAAGCACCGCGATACGTTGATTAGCACAGTGGTTGCTTCTGTAGCTGGTGTTATTACTATGATTGCTAATATTGCTCAGTGGTCGGCTTTTTTTGGCATGGGTCGAAATGATGAGGAAGGCGAGAATGGACTTGCCAGTATTTTGAATTTTGTGTTTCTGGTGATTCTTGCTCCCTTAGCGGCGACTTTGATTCAGATGGGGATTTCTCGTTCGCGCGAATATTTGGCGGACGAGGCTGGTGGTGTATTTTGCGGCAATCCCTTAGCATTGGCTAAAGCCTTGGAAAAAATCGAATATTATGCGCAAAATCGTGTATTGCCTGAAGCAACGCCGGCTACGTCGCACATGTTTATTGTGAATCCCTTTAGCGGCAAAGCTGATTGGCTGATGAATCTTTTCAGCACACATCCAGCGACAAGAGAACGGATTGCTCGATTGGAAGAACAGGCAAAACGGATTCGCTAGTTCTCGTTCTTCTTGAGTGATATCCATCATTCAAGAAGAACTTTTTTACTTCTTTATAGTTTTTTTAGCAGAAAGGATGAACAAGATGGAACAAACTTTGGTACTAGTAAAGCCTGATGGTGTAGCTCGGGGATTGATTGGCGAAATTATTCGTCGCTTTGAACGGCGTGGTCTTGCCATTAATGCTTTAAAGCTGTTGGAACTTACGAAAGAACAGGCTTATGATCATTATGCAGAGCATAAAGGAAAATCTTTTTTTTCAGACCTCGTTTCTTTTATTACGTCAGGGCCGATTGTTGCTATGGTTGTTTCTGGACATGATGCTGTTGCTGTTGTAAGAACTATGATGGGCAAAACCAACCCGGTAGATAGTCAGCCTGGCACGATTCGCGGCGATTTTGCCACAGAGATGTCCCGTAATGTCATTCATGGCTCTGATAGTGTCGAAAGCGCCCAACGGGAAATTGCGATTTACTTTACAGAGCAAGAAATTATTTTATAAGACAAAGGGGTAGAAAGTGATGAAGGTATACACCAAAACAGGTGATAAAGGAACTACCGGATTATATACTGGCGAACGAGTTGATAAAGATAGCCTGCGGGTGGAAGCTTATGGATCTGTTGATGAAATTACTTCTTTCTTAGGTTTGGCTAGAAGTCAATGCAGTGATAGTTCGGTCAAAGAGGCCATTTTTGTATTACAAAAGAAGCTTATGTCGCTTATGGCTGATTTGGCTAGTTTAGGTGAAGATACTGCTTATATTACGGAAACTGATATTCATGATATTGAGACGGCTATAGATTCTTTTGAAGGAAAGTTGCCGCCGTTGACGAGCTTTTTGATTCCAGGTAACGCTCATTCGTCAGCTTTGCTAGATGTAGCGCGAACTGTTACAAGACGGGCAGAACGGCAGGTGCTTCGCCTAAGTAAGGTGGAGACTGTCAATTCTTTTGTACCTGTCTATTTAAATCGATTGTCTGATTTCTGCTTTGTATTGGAACGCTTTGAAGATCAGTGCAACACTAAATAAGCACGAAAAACTATGGTGGGGCATAAAGTAAAGCAAAGCAACTTGTAAGGAGTGGATAGCAGTGAAATTGCGGATCTATGTGATGACTGTGCCAAAGCCTTTCCGGCGTATGCTACGCTTTTTTTATAAGTCGAATGACAATATTTTACCTTTATAACCGCATTTTTGCGGTTATATTTTTTTAAAAGAAAAAGATTCAAAATAGAGGGAATTATCAGGTAGATATAGAAACTTTTTGTAAAGCAATAGTATTAGCTAGGATATGGAAGCATTCACACTTATGAGGAGGGCTGTCAAATGAAAGAGTATCAAAGGGAGAAGCTCAGAAATGTCGGCATTGTTGCTCATGGGGGGTCTGGTAAAACATCCTTGGTTGAAGCTTGTTTATTTCAAGGTGGGGTTGTCACTCGTC
This sequence comes from uncultured Pelosinus sp., assembly GCA_900550105.1. Taxonomy (GTDB): domain Bacteria; phylum Bacillota; class Negativicutes; order UMGS1260; family UMGS1260; genus UMGS1260. Next base: position 21,409 of record URQW01000041.1, read on the forward strand.
TAGGAAGAGTTGATGACGGTACCGCTACGACTGATTTTGAAGCAGAAGAAATCAAACGGAAAATTACAATTAGTACCGGCATGGCGCCTTGTGAATGGCAGGATAATAAAATAAATTTTCTTGATGCTCCAGGATATGCCGATTTTGTGGGTGAAGTGAAGGGCGTTTTACGGGCGGCTGATAGTGTGGTAATTCCCGTGTGCGCAGCTTCCGGTGTGGAAGTAGAAACTGAAAAGTCATGGAAATATATACAGGCTATGGCTTTGCCACGCCTGTTTTTTATCAATAAAATGGATCGAGAAAATGCTGACTATTTTTCCGTATTAGATGAATGTCGCGATAAATTTGGCAACGGCGTTGTTCCGCTGCAAATACCGATTGGGCAAGAAGCCGATTTTAGTGGTTTTATCGATTTAATAGAAAACAAAGCCTATTGTTATGACCGTAAAAGTCAGGGGAAAGTAAAGCAAGAAGTTGAACTTCCGACTAATCTTTCGGAACAGACCGAATTATATCGGCAGATGCTGATCGAAGCAGCTGTAGAGAATGACGATGATCTTCTGAATAAATATTTAGAAGGCGAGGAATTGTCAGTAGAGGAAATTCGCAGTGCTGTACTTGCTGGTGTGACGCAGACAAAACTATTTCCTGTGCTTTGCGGTTCGGCGCTGTTGGTGATGGGCATAGATGAATTGTTAAATGGTATTATTCGGTATTTGCCAGCGCCACACGGGGTTGCGGCTGATCCCTTTGCTGCCTTTGTCTTTAAAACGACGGCTGATCCCTTTGTGGGACGGCTAAATTATGTAAAAGTGATGTCTGGGATTTTAAAGCAAGATATGGCGGTTATGAATGCAACAAAACAGAAACAAGAGAAGGTTGGTCATCTCTTTGTTTTGCGTGGTAAAAACCAGACTCCTGTGACGCAAGTTCAGGCTGGTGATATTGCTGTTATTGCTAAAATGCAGGACTGCAATACAGGTGATACGCTTTGTGATAAGTCTTCTTGTACGCTTTTTTCACCAATTGAATATCCTGAGCCCATGTATGTGATGGGACTTGAAATTAAAAAGGGAGAAGAAGACAAAGTCAATACTGCGTTGCTGCGATTGCAAGATGAAGATCCGACATTTCAAATCGTAAAGGATACAGAAAATCGCCAGCTGTTAGTGAAGGGAATTGGGGAAATACACCTTGATATTATGATGGAAAAAATGAAACGGAAATTTGGTGTATCGGCTTCGCTCAAGTTACCCAAAATCCCTTATCGCGAAACGATACGCGGCACAGTTAAAGTAGAAGGAAAACATAAAAAACAAAGCGGCGGCCATGGGCAGTATGGTCATGTTTGGTTGCAAGTTGAGCCGCTTCCTGGCGGTGACTTTGCGTTTGTCGATGCGATTTTCGGTGGCTCCGTACCGAGACAATATATTCCTGCTGTAGAAAAGGGCGTTAAGGAGGCCTTGCAGTCCGGCATTTTGGCGGGATATCCGTTGGTTGATGTGAAAGTTACATTGACGGATGGTTCTTATCATACAGTGGATTCTTCTGAAATGGCCTTTAAAACAGCAAGCGCCATGGCTTTGCGCAAAGGAGCTTTGCAGGCGAAACCTGTTTTACTAGAGCCAGTTTATCAGATTGCGGTGACGATGCCGCAAGATCTTATGGGTGACGTTGTGAGCCACATTAATGGCAAGCGTGGTCGGATTTTGGGAATGGAGCCAATGGATGATGGGTTGGGCAAAGTAACGGCTCATGTACCACTGGCCGAGTTATTCCGTTTCCCTGTGGATCTTCGTTCCATTACACAAGGACGCGGTGTTTTTACACAAGCTTTTTCGCATTATGATGAAGTACCGCCGAAAGTAGCGGAAGGGATTATTGCCAGTCAGAAAACAGCTAAAGTGAGTGAAGAGGCTTAAAAACATATGTAGACATAAAAAAACTCTAAGCAAAATGCTTAGAGTTTTTTTATTCGGTTTTTTTGGTCGGGGCGACAGGATTCGAACCTGCGGCCTTACGGTCCCGAACCGTACGCGCTACCAAACTGCGCTACGCCCCGCAACGTTTAATAGTATAACTTATATTTTTATCACTGTCAACATAAAACTTATATTTTCACCTATTTTTTCCTTAAATATTAGGACTTTTGATTGAGGGAATTTTTTGATTGGTAATCGAATCCTAAAATAGATAAAATATACCAAAAGGATGAATTTTATAAAAAGGTCTAGGTGGTTGAATGAAGTATAGTTTTCGAATGATGTTTTTTACTGCTATTGTTGTTTTTTGGTGTAATGCAACGGTGATCGTGCAGGCTTCGCCGAATGTGCTTACTGTTGGTTCGCAGGGGACTAATGTTAGCGTCTTACAGCAAAAGCTGGCTGAAGCTGGTTTTTATCAAGGTACAGCTGATGGCGTTTTTGGTAATGCTACGCGCAATGCGGTTATGGATTTTCAAAGATCTTGCGGTATTTATGCGGATGGGGTAGCCGGTCCGGATACGCTTGAAAAATTGCGCGCCTATCGAGGACAAGCTGTTATGACAAGTCGCAGTGGGAGTTCAAGACGCGGTCAGCAGATAGTAAATACGGCGATGCAGTATCTCGGCGTTCCTTATGTATGGGCAGGCGCAAGTCCGGCTGGATTTGACTGTTCTGGTTTTATTACGTACGTGTTTCGTCAGCAAAACGTATCCTTGCCACGAATGGCTGATGAACAGTTTGCTGTCGGTACACAAGTGCCGCTTAGTCAACTGCAGGCAGGAGATTTGCTTTTCTTTAGTACCTATGAGCCTGGACCGTCTCATGTAGGAATCTATATAGGAAACGGTAGCTTTATTCATGCTAGTTCAGGCGCTGGGCACGTAAAGGTCACTTCTTTATCGAGCTCGTATTATCAATCACGTTTTCTCGGAGCGAAACGTGTCCTATAGGAAAAAATAAAAAACTCTATTCTATCAGGTTCTTGCTTCAAAGCGGTACCGTGATAGAATAGAGTTTTTTAAACTTAGTTTTCAATTTGAAGCTGAAATTGCGGCTGCACTTTGATTTCAAAGGTGCGTTCCCAAGGCAGCGTACTATCAATGGAGAAAGACGGGATACGATACAGGCGTTTTCCTGCTTGATCTTCTAAGACGATAAGTTTTCCTTTTAGGGCTTTTTGAAAAAAATCTTTATTTTTGGCAGCTATGAAATGTTGAATTGTTTCGGTTGTATCTTGCATTTTAGCATCAGGAAGATTATAGGGATCTGCATTTAGATTTGTGACTCGTTTATTGATCCATGGCTGAATTTCTTTTTGGTAGTAATAGTCATCTGCAAAGCGGCTAAACAGAAATTCGAGTCGCGCTTGATCACGCTGGAGGATTTCATCAGCTGAGCCTAATGTGCTCGTTGCAGCAAACGCTTCGGCGACAGCTGTGCCGATGGAATTGCTTGTTGTATTCCAGCCAGCATAGGCTGCTAGTTCTGCAACTTTTACTTTTTCTTTTAAGAGTAGGGGAAAGAGACATTGATCGGCATAGAAATTTTCCGATAAGTCCACAAGAGCAACAGGATACCCCTGAGCCATAAAGCGTTTAATTTCGTTTGCTGCTTGTTCTTTCTTTTCGTCAGTCGTCTCTTTTGTACCTATATGTACATAAAGTAAAAAGGTCGCCTCATCAGGGGTGGAAACTTCTTGGCCGTGGAGCATCGCTATTTTTTCTTGAACGGTTGTTTGTACGGAGTGTGGCATATAGGGCATAATGACAGCTGGGGCTTCCTCAGTTGAGTATACTACGTAAATACGAGGCTCTTTATGGGCTTTTTGGGCGGCGATGCGAGCTAGAAGATCAGCGGCTATTTCGTCGGCGCCGCGCGTAACGATTACGTGATTGACAAGTTCTTCATCGTGAGTAATTAAATTTTGCAATTTTTCTTTGATTAAGTTAGGAATTCCAAAGGAATGTCCATCGTCTTGCCCGATTACTAGTTCAGAGAGGGTATGATCATGGACAAGATCTAACAATTGTTTGTTTAATTTTAGGTTTTGGTTATACAGTGATTCATAGTCGGCAATGACTTTTGCTGGTATTTGTGATTCGATTTTTTGCAGTTTTTTATAGTCAAGGGGGTTTTCAAAGAGAGCGATTTGGTTTTTTAGGATAGAATAATTTAATAGATCTTTTTTATAGGCGGCGGAATCGCTACCGTCAGCAACAAGCAGGCGCGGAATTATGCTGAAAGCATAAAGCTTCGTTTGGGGCGAGTCTTGATGAATATCTCGCAACAAAGCGAGGGTTTCTGAAATGTCTTCGGACGTACCCATACCTAAACGGGAAGAAAGGAGTCCGCCGTGAATCAGCATATCAATAGAAATGATGGCGGCATCGGCTTGGGGGGCTGCTGTTTTCAGCCATTGCCGTAAAGCTGCTTTGTCAGAAGGGGTGCGAAAGTGATCCAGCAAATCGTCTGGTGGCAAAATAACTTTGATACCAACCATGCGCCCCAGTTGATCAACAAATTGGGTACAAGGCGGGCGACTGTCCAAGGGGACCAATAGAATTGTTAGCCAAGGATTTTCTATTGGCAGTGTTGTTTTAATTGTTTCACTATTGGTAACAGGAAAATGAAATAAATAGATCGAAATAAAAAGAGTTACAAGCAAAAAGACTGAGAATATGCGCTTCATGGTTCACCTCAAAAAAAGTTGCGGACTTTTCTTATTTATTTTACAATTAGGAAAGGTTTGCGGTCAACTATGGCAGCAAAAGACTTGGGTTTTTGTAAAATTATGACTACATTAGGCATATGGAGATTTTTATGCGAATAATTGCAGGGAAAGCCAAAGGATTTCGCTTAAAGGCGCCGAAAGGATTAGAAGTACGTCCTACAGCAGATCGGGTGAAAGAAACTCTTTTTAATATTTTACGTGATAAGCTTTATGATGCTACAGTTCTTGATTTATTTGGCGGTACAGGAAATCTAGGGTTAGAAGCGCTAAGCCGTGGTGCGGCAAGCGCGGTGTTTTTTGATGTGGCCCCGAAAAGTCTGAACATAATTAAAGAAAATATTCTTTATACGCAGATGGAAGCTTTTTGTGAGGTGAAAAAAACTGACGCTTTGCAGGGAATTCGTTTTTTTTCCAGTAAAGGCCAGATTTTTGATCTCGTTTTTTGTGATCCTCCC
>URQW01000042.1 GCA_900550105.1 uncultured Pelosinus sp.
GTACGCCGCCTTCGCCTTGAATGGTCTCAAGTAAAACGGCACAGGTTTTTTCACTAATTTTTGCTTCGAGCGCTGCAAGATCATTGTAAGGAACGTAATCAAAACCCTGAGGCAGTGGCTCATAACCGTGTTGATAATGAGGCTGTCCAGTTACTGTAAGCGTTGCCAGCGTCCGACCATGAAAAGAATGTTCGGCGCTAATAATTTCATATTTGTCAGAGCTGATGGTTTTACCGTATTTTCTAGCCAGCTTTAAAGCGCCTTCATTGGCTTCAGCGCCGCTGTTGGCCAGAAATACTTTATCAAAACCGCTCCGTTTCGCAATCTCTTCTACAAGCTGCGCTTGTTCGGCCGTGTAATATAAATTAGAACAATGAATCACTTTAGCTGCTTGGTCCGCAATAGCCTTTACCAGCCCTTTGTGACCATGGCCTAGAAGATTTACGGCAATACCGCCGAGAAAGTCGATATATTTTTTGCCTTCATTGTCATAGACATAAGGGCCTTCGCCATGAGAGATAACCATCTGATAACGATTGAAAACAGGCATATAATACTGTTTATCTTTCGTAATTACTTCTTGCTTGGTATTTGACATAAGTCAAGTCCCCTTTCATCTTGCACAACTTCTGTGCCTACGCCATTTTTTGTAAATACTTCTAGCAAAATAGAATGCTTTTCCCGCCCATCTAAAATGTGCGTTTTGGGCACGCATTGTCGGAGCGCTTTCAGGCAGGTTTCAACTTTTGGAATCATGCCGCCGTCGATGGAGCGATTGCGTACCATCGATTCCGCTTCCTGGCGGGTCAAGGTAGAAATTAACGAAGATTTATCGGAAAAATCGCGGTAAATGCCTTCTACATCGGTTAACAGAATTAATTTTTCGGCTCTGAGTGCCCCAGCAATTTCCCCTGCTACATAGTCGGCGTTAATATTATAAGTCTCGCCATCTTCGCCCACAGCAATCGGCGCGATAACGGGAATAAAGTTCTGATCTAACAGCGTATGTAATAATTCTGGATTCACTTTTTTGACATTGCCGACAAAACCAATATCAACAAGGCTGGTTTTCCCATTTTCATGGACTTCCGCCAAATGCTTTTCGGCAACCATCAATTTAGCGTCCTTACCGCTTAAGCCTACGGCTTTTGCGCCCTGCTGATTCAGCATTGTAACGATTTCTGTATTGATTTTCCCGACAAGTACCATTTCGGCAATGCCCACTGTTTCGGCGTCAGTCACGCGAAGACCGCTGACAAATTCGCTTTTTTTACCGAGCTGAGTTAAAGTTGCCGTAATTTCCGGGCCGCCGCCATGAACTACAACAGGACGCATGCCCACATATTTCATGAGAATAATATCTTGCATGACGCTGTGTTTTAGCTCAGGGTTGATCATAGCGTTGCCGCCATATTTAATGACAATGGTTTTACCGAAAAATTGCTGCATATAAGGCAGAGCCTCAATAAGTACGGCCGCTTTCGCAGCTGCGTTGTCAATATTCATCGTTCCCCATCCTTTTCTAACGGAAGAGGCACACCCAAAGGCGTGCCTGATTCCTTGTAATAAGAAAACCTAGCCTGATTGTATCAGGTATGATATTCACCGTTAATTTTCACATATTCATAGGAGAAATCACAACTCCAAACGGTAACGGCTGTATCACCTTGTGCCAAATCAATTTCCACTTGAATATCACTTTCCGCCATAATATCGCGTAAGGCTTTTTCATCATAGGCAGCGCCAAGGCCGGCTTTGACAATGGGAACGCCACCAATGGCTAGCGATACTTTCGTAGGATCAAGCGGTACGCCGGAGTAACCTACCGCGCAAAGAATCCGTCCCCAGTTCGGATCTTCGCCAAAAAAAGCAGTTTTTACGAGTGGCGATTTAGCCACAGCCATAGCAACTTGTTTGCCTTCGGCAAAATCTTTGGCGCCCTTCACGGTAAGTTCCAAAAATTTAGTAGCGCCTTCGCCGTCATGAGCAATTTGTTTCGCCAAATAGGTGCAAAGACTTGTTAAGGCTTCCTGGAATGCTGCAAAATCAGCATGATCTACGCTATCAATCAGCCCATTTTCCGCCAGTCCGTTAGCGAGAAGAATAACCATATCATTGGTACTTGTATCTCCATCCACGGAAACCATATTGAAGGACACTTGGACAGCCGCTTTTAGAGCCGCTTGCAATACAGGCGCCGCAATGGCCGCATCGGTCGTAATAAAGCCGAGCATAGTCGCCATATTAGGATGAATCATGCCAGCGCCTTTGGCTATCCCAGCAATTTTAACCGTTTTGCCACCCAAAGTCAGGTCATAGACGATTGATTTGGCAAAAGTATCTGTTGTCATAATTGCTTTTACAGCATTTTCACCGCCGTTTTCGGCTAAGGAGCCAACAGCTGCCGTAATTCCTGTTCTAATTTTATCCATCGGCATGGCTACGCCAATTACGCCAGTAGAAGCGACAAAAACTTCGCTCGCTGCAATTCCCAGTTTTTCCGCAGTAAGCTGCGCCATTTCTTTCGCATCAGCCAGTCCCTGTTCCCCAGAACAAGCATTGGCGCAACCGGAATTGACGACAATCGCCTGGGCCGTTCCTGATGCTAGTGTTTCCTTCGACACAATGACAGGCGCTGCAGCCATCAAATTTTGTGTAAATACCGCTGCTGCTTGCGCAGGAACGGAGCTATAAATAACGGCGATATCTTCCTTACCGCTTTGCTTTACACCAGCTTTGACGCCAGATGCTGTAAAGCCAGTCGGATATGTAATAGTTCCTTCTTTTTCGGTAAACATCTTATTCCTCCTAAAAGTTCACTGTACCTGAATTATCTCGTTTTGATAATTATACGCCACTCATGTATAATAATGCAATAGTTTTCTTGAAAAAATATTTCTATAGCTAAATTATCTTGCTTCTTTTCGCGTAAAATGATACGCCAATCCTTTGGCAATCTGCCAAACTAGTTTTTGTTGATATTCCTGCATTTTCAATTTATGGGCTTCCGCCTGATTCGTTACATAACCGCATTCTATCAAAACACCAGGTATGTGAGTTCCATTCAACACTAAAATATCTAAATCCTGCTTACTTTCGCGCCGGTTGCCTGGAGGGAATATTTTAAGAGCTTTCTGTAAATTTTCGGCTAATTCTTTGCTTTCTGGCAGAGTCCCGCCATAAAAAACCTGCGCTCCTTCGGCCTCTTTAAAGGGCGTAGCATTTAAATGAATACTGATAAAGAGTTCTGCGCCGCTTTGATCCATCATATTCATCCGAACCTTCAAATCATGGCGCTTACCGCCGCGCCCTTTCGTATAGTAATCTACATCTTCCGCCCGGGTTAGGGTAACAACAGCGCCGTAATTTGCCAGAACTTGCGCCATTTCTTGCGCTAGAATTAGATTAATTTCTTTTTCTACAATACCGTTACCGCTGGCGCCGCTATCAATCCCGCCATGACCAGGATCAATAATGACAGTATGACCTGCGAGTTTAGTCAAATCAGCTTGATCTAATTCATCTGACGCTAGATAAACTCCTAAAAAGTGCAAAGCCAATGCCAATACACCGCATAAGGTGATCTGTAAAATCTTTTTCCGCCGTAACAATACGATCATGGCGATCCCTCCTATGTATCACCCTATGCAGCAAAGGAGGCCGCTATGTCTCAGTCTGGTCAAAGACTTCCGCTTCATGTAAAATAGAAAGAGGACAAGCCGAAAGGAGGCAGTTATGACAAGAAAACGGTTTGTACTCCTCGTATGTTTTGCTTTTTTAGGTGCTTTTTTCTGGGCTGGCGGCGCAAACCTCATTCCAAAACAGTGGCAAAAAACGACCTTGCCGAGTGCTTTATCTCATCCAGCCTCGCTGTTCGGCATAGGCGCCTCGGCCGCATCGCCAGAAGAAACGAAGGAAAATACCGATTCATCCCGCCGTCTAATCGAACAAGGCAGCAGTCTGTATCATCGCCTGTATCGCATTGTCGCGTTAAAACAAGCTGTCGAAGCAAAATTAGATCGGAAAAATTATATAAAGATCCAAGAAATGCCCCTGTCTTTTCAGCAAGCTCTGATTGCCGTGGAAGACAATCGTTTTTATCGGCACTATGGCTTCGACATTGAAGGAATTCTGCGCGCCACCCTAGTCAATATTCAGACAGGAAATTATACCGAAGGTGGTAGTACCATTACGCAGCAATTGATAAAAAACTTGTTTTTAAATCAAGATAAAAACTTTGGCCGCAAAGCCGAAGAATTTATTCTTGCTATTGATATGGAACTGCGTTATTCGAAAGAAGAAATATTGGAGATGTATGCGAATACCATTTACTTCGGTTCTGGCGCTTATGGAATCAAAAGCGCCGCCAAAATCTATTTTGATCGGCCTCCAGCGGATTTGACGTTAGCCCAAAGCTCTTTATTGGCCGGTCTGCCAAACGCGCCGTCACTCTATTCGCCTTTCGTGGACTTTACGGCAGCAAAACAGCGCCAGGCTGTCGTATTAAATGTTATGGCAAAAAACGGCTATATTGGCCCTTCTATGGCCCAAGAAGCCCTTGCTGCACCGCTACATCTCAATTCTTCTCATGAATAATGTAGCGTCTTTACCAAATATTAAGAAAAAATTAACTAAATCACGGTAGAAATAGCAGTATTTTTCCTGTATCCTGCCTCTAGGGAGGTTTTGTATATGCGAGAAACGATTACTATGAACCGAGTTGGTCGTTGTACCCTCACAGGCAAGGAAGTAGCTCAGGAACTTTCCGGCTACTGTCTCAGTGAAGAAAGCCATATGGAAAGTGCCCTGCTCACGAAATACTGCAGTGGCGAATCGCTTTGCAAAAGCACAGATTGTCAATTTGTCATCGGAGTGTCTGGCAAAAACTATACGAAATCGATCCAAATCTTATTTGATATGCTGGCGCTCTGTTACGAAGATTCCTTGGCACTAGCAGACGGCTTACAAAAAAAATAAGACAGCAAAAAGACTGCCCGCAATCATATTGCTAGGCAGTCTTTCTTGCTGTTAATAGAGTTTAAGGAATATAGATTAATCCAGCGATTCTTTGATCGCCTTCTTGCAACAAATATGCTTTGAAATTTCCCAAAGCTGTAAATACTTCGGTAAACTTAAGTCTCAGCCAAAAATGCCAAAAGGTATGGTTATTGCCGCCAAAAATAGGAATCCGATTAAGCGTATATAAAGTGGAGTGAATACGGTCACGGCCAAAGTGCACCGTAAAAGCCGCGCGATAGCCTGCCGCTTTCGTCATATCAATAATTTGCTGACTATATTCGCCGCCAGGATACGCTAAATAGTTAACTGGGCGGCCTAAATGCCATTCTAGGGCCGCTTTGGAAGCCGTAAGCTGCTTTTGAGCTTCTGTCGGCGATACGGTTGCTAAATCCACATGGCTCAAAGTATGGCTCTCAAAATCAATATCGTGGGCGCTCATCTGCGCAATCTGTTCCCACGTCAAATAACGGTCATAACGTCCTACAAAATCAGTAATAATAAAAATGGTTGCTTTCGCCTGATATCTTTGCAAAATAGGATAAGCTACTTGATAATTATCTTCATAGCCGTCATCCATGGTAATCAGTATGGGTTTTCGCGGTAAGGGCTTACCAAGCTGCAAATAATCAGCCAGTTCATCAGGTGTAATAGTTTGATAACCATGATCCGCCAAATAAGCCATCTGTGCCTCAAACTCACTGCTGCTTACAGTAAGCGCATTATGGTCGCGGTCATTGATCTGATGATAATTTAAGACAGGTACGCCTTGAAAATACGTTAAAGCAACATAAATTGCTGCAAGTAATAAACAGGAAAAAATGATGAAAGTATTCACGGTTTTTTTCATAACTCTACGCATAAATGCACATCCTTTAACAGGTTCCAGTTTTCTGTTGTTAGACTTTTTATTATTCTACGAAACGCGAGAGATGTCAACAACCAAACTGGCACAATATCTTTAAGGAGTGAAAAGCTATGACGAAACAAGAACAAACTGTCATCGCCTTCTTCCCATCCAAACAAAGAGCGGAACAGGCAGTGGCCGCTTTGAGTAAGCTAGGACTTCATGATACGCACATAAAACGTAACAGCCGCTTCGGCGAAAGTGAAAATTACACAATTGACAGCGCCATCGCCTCAGCCGAAACGCTTACAGGCCTAACGTTGTTTTCAGAAAATCAATCCAACCAATCTAACCAGTCCCGCCGAGTTCTCCTTGGCGCTGATCCCTCGGTAAGCGGCTTCAGCCGCAGTGGCAATGACCTAGCAGGAAGTCATCCATTTACGCTTGTCACTTTTGTACCGGAAGCTATGGTAGAACAGGCCGTAACGGTTCTGCGCAACAATGGCGGTCTTACGTAAAAAGACAGATTCATAAAGAAAACCCGCGAAGCACTTGGCTGTCGCGGGTTTGTCGTTGCGAAAATATTAACGTTTTGAGAACTGAGAAGCTTTGCGGGCTTTTTTGAGACCGTACTTCCGACGTTCTTTTTCGCGAGGGTCGCGAGTTAAAAGACCAGCTTTTTTCAAAGCAGGACGGAATTCACCGTCTACTTTCAAGAGCGCGCGGGCAATACCATGACGGATTGCTCCAGCTTGTCCGGAAATACCGCCGCCTTCTACTTTTGCCAGAACATCATATTTACCAATTACATCAGTAATATTTAACGGCTGTTTTACGATGAGTTCTAATGTTTTAAGACCGAAATATTCATTGAGCGGACGTTCGTTCACAAGAATATTTCCTTCTCCCGGAACCAGACGAACTCTGGCAACCGAGGTTTTTCTGCGGCCTGTGCCGTAGTAGCTTACAAGTGCCATTCTTTTGTTCCTCCTTTCCAGTTCTTACCGAATGTTGAATTCTAAAGTTTCAGGCTGCTGAGCCGCATGAGGATGCTCAGATCCACTATATACGTACAATTTACGATACATGTCGCTTCCCAAACGGTTTTTCGGCAACATGCCTTTAATGGCATGTTCTAAAACTTTAGCCGGTTGGTTTTGAAGCATTCTTCCTGCTGTTACGAAGGTTGTACCTCCTACATAGCCGGAATGACGGAAATAAGTTTTCTGGATTAATTTCTTACCAGTTAATACTACTTTTTCTGCATTTATAATAATGACATGATCGCCGGTATCAACATGGGGAGTATAGGTTGGTTTATTCTTACCACGCAATACTTTTGCTACTTCTGCAGCAAGACGTCCCAAAGTTTTACCTTCTGCGTCAACAACATACCATTTGCGGGTAATATTGCCTGCATTGGCCATAAAAGTTGTTTTCATGCTGTATCCCTCCTCACAAACAAATTGCTCTGAAATTTTTTGGGTTCCCTGAATTCCGGGGCTAATGGAAGACATGGCAAAAATCTCATAAAATTATTTTACTGTTTTGTAACTTAAATGTCAAGCGGCTCAGGAAGAAAAGCTGAATTATTTTCGGAAAAACTTTGCTTTTGATCATAATAAACCCGAAATAAGCATAATCCTTGCGCCGGCGCCGTAACGCCGGCAGCTTTACGATCTTTTGCCGCCATAATTTCAGTAATCCTGGCTCCCGGATAACGCCCCAGCCCCACATTCACGAGCGTGCCTGTCAAATTACGCACCATATGATATAAAAAGCCGTTTCCCGTAAACGAAAGGGTAAAAATGCCACCGTTCTCGACAATGCACTTCGCTTCATAAATGGTTCGGACCGGATCGGTCATGACACTGCCAGTCGCTCGAAACGAAGAAAAATCATGGGTCCCTTCAATCCGTTGCAGGGCCTCGCGCATTTCGTCAACTGCCAGAGGGTGACGAATATGCCAAGTATAGTTGCGGCAAAAAGGATTGGCAAACGCCCCTTGATACAGGCGATACAAATAGGTTTTTGCTACAGCCGATTTTCTGGCGTGAAACGAATCAGCTACTTCCTCAGCTGCAATCACCACAATATCAGCAGGCAATAAGGAAGAAGCGGCTCGACAAATTTTTTCTGCGGGAATCGTTCCCGTTGTTGTGAAGCTTACAACCTGTCCGGCAGCATGAACACCCGCATCAGTTCTACCAGCGCCATGAAGCACGAGGCTATGGCCAAACAGCGGCTCTAACTTTTTTTCCAGTACTTGTTGCACAGCCACAGCATTCTGCTGACGCTGAAATCCATGATAGGCTGTACCATCATAGGCAATGGTTAGTTTTAACGTACGCATAAAGACCTCCCCGCCTATAACAGCTTCAGGGATAAGATGAGGCCGCTAAAGAGTAGCAGCGCCACCATGCCTAGCCAATCTCGCCCTGTCAATTGCAATTCTTTTAGCCGAGTCCGTTGATCGCCACCTCGATAGCAACGAGCTTCCATGGCGGTCGCCAGTTCATCAGCCCGTCGAAAGGCACTCACAAAGAGTGGTACTAACAGCGGTACGAGATTTTTCGCTCGTTTGATTAAATTGCCTGAGTCAAATTCAGCGCCTCTCGACATTTGCGCTTTCATAATTCGCTCAGTCTCTTCCAATAACGTAGGAATAAAGCGCAGCGCAATCGTCATCATCATGGCCAATTCATGGGCTGGCAAGCCTACGACTTTAAAGGGACGCAACAGTCGCTCAATGCCGTCAGTAAGCACTAGCGGCGATGTGGTCAGTGTCAATAGCGACGACATAATAATGAGCAGTAATAATCGTAGCGCCATAAAAATCCCTTGGCGCAAGCCTTCTTCCGTAATCGTCAAAAAAGCGTATTGGAAAATCTGCCGTCCTGGCGTCATAAAAAAATGAACGGCCATAGTGAGTAGAATAATAATCCATAAAGGTTTCACCGATTTTACTAGAACCGTAAAGGATACACCAGAAATCCAAGAAGCAATAAGAGCAAAACCACTCAGAAGTCCGTAGGCAATCGGTGCATCGGCTGTGAACACTAGTATGATATAGACTAGCGTTCCCAACAGTTTTGTCCGTGGATCGAGACGATGCAAAAAGGAATTTCCTGGGAAATATTGACCTAACGTAATATCAGTCAGCATGGCGCTCCCTCCTTCTGAGAGATTCATGCACACTAGCTATGGCCTCATCTACGAGCAGCAGCGATGTATCTACCGAAAGGCCCTTACCTTTTAGCGTTCCCATAAGTGCCGTAACGGGCGGTACATCAACACCAACTGCTTTCAATTCTTCCTGATGTTTGATAAAGACGTCCCGCGTTGGTCCATCAATCAAAATCGTCCCTTGATCCATCACAATAAGACGTTTTGCTACTTGAGCAACTTCATCCATATTGTGTGACACAAGAATAATGGTGCTTTGCATCGTTTCATGGTATTTGACAATCTCTGCAAAAACTTCCCGCCTAGCGCCAGGGTCAAGACCGGCTGATGGTTCGTCAAGAATAAGATAATCAGGCTGCAAGGCCACAATACCCGCAATCGATACACGCCGCATTTGACCGCCGCTAAGTTGGAAAGGCGATCTGTTGGCAAAGGTATCATAATCAAGGTTAACAAATTCCATAGCCTGACGAACACGCTGGTCTACTTCTTCCTCACTGAGTCCCTGACTACGAGGACCAAAAGCAATATCAGCCGCAATAGTCTCTTCAAATAACTGATGCTCTGAATACTGAAAGACCATACCAATCCGCCGTTTTGCCGCTTTAGCTTCTTTGCTTTTTTGATGAATATCAATACCGTCAAGCGTAACGGTACCGCCTGTCGGCTTTAATAAACCATTCATATGTTGAATCAGCGTAGATTTACCGGAACCAGTGTGGCCAATGATTCCAATAAATTCGCCTTTTTCAATCGTTAAATTCACGTTTTTTAACGCTGTCTGTTCAAAGGGCGTTCCAGCCATATAAGTATAGGTAATATTCGTTAAGTTGATGGACATAGGGCCTCCGCAAGTTCATCACTTTTAATGATATGCGACGGAATCGCATGTTTCTTCTGCCGCAGACCTTCGGCTACTTGAGCCGCTACGGGTACATCAAGCCCCATTTCCTGTAACAGCGCCACTTGATGAAAGACCTGATGAGGTTCGCCATCCATGACAATTTTGCCATCTTTCATAACAATGACACGGTCTGCCTCCATGGCTTCTTCCATAAAATGCGTAATATAAATACAGGTCATCTGTTTCGTTTGATGCAGTTCTTTCACCGTTTTCAAAACTTCTTGGCGGCCTAATGGATCAAGCATGGCTGTTGGTTCATCTAAAACGATACATTTTGGCTCCATCGCAAGAACTCCCGCAATAGCGACGCGCTGCTTCTGTCCGCCAGACAAGAGATGCGGCGCATGGTGGGCATAATCAGTCATTGCCACATCGGCCAGTGCCTTGTCGACTCGCTGTCTGATTTCTGGCGATGGAACGCCAAGATTCTCAGGGCCAAAAGCTACATCTTCTTCGACGACGGCAGCTACGATCTGATTATCAGGATTCTGAAAAACCATGCCAACCTTCTGACGGATCGGCCAAAGCGCCTCAGGTTCTGCTGTACTCACTCCGTCGATCAAACACGCTCCGCTTGACGGTAGTAAGAGCCCGTTAAAATGTTTGGCAAGGGTTGATTTACCGGAACCATTGGTACCGATGATGGCAACAAAACTTCCCGCTTTGATCGATAGAGTCAAATCATCAAGAGCCGTATAAACTTGCTGATTTTGATCCTCGTAAGTATGGCTCAAATGAATGACTTCAATAAACTCTCCCATGATTCGAAACCGCCTTACTCCCAAAATAAATAGAATGAAAGGCGACCTCTCGGCCGCCTCTGCTGCTTTATACTAATTCGATGATTGCCATCGGAGCTGCGTCACCGCGACGAGGTCCGAGCTTATACATCCGAGTATAACCGCCTTGACGATCGGCATATTTCGGTGCAATCGTATCAAATAATTTTTTTGTCACTTCTTCGTCCATGATGAACGCTAGAACCTGACGGCGAGCATGTAAATCGCCGCGTTTTGCTAAAGTAATCATCTGGTCAACCAGTTTGCTCATTTCTTTTGCTTTAGCTTCGGTCGTTTCAATGCGTTCCTGTGCAAAGAAGGAAGTTACGATACTGCGAAATAGTGCTTTGCGAGCACTGGAATCACGTCCTAACTTTCTGTAGGCCATTTTCTTCCCTCCTTATTCTTCACTTTCTGCCAGTGAGAGACCCAATTCAATGAGTTTTTTCTTGACCTCTTCCATGGATTTACGGCCAAGATTTCTCACTTTCATCATATCATCTTCCGTTTTCTGAACAAGTTCAGCAATCGTATTAATCCCAGCCCGTTTCAGGCAGTTGTAGGAACGAACGGAAAGATCGAGGTCTTCAATGGTCATATCCATTGTTTTCGGCGTCGTATCTTCCGGTGGTTCGCTAAATGTTCCCTCGACATGATCCTCATCGACTGGAGCTCCGGCCATGTTTTGGAACAACTTCAGATGAGCTACCATAATTCCGGCAGCTTTACTGACAGCTTCTTCCGGTCTCATGCTGCCATTAGTCCAGACTTCCAAGGTCAATTTGTCGTAGTCAGTCACATTGCCAACGCGGGTGGGAGTAACACTATAGTTTACTTTGGGGATGGGGGTAAAAATCGAGTCGACTGGAATAATACCAATGACATGATCCGGTTTCTTATTTTTGTCTGCTCTCGTATAGCCGCGACCGCGTTCTACATTGAGCTCCATGACTAAAGAACCGCCCGCATCAAGGGTTGCCAAATGCAAATCAGGATTGAGAATTTCTACATCGGGATCCGCTTGAATCGCGCTTGCAAGAACTTCTCCTTCACCGTTTGCTTCCAATCGTAAGATTTTAGGCTCGTCTGTGTGCATTTTCAGGCACAGCTCTTTTAAATTCAAAATGATAACGGTCACATCTTCCCGAACTCCGGGAATGGTAGAAAATTCATGAAGCACATTTTCGATTTTGACCGATGTAACAGCGGCCCCGGGAAGAGACGATAAAAGCACCCGGCGCAAACTGTTGCCCATGGTAATTCCATAGCCTCTTTCCAAAGGTTCCCATACAAATTTGCCATAACGACCGTCTTCACTGATTTCTACAATATCGATCTTCGGTTTTTCGATTTCGATCATCCGAAAAAACCCTCCTCCTTGCGCACTTCTTTAGAGTTACGCCATCTCCACTACGAGGGCAAATTATCTAGAGTACAACTCAACAATCAAATGCTCTTGGATAGGAATGTCGATTTCTTCCCTGTTGGGGTAGCGCGTAATTTTGCCACTGAAATCAGCTGCATTTGCTTCAATCCAGGCAGGAACAGTTTTGCTAGCCAAAGCTTCGCCAATTTCTTTAATCAGCGGAGATTCTTTGCTGCTTTCGTTTACTTGGATTACATCGCCTGCTTTCACAAGGAAAGAAGGAATGTCAACTTTTTTGCCGTTAACAGTAAAGTGACCATGACGAACAAGCTGACGCGCCTGTACGCGGCCTACTGCCATACCCATACGGTATACAACATTGTCGAGACGTCTTTCTAAGAGCACCAATAAGTTTTCACCAGTGTTGCCTTTTTGACGGTCGGCTTTGTCAAAATAGGAACGGAATTGACGTTCCAATAAACCATACACGCGGCGTGTTTTTTGTTTTTCTCTGAGCTGGATACCATATTCAGAGACTTTTTTACGGCCTTGACCTTGACCGTGCTGGCCAGGGGCATAAGCATGCTTGCTTATACCGCATTTATCGCTATAACAACGATCGCCTTTTAAGTATAATTTTTCGCCTTCGCGGCGGCATAATCTACAAACAGGTCCTGTATATCTTGCCATTTAAATGTAACACCTCCTATGATTAATTAAACTCTCCGACGTTTTGGCGGACGGCAGCCGTTATGCGGAATGGGAGTCACGTCTTTAATGCTGGAAACTTCAATACCAGCAGCCTGAAGCGAACGAATTGCTGCTTCACGACCGGATCCTGGTCCTTTTACATAGACTTCGCAATGTTTAAGACCATGTTCCATTGCTGCTTTAGCAGCTGTTTCAGCAGCCATCTGAGCAGCGAAAGGAGTGCTTTTTCTGGAGCCACGGAAGCCCAGACCGCCAGCACTAGCCCATGAAAGAGCGTTGCCTTTCGTATCAGTAATTGTAACAATTGTATTGTTAAAAGTCGAGCGAATATGGGCAATGCCGTATTCTACGTTTTTACGTTCTCTTCTTTTCGTTCTTACTACTTTTTTAGCAACCACGGTGTTATCCCTCCTTTACTTCTTCTTTTTCATGCCCACTGCGCGTTTCGGGCCTTTACGAGTTCTTGCGTTTGTTTTCGTTTTCTGACCGCGTACAGGAAGACCCATACGATGACGTTTGCCACGGTAAGAACCGATTTCAATCAAACGTTTAATATTTAATGATTCTTCACGGCGTAAGTCGCCTTCTACTTTATATCCTTTATCAAGCGCTTCTCTGATCTTCGATACTTCTTCTTCTGTCAGATCGCGAACTCGCGTGTCAGGATTAATGCCAGTAGCTGCTAAAATTTCTTTTGAGAGTGTAAGACCAATACCATAAATATAAGTTAACGCGATTTCTACTCGCTTATCGCGCGGCAAGTCTACTCCGGCAATACGTGCCATAGAGATTGCACCTCCTATCCTTGTTTTTGTTTATGCTTCGGATTTTCGCAAATTACCATAACATGGCCTTTACGTTTAATAACTTTGCATTTCTCGCAAATCGGTTTGACCGACGGTCTAACTTTCACTATGGTAACCTCCTTCGTCATGTGGCTACGTCTTCTATCGTCGAAAGTCAAGTTACAACTTATTTAAAACGGTAGGTAATCCGGCCGCGTTTTAAATCATAAGGCGTAAGCTCAACCGTTACTTTATCTCCCGGCAAAATCCGGATGAAATTCATACGGATCTTTCCCGAAACATGAGCAAGTACGACATGGCCATTTTCTAGTTCTACCTGGAACATAGCATTCGGCAATGCTTCGATAACTTTGCCTTCAACCTCTATAACGTCTTGTTTGGACACGAGATCTTCCTCCTCGTCCGCTTTACAGCTTATCTGGTAATAATGTGGCAATGGCATTGCGGACAGTGAGGTCCGAAAAGGAACCTTGCGTCGCTTCGCCAGTGGCAATAGAATGAACTATTCTTACGTGCCGGGGATTTTTTTGTTTTAAATGATCAAGACCGCGTTTCCGTCCGTCAGCCAAAAGAAGTTTACCTTCTTTTGTGATTGCTACCACCTGATAAATTTGGCCTTGATCACGCCCCGCTTGTGATACGACGATTTGACCAATTATAGGAGTTTTAGTCACAGCCGCCTCCTATAATTTTGTCAAGATTTCTGGTCCCTGATCAGTCAGCACAATCGTATGTTCGAAGTGCGCTGACCACTTGCTGTCACTGGTAACCACTGTCCAACCATCGCCAAGAGTTTTTACCTCATGAGTGCCTAAATTAATCATTGGCTCTATCGCAAGCGTCATACCAGATTTCAGCCGTGGGCCGCGACCAGGAATACCATAATTCGGTATTTGAGGATCTTCATGCATCTTTCGACCAATGCCATGCCCAACCAAATCACGTACCACACCATAGCCATGACTTTCTGCATGCTGCTGAACGGCATGGGAGATATCGCTCAGGCGATTGCCGACGTTAGCCTGTTCAATCCCCTTATAGAGCGACTCTTCCGTAACCTTAAGCAGTTTCAGTACGTCTTCGTCTACATCGCCAATCGGCAATGTAATCGCAGCATCGCCGTTATAACCGTTGATGACTGCGCCGACATCAATACTTACAGTATCGCCATTTTTTAACTTTTTTAATCCCGGAATTCCATGTACAACTTCTTCGTTTACTGAAGCGCAAATCGTGCCAGGAAAGCCTTGATAGCCTTTAAAGGCCGGTAGAGCGCCACAGCTTCTAATATATTTTTCGGCAATTTGATCCAGTTCCAGGGTCGTAATTCCGACACCAGCCGCTTTGCGCATCGCCGCAAGAGTTCCTGCTACAATCTGGCCGGCTTCCCGCATAAAAGCGATCTCCCGTTCTGATTTAAGAATAATCATGCCTGATCAACCTTCAAACTAGCAAGTACATCTGCATAGACTTTGTCAATTTCTTGGCGTCCGTCAATTTCACTGTACAAGCCTTTATTGGCGTAGTAGGAAATAAGCGGCTGCGTCTGCGCATCATACACAGCTAAGCGGTTCGTTACCGTTGCTTCACTGTCGTCAGCCCGCTGATATAAGGAGCCACCGCATTGATCGCAAAGCTCTCCTTTTGTGGAAGGATTGAATGTTACATGGAATGTGGCGCCGCAAGCCTTGCAAATCCGCCGTCCTGTAACCCTTCCAACCAGTTCTTGATGAGGAACATTAATATTTACCACGCGGGTCAAGGCGATCTTGAGTTCCTCTAAAATCTGACCCAGAGCTTCTGCTTGTTCGATTGTCCGCGGGAATCCATCAAGAATGAATCCTTTTTTACAATCGTCTTTGGCAAGCCGCTCTTTTACGATACCAATCGTCACGCTATCGGGAACAAGTTTGCCGGAATCCATGCATTCTTTCGCTTGAAGCCCAAGCGGCGTTCCTTCTTTTACTGCTTGACGAAACATATCGCCTGTAGAAATATGAGCAAGGCCCATATTTTCTACTAATTTAGCCGCTTGCGTGCCTTTTCCGGCGCCAGGCGGTCCCATTAACAAGATATACATTTTGCGTCCCCTCCTACTTCATGAAGCCTTGATAGTGCCGCGCGAGTACGAGCGACTCGATTTGCTTCATCGTATCCAGCGCAACGCCGACGACGATGAGTAGGGCAGTGCCGCCAAAATATACTCCTTGAATATTGGTTGCTGCGACGAGGAAATTCGGCAGTATCGCAATGAGTGCCAAGAAAATTGAACCGGCAAGAGTAATTCTGGTCATCACGCGGTCTAAATAATCAGCGGTCGGTTTCCCCGGGCGTAATCCTGGAATAAAACCACCGTATTTTTTCATGTTCTCTGCCATATCCGATATGTTCATGGTAACCGCAGTATAGAAATACGTGAAGAAAATAATGAGCAGTGCATACAAACTAGTTTGCAGCGGCGTGCCCCACGCAAAATATCCTGCCACGGTTTTTACCCAGGGAACATCAATAAACTGGGCAATGGTTACCGGGAACATGAGCACGGATGACGCAAAGATTATTGGAATAACACCCGCTTGATTTACTTTCAGCGGAATGTGAGTGGAATGACCACCATACATTTTGCGGCCTACAACCCGTTTTGCATACTGCACGGGAATTTTACGCTGGCCTTGTTGAATCAAAATAACAAACACAATCATAGCAATCGCAATAACAGCGAAGAGCAATACATTGAACCAGCTGATACTGCCTGCTGAGAGATATTGATAGATGGTCTGAATACCATCAGGAAGTCTTGATACGATACCAGCAAAAATAATCAGCGAAATTCCGTTGCCAATTCCTTTTTCAGTGATTTGCTCACCGAGCCACATCAAAAATGTAGTGCCTGCTGTAAGGGTTAATGCAATCAGAAAAATGGAACCGATACCAGGATCAATTATAGCCTGCTTTAAGCCAAAAGCCATACCGATTGCTTGGATAAATCCAAGAACCACCGTCCCGTAACGGGTGATTTGTGTAATCTTTTTCCGTCCTTCTTCGCCTTCCTTTGACCACTGTTCAAAAGTGGGCACAACAACAGTTAAAAGCTGCATGATGATGGAAGCATTAATATAAGGAGTAATACTCATGGCAAAAATCGAGAATTTGCTCAAGGCGCCGCCTGAGAATAGGTCCAATAAACCGAACAAGTTTCCTGAAGTGAAAAGCTGTTCAATAACTGAAGCATTCACACCGGGAACGGGAATATGCGTTCCTGCCCGAAACACCAAGAACATGAGAAGCGTAAAAACGATTTTTTGTCTGAGTTCGGTAATCTTGACGATATTGGACAAGGCCTCTAGCACCTAGATCACCTCAACTTTACCACCGGCAGTTTGAATTTTTTCAGCAGCGGATTTACTAAAGCCATGAGCTTTAACAGTCAACGCTTTCGTCAATTCACCATTGCCGAGGATACGAACTCCGTCCAACACATTTTTAATTACGCCAGCTTCGATTAAAGCAACATAATCAACAACAGCGCCATCTTCAAAACGATTTAACTGTGCTACATTTACTTCTACGAATTTAAGCGCATGAATATTTGTGAAACCGCGTTTCGGTAATCTACGATAAAGAGGCATCTGACCGCCTTCAAAACCGCTGCGAACACCGCCGCCGCTCCGAGAATTCTGACCTTTATGACCTTTACCACTCGTTTTGCCAAGACCGCTACCTAAGCCACGACCTACGCGAGTACGAGTTTTTTTCGATCCCGGTGCAGGAGATAATTCATGTAATTTCATCAGTAACACCTCCTCGTTTAGTCTTGTACTTCTTCTACTGTAACGAGATGCTCGATTTTGCGAATCATGCCTCTGATCGCCGGAGTATCTTGTTTTACTACAGTTTTATGCATTTTCGTCAGTCCCAAAGCTTTTGCAGTAGCTCTTTGGTCTTCTGGTCGGCCAATCAGGCTTCGGGTAAGAGTCACGCTAATGTTTGCCACTTTCAATTCCTCCTTAACCCAAAAGTTCCTGGACTGTTTTGCCACGAAGTTCTGCAACTCGTTCGGCCCGTTTCAATTGTTCTAAGCCTTTTAGCGTAGCGCGAACCATGTTATTTGCATTGGAAGATCCAAGCGATTTTGTCAGGATGTCGCGAATACCGGCAAGTTCAAGAACGGCACGGACAGGACCTCCGGCAATAACTCCAGTACCTTCGGAAGCAGGTTTCAATAAAACACGACCGGCGCCGAATTCACCAATAATTTGGTGAGGAATGGTTGTATTTACCATAGGAACCTGAATCAGATTTTTCTTAGCGTCTTCGATACCTTTACGAATTGCTTCCGGTACTTCGCCAGCTTTACCAAGGCCCATACCAACATGACCGTTTTCATCGCCCACTACAACGAGTGCGCTGAACGAAAAACGACGACCGCCTTTTACGACTTTGGCTACACGGTTAATGAAAACCACTTTTTCTTTTAAATCAAGACTTGCATAATCTATTCTAGCCACTGGTGTCCCTCCTTCTTCTAAAACTCTAAACCAGCTTCACGGGCGCCTTCAGCTAATGCTGCAACACGACCATGATAAATATAACCGCCACGATCAAAAACAACTTTCGTAATACCTGCTGCCAAAGCGCGTTTTGCTACTGCAGCGCCGACAAGCTTAGCTGCTGCTGCATTGCCGCTTTTTTCGATGGAAGCGCTGAGTTCTTTATCAACCGTGCTGGCTGATACGAGTGTTACGCCAGTTTCATCGTTAATGATCTGTGCATAAATATGGTTCAAGCTGCGAAATACATTGAGGCGCGGCTTTTCAGCAGTACCAACAACGTTTTTACGCATTCTGTAATGACGTTTTAAACGAGCATCATTCTTGCTGTTCTGTTTACGAAACAAGGTAGTCACTCCTTTCGCGTTTATTTCTTACCTTTACCGCCGGCTTTACCGATCTTACGACGGATTCTTTCGCCTTCATATTTGATGCCTTTGCCTTTGTAAGGTTCAGGTTCACGGAAGGAACGAATGTTAGCAGCAATTGCGCCAACAACTTCTTTATCAATACCAGATACAATGATTTTATTCGGAGCAGGAACATCAATCGTAATTCCTGCAGGCGGTTCTACCGCAACAGGATGAGAGAAACCTAATGTAAGGTTCAATTTATTACCTGCTTTTGCTGCTCTATAGCCGACACCGGCAATTTCTAATGTCTTCGTAAATCCTGCAGTTACGCCTACAACCATGTTGTTTAACAGCGTACGGGTTAAGCCGTGCAAGGATCTATGCGTTTTATTGTCACTGGGACGCTCTACAATAATGGTGTTTTCTTCCATCTTAAGAGCCATATCAGGATGGAATGTACGAGTAAGTTCCCCTTTCGGGCCTTTTACCGACACCACATTGCCTTCCATCTTTACGGTTACACCGCTAGGAATGGTAATAGGCATGCGACCAATTCTAGACATATTTGCACCTCCTAGTCAAAAAATGATTACCAGACGTACGCGATAACTTCGCCGCCAAGGCCTTCTTTACGTGCTTGTTTATCAGTCATAATTCCTTTAGATGTGGAAATTACTGCAATTCCGAGACCACCTAATACGCGAGGCAGGTGAGTGCTCTTCACATATACGCGAAGTCCGGGTTTAGAAATACGTTTAATTCCGTTAATAACTTTTTCCCGATTCGGGCCATATTTTAAGCTAACGCGAATGACGCCCTGCTTGTTGTCAGAAATGCACTCAAAATCTTTAATAAAACCTTCAGATTTTAGAATTTCGGCAACAGCGCGTTTAATATTCGACGCAGGAATTTCAACTTTATCATGATATACCGAGTTAGCATTACGGATGCGAGTCAGTAGATCGGCGATAGGATCAGTCATTACCATTTCAGATTTCCTCCTTTCTCAATGGCTTACCAGCTTGCTTTAGTTACTCCAGGGATAGCACCTTTGTAGCTCAATTCTCTGAAGCAGATACGGCACAATTCAAATTTGCGGATATAGCCGTGCGGACGACCGCAAACTTTGCATCTATTGTATTTACGAACGCTGAATTTCGGTTCGCGTTTCCATTTTTCAATCAATGCCTTTTTGGCCACGAGTGTCCCTCCTTTATGCGCTGAACGGCATCCCCATCAAACGGAGCAATTCACGGGCTTCTTCGTCCGTCTTTGCTGTCGTTACGATAATGATATCCATTCCGCGGATTTTATCGATCTTATCATAATCAATTTCCGGGAAAATCAATTGTTCTTTTACGCCGAGCGTATAGTTGCCACGACCGTCAAATGCTTTCGGGCTAATGCCGCGGAAGTCACGTACGCGAGGTAATGAAACATTGATTAATTTATCAAGGAATTCGTACATTCTGTCGCCGCGCAGGGTGACTTTCGTTCCGATCGGCATACCCTGACGAATTTTAAAAGCAGCGATTGATTTTTTTGCACGAGTTACAACCGGTTTCTGACCAGCGATCTGCGTAAGGTCAGCTACAGCTGCGTCGAGAACTTTCGGATTACCGACAGCTTCACCAACACCCATGTTAATTACGATTTTTTCAACTTTAGGAATTTCCATGACGTTCTTATAACCGAACTTTGTCATCATTTCCTTAGCGATTTCGCTCACAAACTTATCTTTTAAGCGGGCCATTTACGAATACCTCCTTTCCGCTTTATTTATCTTTATCAATAATCTCGCCGCACTTTTTGCAAGTACGCGCAAAAACGCCGCTAGAAAGAGCGGTTTTTTTGATGCGAGTTGGTTCGTTACAAGCTGGGCAAACGAGCATTACTTTGGCTGAATGAATAGCAGCCTCTTTTACCAGAATGCCGCCCTGGGGCATTTTAGCGCTTGGTTTCGTGTGGCGTTTTACTTTGCTTACGCCTTCAACAACGATTTTGCCTTTTTTCGGCTGCGCTTCAATGACTTTCCCCTGTTTGCCTTTATCTTTACCAGACAATACTTTTACAGTATCGCCTTTTTTGACGTGCAATTTCACAGTCTCGGACAAAACAGGACACCTCCTATACTAGTACTAGATAACTTCCGGTGCCAACGAGATGATTTTCATGAAATCTTTTTCACGAAGTTCTCTGGCTACTGGTCCAAAGATACGAGTGCCGCGGGGGCTCTTATCATCTTTGATTACGACTGCTGCATTTTCATCAAAACGGATATAAGATCCGTCGGGACGACGCAGACCTTTACGCGAACGAACAATAACAGCTTTTACAACGTCGCCTTTTTTTACAACACCGCCTGGTGCAGCATCTTTTACAGCAGCGACGACCACATCACCGATGTTGCCGTATTTACGGTAAGAACCGCCAAGTACGCGGATACACATCAGTTTTTTCGCGCCAGTGTTATCAGCCACGTTCATAATGGTTTGTTGTTGGATCATCGTTTTCCCTCCTTATCGACGAGTCTTTTAAGATAAGATTATTTCGCTTTTTCCAGAATCTCCACGACTCTCCAGCGTTTGTCTTTTGATAACGGACGAGTTTCCATAATCTTAACAGTGTCGCCGATATGGCTTTCATTGTTTTCGTCATGGGCTTTAAATTTCACGGTTTGTTTCACCGATTTTTTATAAAGAGCATGTTGTACAAGGCGTTCTACGGCAACAACAACAGTTTTATCCATTTTATCGCTGACAACCTTGCCAATTCTTACTTTACGATCGTTTCTAATTTCAGACACGTTCTAGCGTCCCCCTTCCTTGAAGAGTTCTATCAATTAAGGCTTTATGCTTTCAATTCACGTTCCCGTTGAATTGTTTTAATGCGGGCGATCGTCTTTTTCACTTCACGAATGCGAACCGGATTTTCGAGCTGACCGGTTGCGTGCTGAAATCTGAGGTTAAAAAGTTCGTCTTTAAGCCCAGCTAATTTTTGTTCCAATTCAGTTGCGCTGAATTCGCGGATGTCTTTAACCTTCATTATTCGTCACCACCCACTTCTTGTTCCGGCGCTGCTGTTTCTTCACGTGTCACAAATTTCGATTTGATCGGCAGTTTATGTGCCGCAAGACGCATTGCTTCGCGTGCAATTTCTTCCGGTACGCCAGCCATTTCGAACATGACGCGGCCCGGTTTTACAACAGCTACCCAGTATTCAGGCGAACCTTTACCACTACCCATGCGGGTTTCAGCCGGTTTTGCCGTGATGGGTTTATCCGGGAATATTTTGATCCAAACTTTACCGCCACGTTTGATATAACGAGTCATAGCAATACGGGCTGCTTCGATTTGACGGTTCGTAATCCAGGACGGTTCTAAAGCAACCAAGCCAAATTCGCCATGGCTTACGGTGTTGCCTTTGTTGGCGCGACCTTTCATGCGTCCGCGAAACTGTTTACGATGTTTCACTCTTTTCGGGATCAGCATTAGTTTTCGCTCCCTTCCTCAACGGTAGCGACTGCCTTTTTTGCTTCAGGCAATACTTCACCTTTATAGATCCAGACTTTTACGCCGATACGACCATAAGTAGTATGAGCTTCAGCTGTTCCATAATCAATGTCGGCGCGAAGCGTGTGCAGAGGAATACTTCCTTCACGAACGCTTTCACTACGGGCAATTTCTGCACCGCCCAAACGGCCGCCTACCATAACTTTAATACCTTTTGCTCCCATACGCATCGTGCGTCCGATGGTCTGTTTCATAGCCCGACGGAAAGCAATACGTCTTTCAAGCTGGGAAGCAATATTTTCAGCAACAAGCGTTGCGCTTAATTCGGCATGTTTGATTTCTGCAATATTTACATCAATCGATTTGCCTGTGAGTGCTGCAAGATTTTTACGGATTTCTTCAATTCCGCTGCCACCGCGGCCAATTACCATGCCCGGTTTAGCTGTATGAATCGTAACTTTCGTCCGATTAGCCGCCCGTTCGATTTCAATCAGAGCAACTCCCGAAGCATAAAGTTTCTGTTTTAAGAATTTACGAATTTTCAAATCTTCGTGTAAGTTTTTTGCAAAGTCTTTGCCGGCATACCATTTCGCATCCCACGTTTTAATGATACCAAGGCGAAGACCATGCGGATTAACTTTTTGACCCACTCTATTTCCCTCCTTCGCCTTTTATCTTTCTTTTACGACGATGCTAACATGGCTCGTACGTTTTAAAATTTTAAACGCCTGTCCTCTGGAACGAGGATGGATTCTTTTTAGTGTTGGCCCTTGATCAACAAAAGCTTCTGCTACATAAAGATTGTCAGCGTTCATATCACAATTGTGTTCAGCATTAGCAACTGCTGATTTCAATACTTTTTCGATCACTTCGGATCCTACTTTAGGCACGTGCTTCAAAATTGCGAAGGCTTCGCCAACATTCTTACCGCGAATTAAATCAATTACGATGCGAACTTTGCGAGGAGCAATTCGAATGTGCTTCGCCACTGCTTTGGCTTCCATAGTTTATCCCCCTCTCGGCTTACTTCAATCCGGATGATTTTTCGCTGCCTGCATGCCCTTTGTAGGTACGAGTCGGTGCAAATTCACCCAGTTTATGGCCGACCATATCTTCTGTTACATAAACCGGCACATGTTTGCGACCGTCATGTACAGCAATGGTATGTCCTACAAAGCTTGGCAGAATTGTAGAAGCGCGCGACCAGGTTTTGATGACTTTCTTTTCGTTCTTTTCGTTTAAGCCGTTAATCTTGCTGAGCAAGCTGGCATGGACAAAAGGTCCTTTTTTAATGGATCTGGACACCTATTTTGGCCTCCCTTCTCTACGATCTATTTCGTACGTCTTTTCACGATCAGCTTATCGGAAGCTTTCTTCACGCGGGTTTTAGCACCCATCGCATGTTTACCCCAAGGAGTAACAGGATGTTTGCGGCCGACTGGCGAACGACCTTCACCACCACCATGTGGATGGTCACAAGGATTCATTGCAACACCGCGGTTAGCAGGACGAATCCCAAGCCAGCGAGAACGACCAGCTTTACCAATCGTAATATTTTCATGTTCTAAATGGCCAACCTGACCAACAGTGGCCCGGCAGTTTACATGCACTTTTCTGATTTCACCAGAAGGTAAACGAAGCAATGCATAGTCGCCTTCTTTAGCCATGAGCTGAGCAACAGAACCAGCGGAACGAGCGAGCTGAGCGCCTTTGCCGATTTTGAGTTCAATGTTGTGTACTAAAGTACCAACAGGAATGTTTTTCAGCGGCAGGCAGTTGCCTGTTTTAATATCGGATTCAGGACCGCTTACTACAGTATCGCCGATTTTCAAGCCGTTCGGTGCGATAATATAGCGTTTTTCACCGTCTGCATAGTTCAAAAGAGCAATGCGAGAAGAACGGTTAGGATCATATTCTATGGTAGCCACTTTGGCAGGAATGCCGTCTTTTGTACGTTTGAAATCGACGATACGATACAAACGTTTATGACCGCCGCCTTGATGACGAACTGTCAAACGACCTTGATTATTACGACCGGCATATTTATTCAGAGGTTCTACGAGAGAACGTTCTGGTTTATTCGTTGTAATTTCGGAAAAATCAGCAACGGTCATAAAACGACGACCAGGAGCGTAAGGTTTAAAACTTTTTGTTGCCATAAGTGTCCCTCCTTTACATTAAAATTTTACTTACAGAACACCTTCGAAGAATGGGATCGTTTCGCCAGCAGCGAGTGTGACGATCGCTTTTTTATAATCAGAGCGTTTGCCCTGCGTACGGCCCATGCGTTTGGTTTTGCCAAGAACGCGCACCGTGTTGACTTTTAATACTTTTACATTGAAAACTTCTTCAATCGCCTGACGGATTTCAACTTTATTAGCAGTTAAACGAACCACAAAAGTGAATTTGTTTTCTTGCATCATAGCAGTTGTTTTTTCCGTAATCAGAGGACGGATGATGATATCGCGTGCGTTAGACATTATGCAAGCACCTCCTCAATCTTGGCGACTGCATCTTTCGTAATAACTACTTTGTCATGATAGAGGATATCATAGACATTTAAGCTTTTCGACGTAATCGTTTTTACGCCGGGAATGTTACGAGAAGATTTTTCTACCGTTTCATCCTGTTCCGCTGTGATAATCAGAGATTTCTTATCTGATTTCAAGTTAGCGAGCATGGATACAACGCTTTTCGTTTTAGGTTCAGCAAAGTTGATTGCATCAACAACTGTCAATTCGCCTTCCTGCACTTTCGCCGTCAAAGCACCTTTGATCGCCAAACGGCGGGCTTTTCTCGGCATGGAGAAGGAATAGCTTCTCGGCAGAGGTCCGAATACAGTACCGCCGCCAACCCAGATGGGAGAACGGGTGCTGCCGGAACGAGCACGGCCAGTGCCTTTTTGTTTCCAAGGTTTTCTGCCGCCGCCACGAACCAATCCTCTTGTTTTCGTAGAAGCATTGCCCTGACGCTGATTAGCCAGCTGCATAACAACTGCCTGATGCATCACTGCGTCAAGAACTTCTACGCTAAATACGTTATCATTTAATTCCAATTCGCCAGTCTGTTCACCAGCGATATTATATACTGCTACTTTCGGCATGTAGTACATCCTCCTTTCTTACAGTCCAGGGTTATTTCCCCGGTTTTACAGTGTTTTTAATTACAATAAAGCCGCCTTTAGGGCCCGGAATTGCACCTTTGATGAGAAGCA
>URQW01000043.1 GCA_900550105.1 uncultured Pelosinus sp.
TACAATAAAACCAGCTGCATGTCCGCCAGGAATTCCAGAACCATGAAAAGCCGGTGTAATTCGAACTTTACCAAAATCAAAGGTGCGAGTGCCGCCGATATGCATGGGGTGAGCCTTACAGCCTTCGTCAGTGCATTTATGAGCGATTTCCGCGGTGGTGATCACAAGCGCGCCTGTGCGTTTGGCAATCGCGATGGCATCACCTAGATGATCGCCATGACCATGGGAGATAAAAATATGGGTGCAATCTATTTCATTTATTTTGGCAGTTTGAAACGGATTTTCGCTGATGTAGGGATCAAAGAGAAGCGTGTGTTCACCGTTTTTTAAAGCAAAGCAGGCATGACCGTAAAAGTGAAATTGGACCATTTTCATGAGCCCTCCTTTGAAATAATGTATAGTAGATTTCTCTTTTTCGCGATAAAATCCTTGTTTTAGCTGTTAGATTTTTTTACCGCTGCATAACTACAGAAGGAATTTTTTTACAAATGACCGAATAAAGCCTAACAAAGCATTGAACTTATGATAGAGGAGTTGACTTCATGGTCATCGAAGTGCGATTACATGAAATGTTAAAAAAATATGCGCCGAATAGCAATAGCGGCATTCTAACAGCTGACGTAGCTGAGGATATGACTGTAGGGGAATTGCTGCAGGAGTTGGAACTGGATGAACAAGAAATTCAACGTATGAAGGTGAATCATGAGGCCTGTACGGCAAGATTTATTTTGCAAGATGGCGATCAGCTTGATTTATATCCTGATTAAAGGCGGGAAGAGAAATGGAATTCACTCATTTTAATAAAGATGGGAAAGCCCAAATGGTCGATGTAACAGCGAAAAATGATACAGAACGACTTGCTGTTGCGGAAGGTATTATTACTATGATACCCGATACGCTAGAGCTGATTCAAGCTGGTAAGATTGGCAAAGGCGACGTGTTGGCCGTAGCGCAGGTAGCTGGTATTATGGCGGCGAAACGTACAGCGGAACTTATCCCTATGTGCCATCTGCTACTTTTGACAGGCGTGGATTTAGAGTTTACTTTATTACCAGAGGCCGCGGCAGTTCATTGTTTAGCAAAAGTGAAAACCTATGGTAAAACTGGCGTGGAAATGGAGGCTTTAACCGCTGTTTCCGCAGCTCTTCTTACGATTTACGATATGTGCAAAGCTGTTGATAAGACGATGGAGATTGGCAAAATTTCACTGTTGAAAAAAGCGGGCGGTAAAAGCGGTTTGTTTCAGAAAGTGGGGTACGAACATGTTTAGAATTGGAATTCTTACAGCAAGTGATAAGGGATCGCGCGGTGAACGACGTGATGAAAGCGGGGAACTCATTCAGTCGCTTATTGCTCATTTTGGCACGGTCATAGCTTATCAGATTGTTGCGGATGATCAAATGGAGCTACAGCAGGCTTTATGTCAGATGGCTGACAAAGAACAAGCAGATCTCATTCTAACGACAGGGGGAACTGGTCTGGGGCCGCGCGATGTGACGCCAGAAGCCACGCTTGCAGTGATTGATCGTCAAGTGCCAGGGATTCCTGAAGCCATGCGAGCCAAGTCGCTTACGATTACCCCACGGGCGATGTTGAGTCGGGCGACAGCAGGACTGCGCGGTCGTACGTTGATCGTAAATCTTCCCGGCAGCCCGAAAGGCGTGAAAGAATGTCTTGAAGTGATATTGCCAACCTTGCAGCATGGTTTGGAAATTATGCGCGGTGACGCGACAGAATGTGCGAGAAGTTAACAGTTTTATCGTTTTTGACAAAAAAACAATAAAATAGTGTTGACATATAAGCGTCTTTTTGATAAACTTACAAACAACGAAATGCGATGAACAGAAGAAGTAAGATAGCGTAAAGTTGCAGAGAGTCAGGGGGTGGTGAAACCTGATACTTATTCTATCTGAAATACATCTGGAAGCAGCAGGCCGAACTGTAAGTAGGCTGAGCCGGAGCGCCACCGTTATCAGAGGCTAAGGTATCGGCATAGGCCCGTACCTGAATGAGCGGCTTGCATAGCAAGCAGGGTGGTACCGCGGAATTAACTTCCGTCCCTGATTTGAGGGATGGGAGTTTTTATTTTACCCAAAAACAAGTAGGAGGCTAGTATATTATGATTATTGTAATGAAACCAGAGGCAAAGGAAGAGGAAGTTCAAAAAGTAGTAGCAAAGGTTACGGCAGCAGGTTTAAAAGTCCATTTATCACAAGGTAGCCTTCGGACGATTATTGGCGTTATTGGCGATAAAAAGGCGATAGCCGAGTTGCCAGTGGTGGTAATGAAAGGTGTAGAAAAGATTGTGCCTGTGACAACAAGCTATAAATTAGTCAGCAGAGAATTTCATCCGGAAAATTCTGTAATTACAGTAAATGGTTTTGAAATTGGCGGCAAAAATCTAGCTGTTATGGCCGGGCCTTGCGCTGTAGAGAGTGAGGAACAGCTACTAGAATCAGCAAAAATCGTTAAAGCGGCAGGAGCTCAGTTTTTACGGGGCGGCGCTTACAAACCGCGCACATCGCCTTATTCTTTCCAGGGGCTGGAAGAAGAGGGGCTAAAATATTTAGCGAAAGCAAGAGAGTTGACGGGTCTTTCCATTGTCACCGAAGTCGTAGATAGTCACTCTGTACCTGTTGTTAGTCAGTACGCCGATATTTTACAAATCGGGGCAAGAAATATGCAAAACTTTCAGCTGCTTAAAGCGGTGGGAAAAGCGGATCGACCAGTATTACTAAAACGCGGTATTTCTGCAACGATTGATGAGTGGCTCAATGCAGCAGAATACATTTTAAGCGAAGGAAACAGTCAGGTTATTTTCTGTGAACGAGGAATCCGGACTTTTGAGACCCATACGAGAAATACCCTTGATTTAAGCGCTGTAGCCGCTTTAAAAGAGTTAAGTCATTTGCCTGTTATTGTCGATCCGAGCCATGGAACAGGTGTCCGTAGCCTAGTAGGACCGATGGCGAAAGCCGCGATTGCCGCTGGCGCTGACGGATTAATTATTGAAGCTCATCCCAATCCAGCAGAAGCTTTGTCAGATGGTGCGCAGTCTTTAAATCCAGAAGACTTCCAAAGCCTTATGGAGAGTCTTAATAAAATTGCTCAAGCTGTAGATCGGAAGCTCGTATGAAAGAAAAAGTGATTGCCATTCTTGGACTGGGGCTGATTGGCGGCTCTATCGGGCTTGCCTTGACAAGAAAGTGCGATCAGCGGCGAATTATTTTGGGCTGGGATCAATCGCAAGAGGCAATGGACTGCGCTGTGGCGAGAGGAGCCATTGATCGCACCATAACAGCATGGGAAGATCTTGCCACAGTTGATGTCATTTTCCTTTGTACTCCCATGCAAAGTATTTTGCCTTTGGTAAATGAGATACGACCCCATATAAAACCAGGTGCTATTTTAACAGATGTGGGCAGTGTGAAAAAATGCCTCTATGAAGCTTTAAGCAGTCCGACAGAAGACTTTTATTATATCGGTGGCCATCCCATGGCGGGAAGAGAAAAAAGCGGCATAGAAGCAGCTCAGGCCGATCTGTTTGTTAATAAACGCTATATCTTGATTCCATCAGCTCATGTACCGATAGAGGCAGTGGCACTTTTAAAAGGACTGATAACGGACCTGGCAGCAGACATTTCATTTATGGCGCCAGACAGCCATGATCGCTATGCTGCCGTTATTAGCCATCTGCCCCATGTAGCAGCCGCTGGTCTAGTCAATACGCTAGGCTGTTATGAAGAAAGTGAAGAAATTCTTAATTTGGCTGGCGGCGGTTTTCGTGATACCACGCGAATTGCTTCATCCAATGCGATTATGTGGACAGATATCTGTCTTACTAATAAAGCGGAAATTATCACAAGCATAAAAAAATATCAGTTGGTTTTAGACCAACTGATTGATTCGATCGAGCAAGAAGAAGAGACTAGTATAAAAGAATTTTTTGCAGCGGCAAAACAGCGCCGTGATCGGTTGTTAGATTGGTGTGATACTAAGAAATCTATCTAGTTACCCGACTCCAGTTGAGATTGATGATTTGTCCCATCAACTTTTTCCCCGCTAAATCAGGATGGAGTCCATCTAGGCCGTAGTATTCGGGCAATAAGCCATCAGGACCAGTCATAAAGGGTTCAAGATCAATAAAGTAAGGTTGACTTCTGATGAAACGGTTTACTTCATGAAACTGCGACTTCCAATTTGGTGAGGTTTCTTCATTAAAGGCTCGGTTAATATTATCGGGATTGATGGGAGGCAGCGTTAGAAAGATTGGCCGAATTCCATTTTTTAAGCATTTGTCACGCATTTTTGCCAAATCGCTAATAACCTGGCTAGCTGGTATGCCACCGCGTAAGCTGTTAGATCCTCCCATAATAATCAGATATTTAGGATGATACGGCAGAACATCCGCGTCAAATCGCGCTAGCATAGATTCTGATGTATCACCGCTTTTGCCTAAATTGACTGTGGGAAACTGAAAATATGTCTGGTAACTGTATTCCCAGTCGGAGGGGGAGTAGGAAATAGCGCCGCCGCCATGCGTAATGCTATCGCCTAAAGTCGCACTGTAGGCGCCTTTACTTAGATCGACTGTAAACGGGGCGCAATCTGAATATTCACCGACTGGAGCTCCCGCTTCATCAAAGCCTCTGACTCGCCAGTAGTAGATACCTGGCTTGCTGCGTGGCGTTTCATCGTAGCAGTCATTGCCTGTTGTTACAAACTTTGTATCAAGGCGATAAGGCGATGGCGCTACGCCGTTGGAATGATCCGGTTGGCTTAGAATTTCTACTTCATAGCCGCTAACTCGCTGCAAGGGAATCCAACTATAGACAGGGTAAAGCGGTGTAGCCATACCATTTTGATTGAAAAAATTGTTAATTATAGGATGTAAAACTTCTTTTTTATTATGGTCAATATGAAGCTCTGTTGCATCGGAAAAAACGCCGATAGGATTGCCATAATAATCAAGGGCTCGTACGCGCCAGTAAAAGGTCGTTTCCGGTCTATCGCTTACGTCTAGTTGGTAACCGTTTGTATAGACTTCTTGCGTACTAAACAGATGATGGGCTGATAGTGCCGAGCCATTTGGATTTTCCGGCGGACTTGTGAGAATTTCTAATTCATAGGATACAGCTGTGGAAATGGCTTTCCACATAAGAATCGGTGTATCAGAGACGATTTGATTTTCGACTGGCTTGAGTGGAACTGGTTTGTAATAGTTTGTATCAGGTTCTTGCGTATCATATGCTTTGACAAGCGAAATGACATCAGAAGGAGTTCCCAGCGGATGTTGCAAGAGACCAATCGCTGTAACCCGCCAATACGTATGGGCTTTCAGTAAAGGATCAATTGTAAAATGATTCGTCCAACTATAAAAGCTTGTTAAGGTTTGTACGTTTTCGCTGCGGTGGGGATTGGTGGGATTGCTTGTTAAAACTTCGATTTTATATAATACGGGAATGGGGAGCCGCGTCCAGTGTAATACAATTTGTTCCCCTTCGAGTGAGGCCTCTAACTGTGGTTTAAAATGGGTAAACCCCAAAAAATTAGTCGCTTCCAGTATATAAAAACATAGAATAATCGCGAAAAGCGTAATGAAAAGACGTTTTATCAAGAATCAATGCACCTACTTTGAACGTTAACTTATTATAGCAATATCTACTTTATATTATCACAATTTAGTCGCAAATGACTATGAAAAGCTTGATCAATGGAAAAACAAGGATTTTGGCACTGCGCCAAGCCTTGTTTTTTCTTTTTTACCAAAATTTCGTCATAATCTGAGCAGGAAACAGCCGAGAAAGCGGGAAATGAAATATAAGAGATAGCTGCTCACTTATAAAGGAAAAGCGAGGAGTTACAAATGACGCAGGAAGATCGTCTATTGGAATTAACAAAGCTCAAGGAAGAGCTGGCTGCTGCGAAAGAAGAGGTCCGAAAGGCTAAGCTGGCTAAGGATGAATTTTTGACAAATATCGGTCATGAAATTCGTACTCCTCTAAACGGAATTTTAGGAATGAGCGAATTATTGTTGCAATCGGAACTAGTGCCGCAGCAACAGGAGTATGTCGCCATGATTTATGAATCGGCTTCCTTACTATTAACGATTCTTACGGAGTTGATTGATTATTCGGAGGCGGCGGCGGATAAACTGATTTTTGACACGCGCTTATTTCAACCACGCCAGATCATGCATACCATGCATGCGCTATTGCAGTCGGAAGCGGCGGCAAAAGCGTTGGAGCTAGCGTTTCACGTGGATGAAAATGTTCCAGAGCAGCTTGTTGGCGATCCTGTTCGCTTACAGCAAGTGATTTTGAATCTTGCTGCCAATGCAATAAAATTTACAAGCCAAGGGAATATAACGGTGTCGATGAAGGCTGTCGATATTCAAAGCAATTGTTTGTGGTTGCGCGTGACTGTTGCCGATACGGGAATTGGAATTGCGTCGGAGGACTGTGAGAAGCTCTTTGCGCCTTTTGTGCAGGCCGACGGTTCCTCAACACGCCAATTTGGCGGTACAGGCATGGGACTTGCTTTATGCCGCAAATTTATTGAAAAAATGGGTGGGAAAATCGGTGTTGCTAGTGAACTTGGCAAGGGTTCGTCTTTTTGGTTCGTAGCGCCTTTTGGCATAGAAGCGGTTAATTTATTTGCTTTTGATTCTTTGGGACAAACGACTTGTTTGCTACAGGATAGAGCAGTTGAACTCGGTCAAATTGAGGCTCTGCTCACACTAGAAAGTTCTGGTGCTGAGAACTTTGTTTATGAATTGATTACCATATATTTACAGGAGGCGCCAACGAGTTTTTCTGATCTTGCGGTAGCTTTGCAGCAAGAAAATAGTAAAGAGTTTATTATATTGCTTCATAATTTAAAATCAAGTAGTACTAGCTTGGGAGCTAGGCGCTTTAGTCGCTTGCTGCAACAGATGGAACAATGGGCGAATCAAGGAAATTTCGCCGAATGTCGTCAGCATTTTGCGGCGCTAGAAAGTGAGTTTCAGCAAGTGTATAAAGAATTAGAAGATTTGATTTCGAATAAACAGTCAGTGCAGTTGCCTGCCAAGGAAAACGAAACATGAAAAAACGTGAGGTGATTCCTTTGTATAAGATTTTAGTTGTTGATGATGTAAGGTTGAACCGCCGATTGATTTCTTCTGTGCTTAGTACTTTGGAGTCTGTTACATTTTTAGAAGCGGAAGATGGTTTTAAAGCCATGGAAGCTTTGGAACGTGAGCCTATCGATTTAGTGATTCTAGATTTAATGATGCCGGGAAAAGATGGTTATCAGGTTCTTGAAGAAGTGAAAGCAAACGAAGACCTTAAAGATATACCAGTGATTGTTTATTCGGCGATGGACGATATTGAAAGCATTGGCCGGGCCTTGGAATTGGGTGCTTACGATTATTTTACTAAGCCGCTCACACCGCAACAAATGAAGGTGATTGTGCCAATCAAAGTAAAAAATGCCTTGGAATCTTATTCCCAGAAGAAAGAACTTATGTCCATGCAGGTAAAAATGCAACTTGAAAGAATGCTTGCTAACGTATTTCACACAATGCTCATGACCGAAGTGAAAAACTTTCCTTCCCTACAAATGTTTGGGAAGTATGTACCTTGTCAAGATATTGGCGGCGTTTTTTATGACTGTGTACAAGAAGAAAATAAGGTTTGGTTTATTATGGCGGAGATGTCTGGTCAAGGGGTCACGGCGGCCATGACAGCAGCTATGGGAAAAATAGAATTTGCACATTCAATCAAGGCAGGTCGTACTCCGGCGGCTGTTTTAGAGCAAATGAATCAGTCTTTTTATCAAATGTTAAAAGGCGCTCAACCTTTTGATGCTTTTGTCGGCGTTATTGAAGGAGAGACGCTTACGTGGGCTAATGGGGGGAACTGTTACCCGCTCTTTTATTCAGCTAAGACCGATACAGCGTTATGTTTGCATCAGGAAAGTTGCTCCGTAGGGCAGCAGGAAAACGTTACTTATACGGATGAACAGAAGACTTTTCTGCCAGGTGATATGCTGCTTATTTCTACCGAGGGACTTTTTGATGCGATGATTATCGAAGAAGAAAAAAATATTGGTGAAGATCTACAGCGCTATTTCATGAGTTATAAATATTTACTGCATTCGAATCCACAAGGCTTTTTTGATACTATTTTAAACTTAGTGGGAAATGTGCAGAATCAAAAAATTCGCGATGATATTGCCGTAATGGTTTTACAGGCCAAAGCTTAGTCGCAAGAAATATGACAAACAGGGCAAACTTTGTTGTTTGCTCTGTTTGCTTTTTCTGTTATATGTCGTTTATAATACAATTTATGAGGTGAAATGTCAGTGAATATAGTTTTATTTCAACCAGAAATTCCCGGAAATACTGGGAATATTGCTAGAATGTGTGCGGCCACAGGTTGCAGTCTTCATTTAGTGAGGCCCTTGGGGTTTTCAACAGATGACAAGCATTTAAAACGAGCTGGACTTGATTATTGGCATCTTGTTGATGTGTTTTATTATGATTCTTTTGCGGAAGTCGAAGCGAAATTTCAAGGCCATCGCTTTTTTTTAAATACAACAAAAGGGCAGAAAGCCCATAGTGAAATTGCCTTTCAAAAAGAAGATGTCATTGTTTTCGGTCGCGAAACAGCAGGTTTGCCGCAAGAAATTATGGATCGTTATCCTGATAGTTGGCTCAGGATTCCGATGATTGAAGACGCTCGATCGTTGAACTTGTCGAATGCCGTAGCTATCGTAGCTTATGAAGCGCTTCGTCAGATTGGCTATCCTGGTATGCGCTAGAAAATAAAGCATAGGCTTTTATAACTTGCATATATTAACAAAGCAGAATATTGGGGGGAATCCAGTGAGCATTTATGATAAAGCGCATGAATTAGCTCGATTGCTAAATACAAGTGCGGAGTATCAAGCACTTGTCGGAGCCAAAAAGGTATTAGAACAAGATAGTAAGGCCCAAGAACTTGTACGGGATTTTTTAGCGAAGCAAATGGCTTATGAGTATGAACGTATGACGGGCCAACCGTCAACGGAAAAAGAGGCAGATTTACAAAAATTTATGGAAGTTTTGATGCTGAATCAGACAGCAGCGCAATTTTTGCAGGCTCACTTTAAGTTTCAGCGTCTTATGGCCGATATTTATAAAGTATTAGGTGATTCTATAGCTGAAGGAATGGATATATTTGGAAAATTACCGCGCTAATCAAAAATTTAGGGCAGAGCTTCAAACTGCATTGGTAACAGGTAAAGTTTTATTTGATGAACCGATGAAAGATCATACGACCTTTCAAATTGGCGGACCTGCTGATTATTTTATTTTGCCAGGTAGTCAACAAGAAGTGGCAGAAGTCATGCGAATTACGGCAAAGCATCAGATTCCTGTTACGGTGATTGGTAATGGCAGCAATCTGCTTGTTCGTGACGGCGGTATTGCTGGGGCTGTAGTTGCTTTAGGCGATAATATGGCATTCATGCAGGCCAATGGCGACACAATTACCGTGGGAGCGGGAGCTCTTTTGGCTGATGTAGCAAAATTTACTGCGACTCAGAAGCTTTCTGGCGCTGAATTTGCCATTGGCATTCCCGGAACCATCGGCGGCGCAGTCTTTATGAATGCGGGCGCTTATGACGGAGAGATCAAGGATATCGTTTTTTCGGTTTCGGCAGTAACGCTTGATGGTCAAGAAATCGTATTGTCTCGACAAGAATTAGCATTTGCCTATCGTCACAGTATTTTTCAAGAAAATCATGCTATTATCTGTGAAATTGTTTTATCTTTACAAGTCGGCGATTCAGCGGCTATTTTGGCAAAAATGGCGGAGCTCACTGCTCGGCGTGAAGCAAAGCAGCCACTTGATATGCCAAGTGCCGGCAGTACTTTTAAACGTCCGCCTGGTCACTTTGCTGGTACGCTGATTGAACAGACTGGGCTTAAAGGGTTTCAGATCGGCGGTGCCGCTGTTAGCGAGAAACATGCTGGTTTTGTAGTGAATTGTGGCGGAGCCACAGCCACAGATGTACTAAATTTGATTGCCGCAGTGCAGCAAAAGGTACAGGCGGCTCACGGCATTTTACTTCAACCAGAGGTACGAGTCATAGGACGCCCCTAATTTTTACGGATTGAACTTTTGGCCATGAACGGTTTGCCGTTCATGGTTCTTTTTTTGGGGAAAAGGGAAAAAAGTCTTCTTTGTCGAACTTTTCAGTATAAAGTAATAGGAAAGCAAAGATTAGACGGTAAAGGAGTGGTTATAGTGAAACTTACTTTTTTAGGCGCAGCAATGATGGTAACAGGCTCATCCTATTTACTGGAGGCCAATGGAAAACAGGTGTTAATTGATTGTGGTATGTTTCAAGGCTCAAAAACAATCGAAGCTCTCAACCGCCGCCCCTTTCATTTTATGCCCAATACTTTAGATGCTGTAATTTTAACGCATGCCCATATTGACCATAGCGGACTTTTGCCGCGTCTTTGCCGCGCTGGTTATGGCGGTAAAATCTACGCAACTCCTGTTACAAAAGAGCTTTGCTCAATTATGCTGCCTGATAGCGCTCACATTCAAGAATATGATGCCGAAATTTATAATCGCAAAGGCAAACGACTTGGACGGCCAGAACTGATTCCTTTGTATACGATCGATGACGCTTATAACTGCTTAAATCAGTTTTCACCTGTTCCTTATCGGAGTGAATTTGAGGTCGCTTCAGGCATTCGTATTGTGTTTCAAGACGCGGGTCACATTTTAGGTTCTTCCCTTTTAGAAGTTTATGTGACCGAAGGGGAGGAAACGACAAAACTGGTTTTCTCCGGCG
This sequence comes from uncultured Pelosinus sp., assembly GCA_900550105.1. Classification (GTDB taxonomy): domain Bacteria; phylum Bacillota; class Negativicutes; order UMGS1260; family UMGS1260; genus UMGS1260. The sequence goes on from URQW01000043.1 coordinate 10,834, forward strand.
ATTTAGGGCAGCCTGATCAACCGATCTTAAAAGATCCTACTTATTTAGAACATGCCGATTATGTCATTACCGAATCAACTTACGGCAACCGGGTTCATGAACACTATGATCGAGAAGAGCGGTTGGCCGAAATTATTCGTGAAACAGTAGAGCGAGGCGGCAATATTATTATTCCCGCTTTTGCCGTCGGGCGAACGCAGACGCTGCTATACTATTTGCAAAAACTACTTAGAGAAAAGCGGATTCCGGATATTCCTGTGATTATTGACAGTCCTTTAGCGATTGCAGCTACTAGTATTTTTCTTCGTCATTCGGAAGATTATGATGAAGAGGCCTATGAATTATTAGTGGCTTCAGGCAAGGGGCCAGCGGATTGGCCGAACCTACGGTTTACGAAAACAGCGGAAGAATCAAAAAATATTAATACAATGGATCAATCAGCTGTCATTATTTCAGCCAGCGGCATGGCTGATGCTGGGCGGATTCTTCACCATCTAAAACATAATTTGTGGCGAAGCGACTCAACGGTTCTGTTTGTAGGGTACCAGGCGCAGGGAAGTTTAGGGCGTCGGATCATCGAAGGGGCTAAACGCGTTAAAATTATGGGGGAAGAAGTCGCTGTTAAGGCGAAAATTTGCAATTTAGAAGGCTTTTCAGCCCATGCTGATCAACAGCAACTGCTTCATTGGCTGTCTTCTTTTAAAGAGCCGCCAGCTGGTGTGTTCATTGTTCATGGCGAAATTAACATGTCAGAGCCTTTTGCAAAAGTGGTAGAGGAAACGATTCAGGCGCCTGCCTATATCCCTGCCTATGGTGATGCCATTACCATTACAGGCCGTCACTATGAAGTGAAGGAATCCGATATTGTTATTGTGGACCCTGTTGTGCGGCAAGTGCAGAGCGCGCTTAAAGATATGGAAGAAGAGTATCGTGAGTATAAACAAAAATTCGAAACAATTCTGCTTAAGGAACCAGCACAAGCCGGTAAAGTGCTCGGTCTTATTTCGCAAGTTCGCGGGTTAATGAAAAAGTTTTTTGCTAAATAAAGACAGCGTTTTTGAATTTATGACGGATTTTGTGTAAAATTTTACGGGAAACAATTGACAGAAGGGCAAGAAGTATACTATATTGATATTTAAATGAAACTAGAAAGGATGCTAGGTGGCACAGCATCCTTTTCTCTTTTGTACTTAGGAGGTACTTATACATGAAGCGCGAAGACTTGAGAAATATCGCCATTATCGCTCACGTTGACCATGGCAAAACAACATTGGTAGACGCCATGCTTAGACAAAGCAACGTATTTCGCAGCAATGAACAAGTTGCGGAACGGGTAATGGATTCTAATGATTTAGAAAGAGAAAGAGGCATTACAATTCTTTCGAAAAATACAGCTGTTATGCATGACGGCGTGAAAATTAATATTGTGGATACTCCTGGCCATGCTGATTTTGGCGGCGAGGTAGAACGTGTATTAAACATGGTTGACGGCGTACTTCTGTTAGTTGACGCTTTCGAAGGCCCTATGCCGCAGACGAAGTATGTATTGCGCAAAGCTCTAGAACAAAAACTAAAACCAATTGTTGTCATCAATAAAATTGATCGTCCTGACCAGCGCGTAGAAGATGTCGTTGATGAAGTTTTAGAACTCTTTATTGAACTCGATGCAGATGACGAACAGCTTGACTTCCCTGTTGTTTATGCAACAGCTCGTGAAGGCATTGCTAAAATGAGCATGGATGATGATAATAAGGATTTAACGCCGCTATTTAACTTGCTCATTGAAAAAATTCCAGCACCAGAAGGCGAAATTGATGGTCCTTTGCAGATGCTTGTCACTACACTGGATTATGATGATTACGTCGGGAAAATTGCTATCGGTCGTATTATCCGCGGTAAAATGATGGCCGGACAAAATGTCGTTGTTCTAAATGGTGATGTTTCGAAACGGGAACGAATTGGTAAGGTTTATACTTACCAAGGTCTGAAGCGCGCTGAGGTTTCTGAAGCGGCGCTTGGCGATATTGTTTCTGTTACAGGAATCGCTGATATTAATATTGGCGTAACGATTGCTGATCCGGAAAATCCTGAGGCTTTGCCGACAATTAATATTGATGAACCGACCTTAGCGATGGTCTTTAGTGTTAATAACAGTCCTTTTGCCGGCCGCGAAGGCCAGTTTGTTACATCCCGCCATTTGCGCGATCGTCTGTTTAAAGAAATCGAAACGAATGTAAGCTTACGCGTTACAGAAACAGATAGCCCTGATTCGTTTGAAGTGGCAGGCCGTGGCGAATTGCATTTGGCAATTTTGATTGAAACAATGCGTCGTGAAGGTTTCGAATTCCAAGTAGGAAAACCGCGTGTGTTAAATAAAATGATAAAAGGTCAGCTCTGTGAGCCAATGGAAAATCTGACTATTGACGTACCGCAGGAATTTATGGGCGCCGTTATGGAATCGCTCGGCACAAGAAAAGCAGAGCTCGTTAATATGGTGGAATTGTCCGGCTATTTGCGTATGGAATTTATCATTCCAGCTCGCGGCTTGATTGGTTTCCGTTCCGAGTTCTTGACAAATACCAAGGGCAATGGCATTATGCATCATTTGTTCCATGGTTATGCTCCGTTCAAGGGAGAAATTCCAGGCAGAAAACGTGGCGCTCTTGTGGCTTTTGAACAAGGGGAAACGACAGGCTATGGCATTTACAGCCTACAAGATCGTGGAATTATGTTTATTATTCCAGCGCAGGAAGTTTATGAAGGCATGATTATTGGCGAAAATACCAGAGAACTGGATATGGACGTGAACCCTTGTAAGAAAAAACATGTAACAAATATGCGTTCTAGTTCTTCTGATGAAGCGATTCGTTTGACGTCGCCGAAAATTTTAAGTTTAGAACAGGCTCTTGAATATATTAATGATGATGAATTAGTGGAAGTTACGCCGAAAAGCATTCGTTTACGCAAAACTGTTTTAAATCGTCAAGCTCGCGGTCGGGAAAAGAAAAAATCCTAAGGATTTCTTTTCTTGCCGTATTTATGGCAGGAGAGATTCTTTTTATCGCGAATTATATAAAGAAATGGCGAAAGATTGAGCTAAGTCGCAGCTGATTTTTAGGAGGCGAAACAATTATGGCTCCTTCTCTATGGGATAAGGTAAAACAATATATCATGCCCGAGAGTCTGAATGAATCATCAGAGGAGAGAGAGCATCGCCTCAGGCCTCATTCTCTTGTGTTGCAAGAATCTCCCCAGGGGAAAATGATTGTACTTTCGCCTGCTATACTTGAGCAGACTTGTTCCTACGCCGATTGGCTACAAGACGGTTCAGCCCTGCTGATCAATTATGCGGGACTGCAGCAATATGAGCGGCGGACTATGCATGACTTTTTGCAAGGTGTATGTTATGTGCTTCACGGACAGGCTCAAATCATTTCAGATGAAGTGATTTTGTATGTGCCGGAAGGAGTAGCTGTTTCCTGTGAAAAGGCGTTAGATCGCACCTCTTTCCATGATTTATTTGCTTTTAACAGTCCGATTGCAGTCCAACGTCTTGGCTTGCAATAAGATAAAATCTGAACTTTTGAACAGTACTGCTCGCGAGGCAGTGCTGTTTTTTCATACTGCAATATAGCATTTGGAGGTTTTTATGGCAGGAAAAACAGAAGGCGAGCAGACTCCCTTTGTTCATCTTCATGTTCACACAGAATACAGTTTACTTGATGGGGCCAGCCGCATTGATCGACTGATCAGCCGGGCGAAGGAAATGAATATGCCGGCGATTGCCATTACTGATCATGGCGTGATGTACGGTTGTATTGATTTTTATAAAAAAGCCAAAAAGGCTGGTATTAAACCAATTATTGGCTGTGAAGTCTATGTAGCGCCAAAGTCGCGGTTAGAGAAAACCACAAGAGAAGGCGATGCCTATTTCCATCTGATTTTATTAGCCGAGACGAATGAAGGCTACCGAAACTTAATTGAGCTGGTATCGCGGGGGAATACAGAGGGGTTTTATTATAAACCGCGAATCGATCGCGAATTGCTGCGGCAGTATAGTAAAGGGATCATTGTATTGAGCGCCTGTATTGCCGGGGAAATTCCTGCCCAGATTTTACGAGGAAATTTACCGAAGGCGGAAGAGATTTTACAAGAATATCTTGATATTTTCGATACAGATCATTTCTTTTTAGAAATACAAGATCACCGTTTGCCAGAAGAGAAAACGGCAAATGAAGCATTGATTCTTTTGGCAAAAAAATATGGTCTTGGCTTGGTTGCTACGAATGATATTCACTACATTCAGCGGCAGGATGCGGAATTTCATGATGTGTTATTATGCATCCAGATGGGAAAAACGGTTGATGAACCAAATCGGATGCGGTTTCCTAATGATCAATTTTATGTAAAATCAGGCGAAGAAATGGCTGCATTATTTCCTGGTCAGCCGGAAGCGCTAGCGAATACCTTAAAGATTGCTGAACGCTGTCAGGTGGATTTTGACTTTGATCATTATCATTTACCGGAATTTCCGGTGCCGGAAGGTTATACCGCTCAATCTTATCTGCGCCTGCTTTGTGAAAGAAATTTAGAGCGCTGTTATCAAAATGTAACTGATGAAATAAAGAAACGTCTCGATTATGAATTATCTATTATTCATGATATGGGTTTTGATAGCTATTTTCTGGTTGTGTGGGACTTTGTGGACTATGCCCGGCGGAACGGAATTCCCGTAGGCCCCGGCCGCGGTTCAGCTGCCGGCAGTGTCGTATCATATCTTCTCCGAATTACCAATATTGATCCATTGCAGTATGGATTGCTTTTTGAACGCTTCTTAAATCCAGAACGGGTTACCATGCCTGATATTGATATTGATTTTTGCTATGAAAAACGCGGTAGGATTATTGAATACGTAGCTCAGCGTTACGGTGCGGATCATGTAGCCCAGATTATTACTTTTGGTACGATGGCGGCAAAGGCCGCAGTACGTGATGTGGGCAGAGCGTTGAATCTTTCCTATGGCGAAGTTGATAAGATAGCCAAGTTGATTCCTAACGAACTTGGCATTACTCTAAAAAAAGCGCTTGTCCAAAGTCATGAACTGAAAAATCTCTATGAGACAAATGAAGAAGCTAAAAAACTCCTTGATCTAGCTCAGGCGGTAGAAGGACTACCGCGGCATGCTTCGACTCATGCAGCGGGACTGGTTATTGCTAGGCAGCCTCTAACAGAATATGTACCGCTCCAAAACTCTACTGAAGGGTTTTTAACGACGCAGTATGATAAAGACTTGATTGAAGAACTCGGTCTGCTCAAGATGGATCTGCTGGGATTGCGTACTTTGACTGTGATTGGCGACGCTGTTGATTTAATTAGAGAAAATCACGACAGCGCTTTTGACATTGAGGCCATTGCCTTAGCGGATGAAATAACTGCTGCAATTTTAGAAAAAGGTGAAACTTCGGGTGTATTTCAAATGGAATCATCAGGCATGACTCATTTAGTCAAGGAATTAAAACCTAGTTGCTTTGCCGACCTTATTCCCCTTGTAGCTTTATATCGACCAGGGCCATTAGGCAGTGGTATGGTAACGGATTTTATTGAAGGACGTCATGGCCGCAAAACAGTGAAATATTTACATCCGTTGCTTGAACCCATTTTAAAGGATACTTTTGGTGTTATCTTATATCAGGAACAGGTTATGCAGATCGCCTCTGTGCTTGGAGGATTTACTTTAGGCGAAGCAGATCTTTTGCGGCGCGCCATGGGGAAAAAGAAGCATGAAGTTCTTATGGCCCAGAAAGATCATTTTGTTCAAGGTTGCATCAATAATGGACTTGAGAAAGGTTTTGCGATTGAAGTCTTTGATTTGATGGCTCATTTTGCCGATTACGGCTTTAATAAATCGCATAGTGCTGCTTATGCTTTGGTGGCGTATCAGACGGCGTATTTAAAAGCGCATTATCCGCAGGAGTTTATGGCGGCGCTCTTAACAAGCGTCATTGGCGCCAATGAAAAAGTCGGGCAGTACATTGAAGAATGCCGTCGCTTAAAAATTGCGATTTTGCCGCCTGATATTAACGAAAGCCAATCGCGTTTTTCCGTAAGTGAACAGGCGATTCGCTTTGGCTTGGGAGCTGTAAAAAATGTGGGCGAAGGGGCTATTGAAAGTATTATTGCAGCTCGCAAACAAGATGGAAAATTTACGTCGATGATTGATTTTTGTCGCCGTGTTGACATGCGGCTTGTTAATAAGCGAGTTATGGAAAGTCTGATTTTATGCGGTGCTTTTGATTCATTAGGATATAAGCGATCACAACTGAAACAAGTCATAGATAAAGTCGTTGAAACGGCCCAACAACTGCAAAAAGATTTACAAAGCGGTCAAATTGGCTTATTTGGTGATGACGATTTGACAAGTCAGGTGCATATTGATTTGCCCGACATGCCGGAATTGCCGCTATTAGAACGCCTAGCTATGGAAAAAGAAATCATCGGTTTTTATATTACGGGTCATCCCCTTGATTCTTATCGTGAACAGTTTCGCTCTTTGACGGCGATCAAGGATATTTTGTCAGGCGATCTTGCTGATGGGCGAACCGTACGCATTGGCGGTATGATTATTGGCGCAAAGCGAATCAGCACCCGAAATGGCGAGCTTATGTGTTTTTTAGAGCTGGAAGACTTGACCGATCATATCGAAATTGTTGTATTTCCTCGCGTTTTTGACCAGTACAGTTCGCTGTTACTATTAGATAAAGCCGTGATCATACAGGGGCGTATCAGTAAAAATGAGGAATCTGCTAAGATTTTAGCAAGTAGCATTCGTGACTTAAGTGCAAGTATTGCTGATAACAGTAAAGAAGTGCACATTCGGATCGCTGTTCATCAGGAAACGCCAGAAATTATGGCTAAACTGAAAGCGTTGCTTGAGGCGGAAGCGGGAGAGTCGGTTGTGTATCTTCATTTTGCCGGCAATAAAAAAGTAATTAAAACAGACCGCGGTTTTTGGGTTGATTTATCGACTGATATTGTGTCTAAATTACTGAATTTGCTTGGTTCTGGTTCGGTAACGGTCGCATAATATGGAATAAATAAAAAGACAGTCCTTTAGTCGGAATGAATTGCCCCCAATAAATTAGACCATAAAAATCTAACTTATTGGGGGCATATCAGAATGTATGACTTAAAGGGCTGTTTTTATTTTGACGGGATGAACAGCAGGGCTGCTGCCGCGGCGCCTTCTCGCGCATATTGTTTTGCTGTGAAATAAATATTGTTAGGTAGTGGGGCCGGAGCGCCTGTTGCTTCAAGACCTATTTGGTTGGCGAGCAGTAGAGCGCGGTGTATGTGAGAAGTGTTTGATACGATGATCGCATTATGACAGTTCATTTCTTCCATGATTTTTTTTGAGTTTGCTAAATTTTGATAGGTATTATAAGAGTGCTCTTCCATATAAATCACATCTTCTGATACGCCTTGCTGTAAAAAGTAGTCTTTCATAGCTTGTGCTTCTGAAATATCTTCATCGGAGCCTTTAGCGCCGCTCACGATGATTTTTTTGGCATACCCTGCTTCATAAAGACGGTAAGCCTCTTGCAGCCTTAATTGAAGCACTGCACTAGGTTCATGACCGATTAATCGAGCGCCTAGTACAATGAGTACATCACTGGGCTTAGGTTGACTTGTCAGGCCCGCATCGATGATGGGAACTTCGATGAAGAGAAAAAACGTGAGTAGAATGGTCGCGGTGAGAAACGCTTTTTTTGCTGTGATCAACCTAATTCCTCCTTTAAGAAGAAGCATTCTCATATATTATACTCGTTTTTTGCATAAAGAAAAAGCTGCTCCTAGCGGAGCAGCTACTATTACTGATTTTGTTTTTACAGAATGCCTGTAATGGAATGAAGCAAAATAATGAGGAAAACCATACAGGTTTTAATAACAGTCATAGCAAAAATATCTGGGTAGGATTCGCGGTGAGTCATACCGCAAACGGCGAGAAGCGTGATGACTGCGCCGTTATGAGGAAGCGTATCCATGCCGCCGGAAGCCATGGAAGCGACACGGTGAAGAATTTCCGGGGACATTCCAATGGAGTTTGCCCAAGCGAGCCAGTCTTTAGACATTAAATCTAGGGCAATAGACATACCGCCGGAAGCACTGCCTGTGACACCAGCTAGTACGTTTACGGTAACGGCTTCTGATACGAGCGGGCTGCCACCGACTTTGATGGACATGAGAGCAGCGGAAATGTGTTTAAAGCCGCTTAAGGACGCAATTACATTGCCGTAACCTACTTCAGAAGCTGTGTTCATAATGGCAAGCAGGGAACCGATAGTACCAGCGTTTAATGCTTTGATCAAACCACCTTTTGGCAGCTTTGTAATTCCTAGTAACACAGCTAGAACAATACCGCAGATCAAGGCGATAATTAAAGCCCAAATACCGAGAACGTTTTTTATACCAGCTGCAACAAGGGGAATTTTCATGTCTTGGAAAATAGTAATTAATGAAGGGTCCCAATTTACTTTTGTAATCAAGAGATTTACGACGAGAACAGTAATTAATGGAAGAATTGCTACATACCAAGGTGGAAGTGTTACGTCTTCTTTTACTTCAGGCTCATTTAAGGTATGGTTACCATAGCCTTCGCCAGCGGCCGCAGCTGCTTTACGACGATGTTCCAAGTAAAAAAGACCTAATGTGTAGATTAGAACACCACCGATAATGCCGAGGATTGGCGCCGCGTAGATTGTTGTGCCGAAAAAGTTAGTAGGAATGAGATTTTGAATTTGTGGTGTGCCAGGAAAGGAATCCATTGTAGCGGTAAAGGCGCCGAGGGCAATGGTACCAGGTAATAGGCGTTTTGGAATATCTGCTTCTTTATATAATGCTGCAGCAAAAGGATAGACGGCAAATACAACGACAAATAAACTAACACCGCCATAAGTTAACACCGTACAGGCTAGTACGACAGAGAGAATCGCTCTTTCTTTGCCCAGTGACTGAATGATGGAACGAGCAATTGCTTTGGCAAGTCCAGTGTCTTCCATGACTTTGCCGAAAACGGCTCCTAACATAAAGACGGGGAAAAACGATTTGATGTAGACAACTGCTTTAGCCATAAATAATTCCGTATAAGCAGGCATCAGGGGTAACCCTGACATAGAAGCGGCAAGAAGGGCGAAAACAGGAGCGAATAAAATAACCGAGAAACCGCGATAGGCAAAAAACATAAGTAAAAACAGACTGAGGAGAATACCAATTACATCCATTCTAAAATCACCATCCTAAGTAAAGTTTGAGAAAACCGATGAAACACGTCACTCCTTTCGGGGAAAAATTTGTGATATTTATAACAAGTGTTATTGCAAGTTATATACCAAAATGAGTGGGAATTTGAAAATAGTCGTATTATTTCTAAATAAATCGTTTGAAATATATAGTGAATTTTATGAAGTCAAAAAAAACAGAAAAATTATTTGTGATTACTGTGTATTAATATGTACATGAAATGTCTATTAATTAGACATATATGTCTAATGTTAGACGGTTTTATCAAATGAATGGCTTGCAAATATTTTAAATAACGGGAATTGTACAAAAATATTTTGTAAGCAAACAATCGAAAACATTTGACTTTGTGAAGAAAAGTGCGAAGTTTTATTATAATTTTTCAGATTTTTAGAAATTTGGCACGGCAATTGCATTTTTTATGGCTGAATAGGTTTTGAGTTTATCTTTAAGGAGGAGTTAGATATGGCAAAAGTGATTACAAAGCAGGAAGCGGTGGCGTTGATTCATGATGGCGCAACAGTAGCAACTTCCGGTTTTCTTGGCAGCGGTCATCCTGAAGCTATTACGGCTCAAGTAGAAGAAACTTTTTTGCAGAGTCAATCACCCAAAAATCTAACCTTGGTTTATGCAGCAGGGCAAGGGGACGGCAAGGATCTTGGGTTAAATCATTTTGGTCATGCCGGGCTTGTAAAGCGAGTCATTGGCGGTCATTGGAATTTATCGCCAAAACTGGGCAATTTGGCTGTAGAAAATCAAATTGAAGCTTATAATTTACCACAAGGAACGATTGCCCAATGGTTCCGTGGAGTTGCTGGCAAAAAACCTGGCGTCATTACAAAAGTCGGTTTAAATACCTTTGTAGATCCACGGGTAGAAGGCGGTAAAATTAATGCAGCTGCTAAGGAAGATCTTGTTGAAGTTGTCGAACTCGGCGGCGAGGAGTGGCTGTGGTATAAGCCTTTCCCGATTGATGTAGCTCTTGTTCGCGGTACTAGTGCCGACGAAAAAGGTAATATTACAATTGAACGCGAAGCTGTTTCGCTCGAAATTTTACCTATTGCTCAAGCTGCCAAAGCTTCCGGTGGAATTGTTATTGTTCAAGTCGAAAGAATTGTTAAAAACGGTACCCTAGCGCCGATGAACGTGAAAATTCCTGGTTTGATTGTTGACTATATCGTTGTAGCTGAACCAGAGCATCATAAGCAGACTTATGGTGAAGCTTATAATCCGGCTTACTCTGGTGAAGTGCGCGTGCCATTAAACTCTCTGCCTCCGATGAAATTAAATGAAAGAAAAGTCATTGCTCGCCGTGCCGCTTTAGAACTTATTTGTAATGCGAAAGTAAATCTTGGTATTGGCGTGCCTGAAGGAATTTCTATGGTTGCCAATGAAGAAGGAGTCGGCGACACGATGACCCTGACTGTTGAAGCTGGGCCTGTCGGCGGCGTACCTGCTGGCGGATTAAGCTTTGGTGCTACAACGAATGCCGAAGCAATTTTGGATCAACCCTACCAGTTCGACTTTTATGACGGCGGCGGTTTAGATTTAGCATATTTGGGGCTTGCCGAAACCGATCCTGAAGGAAATATTAATGTAAGTAAGTTTAAAGGTCGTGTTGCTGGTTGCGGCGGATTTATTAATATTACACAAAATGCTAAGAAAGTAGTTTATTGTGGTACCTTTACAGCCGGTGGACTCAAAGTAGCTGTTGGTGATGGCAAACTGACGATTGTTCAGGAAGGAAAGGCTAAAAAATTCCTAAAACAAGTGGAACAAATTACTTTTAGCGGCGCCTACGCTCGCAAAGTGAATCAACCTGTCCTGTATATTACCGAAAGAGCTGTATTTGAATTGACAGATAAAGGTCTTACTTTAACCGAAATTGCGCCAGGCGTGGATTTGGAAAAAGACGTTTTGGCACACATGGAATTTAAGCCAGAGATTTCGCCAAATTTAAAAACTATGGATGCTCGTATTTTTACGGATGCGCCTATGGGAATTAAAGAAGAAATGCTTACTTGCTAGTTTGGAGCGTCTGATGTACTAAAAGCTGAATATTTTGTAGAAAAATAGTTTGTATAAAAAATAGTTTCATGCAAAGGTATTTTGAATATTTTGGCGAAAGAGTATAATCAGACAGTTTTCTTTATAACTCATGTTTCACTAAAAAAGGCAAGAGATAAAAGGAGAGTGTATTGTAATGAAATTTGAAATGACAGAAGATCAGGCTTTAATGAAAAAACTTGTTCGTGAATTTGCTGAAGCTGAATTGGCTGAAGGCGCATCAGAAAGAGACGAAAAAGATATTTTTGACCGTAATTTATATGACAAAATGGTCGAATTAGGCTTGTCAGGAATTTGCTTCCCTGAAGAGTATGGCGGAGCTGGCGGCGACGGTCTAACTTATATTATGGCAGTAGAAGAAATCTCCCGCGTTGATGACGGTTTGGGTATTGCTCTTTCTGCTAGCGTATCGCTTTGCGCTTGGCCGATTTTTAAATATGGTACAGAAGAACAGAAGAAAAAATTCGTTACTCCTATCGCAGAAGGTACTTCTCTAGGCGCTTTTGGCTTGACAGAAGCCAATGCTGGTACTGATGCGAGTGCACAGCAATCCATCGCAGTCAAAGACGGCGATGACTATATTTTAAATGGCAGCAAAATGTTTATTACGAATGCCGAAGTTGCTGATATTTATGTTGTTTTCGCTATGACGGATCGTTCGCAAGGAACGAAAGGGATTACCGCATTCATTTTGGAAAAAGGCATGCCAGGCTTTACTTTCGGCAAGAAAGAAGACAAACTTGGTATTCGTTCCTCTCAGACTATGGAATTGATTTTCCAAAACGTCCGTGTTCCAGCAGCAAATCGTCTTGGCAAAGAAGGCGAAGGTTTCAAAATTGCTATGACGACTTTAGATGGCGGCCGTATTGGCGTTGCCGCTCAGGCTCTTGGAATTGCACAAGCAGCTCTGGAACATTCTATTAAATATTCCAAAGAACGCGTTCAGTTCGGCAAACCGATTGCAAAACAGCAGTCACTTGCTTTCATGATGGCTGACATGGCTACGAAAATTGAAGCTTCTCGTTTGCTTGTATATCAAGCTGCTTATCTGAAAGATCAGGGCAAACCTTATTCGAAAGAGGCTGCTATGGCTAAAATGTTTGCTTCTGATTCGGCAATGGAAATTACGACAGATGCTGTTCAGATCTTCGGTGGCTACGGCTATTCGAAAGAATATCCTGTAGAACGTCTCTTCAGAAATGCGAAAATTTGCCAAATTTATGAAGGCACAAATCAGGTACAACGTATGGTTGTTTCTGGCGCTATCTTGCGGTAAGGGGCTTTTGCCCCCCCGCTTTTACTAATGTGTAACAGGAGGCCGAAAGTATGGAAATCGTAGTTTGTGTCAAGCAAGTACCTGACACGACCGAAGTGAAAATCGATCCCGTAACGAACACGCTCGTTCGTCAGGGAGTGCCGAGCATTGTCAATCCTTTTGACAAAAATGCCTTGGAAGCGGCGCTGCAACTCAAAGAAAAAGAAGGCGGCAAAGTGACCGTCGTCTCCATGGGACCGCCTCAGGCGAAAGACGCCCTGAAAGAATG
>URQW01000044.1 GCA_900550105.1 uncultured Pelosinus sp.
TTGTCATAAAGAAACCTCCATTCGGTGCTTCTAGTCTACACCACAATGGAGGTTTACACAAAATTTGGGACGGTCTCCTAATGAATGAATAAATCGATATAGACAGTTTCCTTTGATCAAATAAACCCCAGCAATCTTTTGTCTTCAAGAGATTGCTGGGGTTCTTTTACTTGTTTTCATTCATCCGCTGCTGCACCCGATCCAGCATTTCGCTAAACCGCTGGAAGTGAACAACTTCTCTTTCCCATAAGAAGCGCAGCGTATCTTTCACTAAGGAATCGCAGATATATTATACCTTTGGTACGCCTGCTAAGTTCCTTCTGATGCTCATGGCTAATGTCATTTTACAGCTTACTTTTAAGCAACTCTACCATATCAGCCAACCAAACCATCTGTTTGTTCCAATCCGGCGGAAGCGGATGCTTAGCCAATAGTTTCTTCTTATCATCAAACAAACCATGACAATCGGTGCCGACAATCCCTTTTTTACAAAGGTGTATTAAATCGAGATATTTTCTATTTTTTCCCCAAGCAGCCACCACAGGAATTTTCATTTCGTTTCCAAGAGCTATTTGTAACTCTTTCTGCCGAAGAGGATCAAAAATACTGTGAATGTGATTTTTATGTATAAGATAAAAGCCGTTAATTTTCTCAACAAAATTCTTACTTTTTGGCTCCCTAATATCGGACAAGTTGATGACTCTAACATGCTTCAGATTAGTATATTTCATAACATTCATAACCATATACTGTGTAGTATCAGGCTTTGCGGATACCATCGGTGTCTGTAATATTTTTTTTGGCAAATCTTCATCCATATCATATTCTGGTGGTCCGTTGTATCTTTCCACTTTTGTTGGCTGTGGTTCTGAACTTCCAGGATTCATCATACAAAAATATACTTCAGGAATTTTCCCATACAGCAGAGGAATTGCAAAATTATTATTTAGCGTCTTTTCTCGTTTATCTGCTATAATATCCAAGACATTTCGACATGGAATACATTCTCCATCAGACTGTTTGATATTATAAAAAGACCCATATACAGAATAAGTATTCTTAAGCTCGTCAGCTTCTATATACGATAATAATCTTTTGTTATCCATCAGCCCCACTCCAGTCCAGTAAGAATAGAAATTAACCATCGATAGAAGTATCATAATTACGCATTTAACTCAACGTTGATTAATCATCATTCTCTAATATAAAAGGTTTCCCATCCCCAACAATTCGCACATTATCAAATTCATCGTTAAATCGTTCAGGATACTCTGTATGTATCGGAATAATATTTTTCGGGGTACAAGCCTGCACAATCTTGCGAAGTGTATTTACATCTGCATGCCCGCTGGTATGTAAATGAATCACGTCTACCTGTTGATCTCTACAATACTGCATAAAACGCCGGACACGTTCCGTCTGCATATATCCGCCCCACAAGGAGTAAATAAGACCTGCTCCAACAATATTATTTATGTGCTGCAAATCAGACAGCATTGAATCTCGAACAAGCATACTATAATCTTGGCGTGTCCCCAATTCTTCCCGGGAAATTCTATAGCGGCTGAAACGCTTCATCCAAATTACTGTTCCATCATCTTTAAACATACGTTTAGTGAGGAAATAGGGATAAAAAACTTTTATATTACTAAAATCCAAGGGATTGGGAATTTTCTCTCCCAGCTCCGCGACAATGTTGGCTGTGAAAATATCCATGACAAACAACCGGTTGCTACGCTTGGCTGCCCGGTACATCCCTACCAGTCTGTCAATGTTGACAGCGGATTGCATCACCAAAACCGGCCCCTTCTTTTGTTTCATAAATTCATAGGCCTGTTGCGCAATCTGATCTTCTGTCTCTACTGGTTCGCTGATTCGGCTCAACATGGTTCCTTCCAATAACAAAGCATCTACTCTCTGCGGCAACTTCTTAATAAAGTACACAGTCGCCTTGGCTTTTTTACCATGCATTCGCAAATCCCCAGTATACACTACGCACTTTTCTTCAGCCTGAATTACAAACGCATAAGCATCATAGGCGGAGTGATCAACTAAGTATGGCGTTATTGTAAAATCGCCGATTTGAAAAGCCTGCCCACTGACAAAACAAGCGGCAGGCTGCACAGATGGACGTACTGAAACAAACTGCGCCATCATATTCATTACCTTAGCAGTTGCTTCGCCCATATATACAGGTATGTCCGGATGAATAGATTCTATAAGGCCAGTATGATCGCCATGATAATGAGAAAAAAGCACGGCATCAACTTTGCACTTGCCACCTTGGTAGAGACCATTTACTTTAGGAAGCTCTGGTGGTTGATCACTTTTTTCACTATGTAATGACGGCAAAACCTGTCCTGCATCCAAGATAATGCGGGTACTCCTAGTTGACAGTTCAATGCAACTGCCACCGATTTGATGGGCGCCTCGGTGGATGATAAGCTTCATATTAACTTTTCTCCATCATCATGCCAGAGTGCAAATCCTTTATAGAAAATGCGAATTTGCTTTGCAAAAGAAAGCCGTTTTAATTTTTCTCTAGCTGTAACAACATAGCTGCTTTTAGGATTATAATCGACAAGAACAACATGAAAATAAAACTCATTAATATCCTTGGAAAATTTTATTTTCTTTAGTGCTTGCAACTTTTCCTCGCTCTGATTATATAGCCCCAACTGCAGTCTTTGATCAAGCATCACTTTATATTCTTGTATCAGGTCATTTATATTGTTCTTTACATACCCATAATACCTGCCCAATTGCTCATCCAAATTTTGAATGTCTTGGTTTAATCCAAACTTAACTTCTAAAAAGCTCAGCGGCACTACAGAATTTGATTTAGGAGATTCATTATTCCAATAAAACCCTGTTAAATCAAATCTGTTTGCCTTTTCTTCTTTTGATGTCTGATATTGACGATCAATAATGTAGTATTCACTCGTCGTTTTTTTCTCTAGATTATTTGCTCGAATGATTAGTTGTTCATACTCCCCCTCAAGGTTTTGCTTATTCGTTTTAATGCGATTTTTGATAACTTCTTCTTTCAAAAAAGGAATTTGATCAATAAATTCTTTTGTCGTTGCAGGGGTATCGAGTTTTATCTTCGATAAAGCTTCTACGTTTTTAGCAAATTCACTCTCACCGCTAAAATTGCTATTCAATTTTAATAAAGAATGACCTTTATAGTAAATATTGATATAATTCTCACGGATTTGTAAATCTAAGTCTTTATCTTCCCGAACGCGTTGAGCCAAACTCTGTAAATGACCTTTCGTAAATGCATGCAAAAAATCAGGTTCCAGTTTTCTCATCGGTATCAAATCCTCTCCGTATTTATCCAAAATTATGATTATGATATTGCTATACTTTCAAAATTATATTTTTCAGTAGCTTATTTCAACACCTTCTCCATCTCTCGTATAAATTCTACAAAAATGTCATACCTAGTGTTACAGCAGTTTCGTTCCTGAATAAAGCGAGTCCAATCACATAAAAGAACTTCCAGAAAAAAATGATCTTCTTCCTCTCTTGCCTGGATGTAGCTGTTCAAGAGCTCAATAAAATCAGCTCTTGGTTCCCCAAAGATTGAAGCAGATGAAAACTCCTGCTTCCCTTTGGCTTCCCACAGTTTCACCAAAATTCCGAAATAATGCTCGTAATAAGCACCTAAGTACTCGTCTGAAGTGCGTGGATTAGCGCATTTCATTTGCAAAAAAGCCTCATAATTCAGATATTCTTCCGGCAAGTCCACCCACACTATCTTTTCATTCATTATTTTAGCTCGCATAAACCGCTCCTTCCGCTTATTTTCATCCATTTTCTAGCCCTTAACTAAAACTTCAACCCCATTGTTTTTTAAACATTTTCATTCAATGGTTCTTTTTCGACATTTTCCAATTCATTCCTTTATAGAGCGTCTTATCATACCACAGATACTTGTCATACTCCCCCTGATATCGCCCGCCTTCTGTTTCAAAGAAGTAGTTGCACACATTACCAATACATTGCAAACGATGAACCGTCAAAGCCCGTGGATACAAGAGCTGCTCGTCCGCGTAAAAGCCCTGGTAAATTTCGTTTTCCTCACCGTCATTTGATTGTAGCAGTTGTTCCCGAAAACTACTGGTTGAACACGCAGCATCTTGTTGATAAACAAAAGCAGACAGAGAGTGCATCGCAAGATAAAAACTTTGGGCATCCCGTGTTGCACAGTGAGCAGGAAAACCGTTATTTCTTAATACACCTGCCGATCCCTCTACATCATTAATTTGCTGTATCAGCACGCCAACAGCCTCTTCATAATACTCCGATTGAATGATATACGCAGCCTCATCTTCAATATAAAAAGACTCCTCTAAAGTATTTAGCTTCACATAACGTCTGATAAAAGTAAACTCTCGCATGTTTGTCACTCCCATCATGTAAATAAAATCATAATCTACTTAAACTTGTAGCTCCATTCCATGCGTATCACCATCCAACTTCTTCATTTCCTGAAAAAGTATTCGCTCTAACATATCCTTGTTTTCGAAAATCTTGTTGTTAAAAACCAACTGCACCAATCCACTTGCCGGATTATTACAATTAAAAATATATGTAAGAGGCTCTTGCAAAACAAACCGTTCTCTATCAATGACTATAGACTGATCCGCACATTCCGCCCGCCAAGTAAAATAACTTTGTTTCTCTTCTTCTATCAGTTTGGCAAAATTGATAAAAGCAAGGAAATGAGGCACCATATAAAGATCAAGATAATATTTTGCAGTAAATATTTTTAATTGCCCATTAGTCAGTCGATTTACATTATCACATAAAATATGTAACTCTTCGTCAGACAAGTTATACGTTAAAATTGTATTCTTATAGCTGAGCCCCGCTTGAAAAGTTACGTCATTCCAAGTAGTAATCATGTGTATCACCTCATTTTTTGCCTTGCACCTCTTGAACACAGCTTTTCTTTATCAGTAACAGATTGCTTTGATCAATTAGCTTCTATTAGTCCTTTATATTATTTATAATTTACCAAACCACCATGGACATAAATTGTCCAATCTTACAAAAAGTCAGGGTTATGAATACCTTTTATTTGTGCAAAAACATAAAACATAATAAAAACCCCGGCGTTCTTTTTCTTCCTTTGGGAATAAACGCCGGGGTTCTCATCTTTATATCTTTATATCTTCATTTTTCTCTCCTATTTTTTCATTTCACAGCCGCACCATGCATGCTTATTTTCATTCATCCATTGCTGCACTCGATCCAATGTTTCGCCGAAGCGCTGGAAGTGGACGACTTCTCTCTCCCATAAAAACCGCAGCGTATCTGTTGTTTAAACTGATTAGTGGACTTTCTTTTTGCGCACTTTTCTATCATTCAACTTTAGATAGGGATACTCATTTTTACCAATTCTATCGTTTTCTCACTTCATCAAACGTTCGACCAACGATTTTGTCTAGCTTGTCCATCGAATACATTCTCGCCTTACTCGCTATGTTTAGCGTTATACAGCTTGACAAATCTAAACTAACAATTTTTACAGATTCAGCGTCCTATTTATCTAAATTATGGGTTCTGGCAATCTTAGTACACGGCTTGCCATTATATTT
Source organism: uncultured Pelosinus sp. (assembly GCA_900550105.1). Classification (GTDB taxonomy): domain Bacteria; phylum Bacillota; class Negativicutes; order UMGS1260; family UMGS1260; genus UMGS1260. The sequence goes on from URQW01000044.1 coordinate 5,610, forward strand.
CTAATATCTGTGAAACAATATCATCACGGCCTAGAAAATAATCCTCAATAATATCCCATCGTTCTTCATTACTTAAGTCTTTTTTCAAAAATTCCATCAATACTTTTTGCGATCGTTCCTGCTTCCTTTCAATCTCCGTTAATATAATATTAGTATAATTTTTCAGTGATAATCGACGCACTTTTAATGGGTCGTTTACTCTGACGAATATTTCTGTATTCTTCCCACCAATAATTTCATAACTTGCTAACCCAAATAACTCTAGCATCACTGCTAAAAACACCAACTCTGGACGTTTTTTATCAGGCGTAACGGCAATATAAACCGAGTAAGAATTATCAGCAATATTAGGACAACACTGACTAAATAGCCGACTTAAATACCCCGTAAGCATTGTATAATTAGAATTCATAATTCTATAAACTCGTTCATCACGGTTATGCGCTTGACGTTCCTGAATAAACTTTAACTTATCGCAATTTTGATTAAACCCAATGTTTTGTGATATATCCGCGACAAATAAATCGAGTATAAGATTTGGAAGATCACTGCTTCGCAAAGTTCCATCAAAAGTTGCTTTGTATTCCTCTTTAAATTGTACTTTAGTAAATACTTCCCCACGATTTTTCAACCTAGAAAATACCTTAGTCAATTTCTTGGCAGAATCTCTAAGTGATTCTGCCACTGCTAAATAATCATCGTTATAATGTAAAATTACATTAACTCGCGGAGATATGTTCTGCTGATTAGCAAATTGAAATAGCTTTCCTTGGAAAAAGTCTCTTTTAAATTGGGCAAAAGTTAAAAAACTAAAATTGTTCTCCCATACCTGAGCCATATTCATTTCATATATTCTACCTGAATTTGTAACCATCGTATCACAAACTTTCCCGTATCCAGGAATAATTCTAACTGGCACATTAGGAATCGCTTGCGAATACTGACCAAATTCATTTAGAAATTCTATTTCAACTTCCGGTGGAATATTGACAAAATTTTTAGTAAATAAACTTTTTGGTCTAACATTTATAACCGGAAAACCATATCTATTCTCTAAATCTTGAGAAATTAAAAGTAACCCACTCTTTACTTTATTTTCTATTTCTCTATCGTCAAACAAATAAGAAAATGCGTCCGGCGCTATTAAAAAATTCCGTGAATTTTTTTCTTTATATATTTGATAAATTTTCCTCAACACTTCACGTATCTGATATTGTTTTATTCGCGACAGTCCATGTAACATACGCACATATTTTAGATCTTTATCGGTAAAATCTGTCATAGCTATTCCATCAATATCTTTATGTCTAGCTCCTCTACCAATCTCCTGTACATAGTCAGCAAGATTTCCGGTAGGCGCATAATGATAAACCAATTCAATATCACTAATATCAACTCCCATACCGAATGCTTTTGTACATATCATGGATTTAAATTCACCGTACTTAAATTTTTCATAAGAATCATTTTTTTCAAATTTACCATATGAACCATAATACTTGCCAACATAAGACCTACATTCTTCATCAAGAGCAGCATGAACATCGTCTACCTGCGCTGTATACGGACAGTAAACAATAGATTTTATGTTTTTGTGAACAAATTCACCTATTCGTTTTTTAGTTACATTTATTTTTAGTTCGTCAATACTCTTATAATTATCTTCTCTGCTTAGTTTTTTTATCTCAAAAGATATATTATCTCGCCTAACATTACCAAGATATAGCTTACAATTTTTCAGATTGAGACTGGCTTGAGTATCTAACACCATATCTTCGTTTCCCATATAAACGGCAGTAGCTGTAAGGCATAGAATCGGAAAAATATTTTTTCTGATATTACGTAACTTCTCAATATAAGAACCAATATACCAATAATCTGCCCGAAAATCTCTTCCCCAAGTAGTAACCAAGTGTGCTTCATCAATCACCAATAGCCCAATCTTTCTGTCACCAATTATACTTTCAACCGAATTAGCTAGTAGTAATTCCGGCGATAAATAAACTATAGATATCTCACCATTTTTGATACTAGCGATTCTCCGTTCTTTTTCATCAAAAGTAATATCAGAGTTAATAAAAGTAGCAAAATCAACCCCATTTTCTTCAATCAGATTAGTCACTTGATCACGCATAAGCGCAATTAAAGGCGTTATAACAAGAGTAATCGCTTGCCATTGAATATTAAGATGAATAGCAGGAATCTGAAACAAAAGCGATTTTCCAGCACCTGTCGGGGCCGTAATAAAAATATCACTAAAGTCCGCATTCCCTTTCAGAGCAAATTCGCTCTGTTCAATGATGTCACTGATAATATGACCTTGAGAAATAGTAATCTGTTCTTTACTTTCATCAGGGTTCTTATAAAAATTCAGCAGCCTAAATCCGCAACCCGCTCCCCAGTACTGCTTCAAAAGATGTAAATATTGATTCTCGTCTTGTTTCGCTAATTCCCTAAATTTATTATGATGGCATACGGTCACATTCATTCCTGCTTGAGAACACAGCCACCAAACGGGAGCAACCTGTTTTTTATCCTGCTCGTCTTCTATCGTTAGCTGCACCTTCTCATATACATGTCCCTGTTGCAATTGAACTTTAAATAATTCAAAACGAGCATCATGAACCGAGATAGCAGCAAATTCTTCACAAATATCTTCTGCTTTGACAGCTATGCTAGGAAAAAAGTTGATTTCCATTATATCCTCATCAATATGTCGATTTACAAATGACAATGCAATTAGATTTTCCGAAAGCTTTACCGCATTACTGTAATACTTAGCCAACTTTTCATTCTGATGGTTTTCGACTAAAGCCTCCTCATTAAAATAATCGTACAACGCTTCTTTTCTTTCCGATTCAAAATCAAGAGGATAATATTTGGAAAACAAGTTATTACTGACAATCACCAAGTTACCGTCAAAATGTTGCTGTAAGCTGTTTAATGAATCACTTAAAGCAATAAACTCTTCATAAAATCCCCATAAAATTTTATCCTGATTAGTCAAAAAACCTATCGTTAAATCTTTTATTTCCCGTTCTAACGCAAGCACATCGATATAGCCTGTAGCATTTATCCAAGACTTATGATGCAATGCCGGAAGACGTTGGGCAACTTCATTATAAAACTCTGCATTGAATCCCTTAAAAAATATTAGAGTCCTTTCTTTTCCAAGTGATTGCTCTTTCACCACATCATTCAATCTGTTAATAACACTAAAGTGGATAGCCATTTGTTATCATCCTCACTTTTCGCGGTTGCCATATTGCGGTAAGTTAGCATTGCGGTAAGTTAGCATTACGAAGAGTTCTGCATACAAATTAGTTGTATTTGCAAAATTGCTTCTCGTCCTTTGTTGCCTTCTATTCATCAATCCGTTTCAGCTATGAACAATACTCAAAAATCTTATTTTGCACGCAATTTTAATTGTTCTATACGGTATCGGCAATCTTAACTGCTTTCTCTGTAAATATTTATATCTTTTTGAGAAGGCATTTACTTAACCTAGATAAATTGAATAATGCGACTCTGGTATCTTTTGATAGCGACATCTAAGAGTTCCGAAAATTTCTTGGACCATGCAAGTTTGCGCCAAGAAAACTTTAATACTTCCTTTTAAGAGTCCGCTTAACAGTTCTATGGTCCGTTTTTCTATGTCCTCCCTTTGGCTTCCTTGGGGAATTAATCAGAAAATACAGCAATCCTCTCCTTAGAATAAAAGGATAGTAACATATCCGCAAATAAACGAATTTGAAAATTCGCTGTGTATACAAATTTATTTTTCGTCAAGTTAGTGTGGCTAGCTCGGTGATCCTAAACACTGTTCTATTAAAATCCGCACAGTTAAGTTCTTCGTAACACTTCTTTCAGTACTGGAAAATGAGCTTAACTTCACCCCCATAACACTACCTTAAAATCTGCAATATCTGCATAAAGGCATCATGGAATGATTACCGTAATACAGTAAACACTCCAATAGAAACTATTCCTTCCAAATCTCACTATTGAGTAGTATTATTTTAAACTTCCATCCCCTCATCCAAAACCCTCTAACGGATCCTTTTTTCTACCAGATGCAACAATATTCCCAAAAGCCTCCCCCTAGATTTTTTCCGCAAACTCGCTCTAAAAATAAAAATGATTTTTTCTAGTATCCATCAAAAAGCTTTAAGATTATATCTATGTCGGCGTGCATTCGTAAAAGCCATTTACTTCATTGTATTTTTCATTTTGAATTTTCTGAATTTATCTCTTATGAGAGCATATCTCATAATTCTTCCTATAAATTCTTTTGTTTGAGGCTGTTCCCAAGAAATTTCTTTAGAATTATCAAATTCGCCCAAAAAAACTCTTCCTTGATCATCTAATAAATCCGGTGAATACATCCTAATAAAATCAATTACTTCGCTCTTTTTACATGCGCCTCTTTTACCTACAGTAATCTTCCCGTCATGCCAAATGGTATACTTACTTCCATTTACTGAAATATAATCATCTAAGTTTAATTGAAGAGTATTATGGCTTTTATCATAATCGTCAATAGCTACAATAAAAGCCGTATGGCCTCTTCGGTTTCCAAACTTCGGATGATTTTCGCACTTTAAACTGCCTGAAACCATTAAACTAATAATTTGATTATTTTTCTCTTTGTCTTCTACAATAAAATACCGATAACTGCCTGGCCAACTCCCACCAGCAGCATTACCAAAGCTAGTATCCCGAACGCCGCCATCTTCAACTATATTTATACCACTCAGCGTTCCTGCTTCTATTTTTTTACTATAGTCTCGTATAAAACCACCCAAATTAATGAGAAAAGGATATAAGGAACGCGGAGTCCCTTCCCCTACCCACCCATAATCAAGAAAAGCTTGCATCGTTTCACTTTTATGAATCTCTGCAAAAGAAGGTCTCAACCATTGGTTTTTAGTACTATTGTCGAAGACCAGATTTTCTTTATGTACCAGATCTGCATAACTTGGCACTTCAAGCAATTCGTTAAATTCCTTTTGTTCATCATTCCAAGACCAAATCTCTGTAGTGCTTCCATTCGTAATCATTAGAGTATCTGCACTCAGAATATCATTGTACCTTAATACTTGATTAAACACGTCATCCGTTAGCGGCACATTTGGAGCTTTACATTCAATCACCAAAACTGGCATTAAAAGATTTTCATCATTAGAGCAATATACAATAATATCGGCTCGTCCACGAGAGCCTTTTTCAAAGTGACACATAGGTACTTCCACTTCAATCATCTCTAGTGGAACCTGCATTTCTTTCTGCACATATAAGAGTACTTTTTGACGTATTTCTTCTTCTGGGGTTTCCTGAATAAATCTTTCTCTGGCAGGATCAATATAGCAAGATTTATTATTTCGAATATACTTTTTTTCAATTTGATATTGGTCTAAGCAAATTTCTATACTCATAGTTTCTCCTTCTTTCGTAAATTATTTATTTTCGTTTAATAGAACTTTTCATTGTCATAAATTATTCTTTATGTAATCTTCCAGAGATTTGAAATGAGCTGCCAATTTATATGCCTCTACTCTCGTTAAAATACTTTGAGGTCGCTGATTAGTTTTCTCAGAGCATTCATCAAGACTGGCTGATAAGTCTTTAAAGATGTTCCTTAACACAGATGAATTTGTTCTAATTTTTAACACATTCTTCAAATGATCCTCTATTCTCTCTACTATTTTCTCCCCAGTAAGATCATAACCATCTGTCCATTCTTCTAAGTAAAGGAAATAATTACCCCGTACAAGCTCTTCTATGGTGTTATGTATATCATCTACTAGGGAGTCTTGTTCCACATCTCCCCCCCCTCTTGGGTGTTTCTGCGTTCCTGGTTCTTCTTGCTCAATTTGAATCCGTCTTGGACGCTTTTGAGTTCCTGGCTCTTCATTCAAGTAATCTTTTTGCCCGATAATGCTTTGAATTGCCTCTTCCAATACAGAAGCTAAATGCAATGCCTCACTAGAAGTCATTCCTTTTCTAGTTTCAGTGTAAACATCCAATAAATTGCTTTGAAGTTTTGTCAATTCTTCCAGAACAAGACTTTTCGTAATTAAGTCATCATTCATCTCCATCGGAAGCTTTAAAAATTCTCTTAATACACTATCTGCTATTCTCCACGAACGCCCAACTTTTTCGCCCCTTATCTTTCCAGCTCTTAACCAATCTTTCAGTGTTTTTTCTTTCAAAGAAAATAACTCAGCTGCTTCGTTAGGTGTATAATACTTTTCCATACCAAATACCTCACTTGCATTTAATTTTGTTTTAATAATACTATATAATACCTATAATGTCAATATTATTACCAATTTTATTTTATATAATTATAATAGGTACTTAAAAGTATGTTAGATACTTTTAAGTACCTATTATAATATGTTATTAACAATATATAAGGCCGAGTATTCTTTGCATCAAAAGAACACTCGGCCTCTATCCTTATTTTTTCATTTCACAGCCGCACCAGGTATGCTTATTTTCATTCATCCATTGCTGCACCCGATCCAGCGTTTCGCCAAACCGCTGGAAGTGGACGACTTCTCTTTCCCATAAGAAGCGCAGCGTATCTTTCACTAAGGGATCGCAGGTCGAATGAATCAAATGTTCATAAGTGGACCTAGCTTTTTGCTCGGCTGCCATATCTTCCGTTAAATCCGTAATCGGATCGCCTAAGCAGGCAATGTATTTCGCTGTCCAAGGCACGCCATTAGCATCGGTCCAAAAGAGTCCGTGGTCATGCTGCACATATTGCCCCCCCCAGCCAGCTTCCTGAAAGTCCTTCGGGTCAGCGCCATCAGTCAGTTTATAAACAAGACCGGCAATCATCTCCATATGGGCTAATTCTTCCGTACCGATATCCGTAAGGATAGCTTTTGCTGCCCCTGTGGGCATAGAGTAGCGCTGATTTAAGTAGCGCAGCGAGGCAGATAGTTCCCCATCAGGACCGCCGTATTGGGTAATTACCAGCTTGGCAAAAGCGACGTCGGGACGGCTGACCCGTATGGGATGCTCCATTGTCTTTTCATAAATCCACATTGTTTCTCCCCCTCTACATTTGCCAGGGCCAGGGCTGGTCGGCCCAATCCCATTTGCCTTCGACGCCGTGATGCCCTAACCATAAGAGTGATCCAAATTGATTCATATATTCATTTAGGTAACGTTCTAGCACCTCTACGGCGCAATTATAGTCGTCAAGGGCTTCCTTGTCGCAGGGATGAGTATCTAAATACAAGGCAAGCTCAATGGCGACAAATTGTATTTCCTGGATCTTTTTCACTAACGCCATTTGGTCGCATTCCATAACAGGCTCCCCTCCGTTTTTAATCGCTCAGTCTTGGCTCCGTTGCTACTTTGGAATTGGATACACGCCAAATAGCTCAGGAAATAAAGTTCCTTTACATAAGGCTTCCGCCGGTTTATAGGCGCGTTTATAAAACTGCCAAGGAACATAAGCATGAGCCAATACAAAGCGACCTTCGCGGCTCACAGCGTCTTCTTGGCAATCGGCAAGAAATTCATCATCTTGATATAGTTCTTCCATAAAATAAGCCTCCTTTACAATAACTCGCCTTCTTCCTTATTTTATGTGAAGGCGACTAAAAAAGTTTCCGCGCCTTAAAAGAAAAAGCGATAGACAGGATTCTTACTCGCTAAGAATTCTCGTCTATCGCTGCTCTATTTTTCATTATAGCTAACCGTTATACCCGGAAAGACTTGATGACCGTTTCCATTTTCTCAGCCATAAGCGCTAACTCACGACTGAAAGCGGCAATTTCCTGCATAGATGCTAATTGTTCCTCTGTCGCATCGGATACGGTCTGGGCCCTTTGCGCCGATTGCTTATTTAAAGATTCAATGGCTTGAACTGATGTAACAATTCTTTGGCTTCCCTGCGCCATAGTTTGAATCGCTGCGGCAATTTCTTTGATTTGTCCTGATACGTCTAAAACAAGCTGACGAATGCCATCAAAAGCTGTTTCTGCCTCTTGAACAACTTCAGAGCCGCGTTTGACTTCTTGACGACCTTTTTCCATAGCCTCAACAGCTCTCCCAGTATCGTGTTGCACTTCACCAATCAAAGCTGTAATTTTTTTCGCCGCCTCTGCTGACTGCTCGGCTAGCTTGCGAACTTCTTCAGCTACTACGGCAAAGCCTTTGCCTTGTTCTCCGGCTCGTGCCGCTTCAATTGCCGCATTTAAAGCAAGCAAATTAGTCTGACCGGCAATACCGACAATGGTGCCAATAATTTCGCCAATCTCACTAGACCGATTGCCAAGCTGCCCGATTACTTGTGCGGAATGATCTACTGTTGTTTCAATCTGTCCCATTTGGGAAATGGCCCGCCCCATAGAATCACGTCCTGCATCAGCTCGATTTGCTGCGGTTATGGCTTTATCGGAAGCATTATTGGACTGCGAAGCAATCTGTTTAATAGATGTCGAAAAGCCTTCTACAATATTAGAAACCAGATTAACAGCTTCTACTTGCTCTTGCGTCCCTTGTACTACATCAGTGATTGCCACTGCTACTTGATTAGATGCTTCGGCTGATTTATCGGAGTTTTCCATAAGTTGCTGTGAGGCCATAGCCACCTGAGTGGATGACCCTGATATGGTTTTGAGTAAATTATTTAAATTCGCTTTCATCGCATTAAAAGCTGTTGCCAAAGCGCCAATCTCGTCAGACCGCTCCATAACAAGATCGTCTACACTCAAATTTCCTCGAGCAATTTCACCCACATTTCTTTCAATGGCAATAATCGGATCAGCAACCTTTTTACTAATAGCCAGAGCCATGGAAAGTAAAATAACAAAACTTAAGACACTGACCCCGCCAAGCACAACAATATTTCGCATCATTTGCTGATTGTATTCAGCAGTTTTTGCGGCAACAAGCTTATCAATATCTTCAATCCAGTTTCCTGTGCCAATGACCCAGCCATAGGGCTTAAATTGCAAACTATAGCTACGTTTTTGCAAAGCTTCTTGTTGATTGGGTTTAGGAAACCAGTAATCCGTATAGCCGCCACCTGCTTTTTTCCCATTCGCAATGATGTCTTGAATAAATTTATTACCTTTCTTATCGACATCATCAAAGCGACTCTTGCCTTCTGTCGGACGCCCTAACAGAACAATATTGACGCCTTGCTCTGTATCAATCCAAAAATAGTTTCCACCAGCAAAACGAAGTTCGCGAACAATATCGGCAGCCCTTTTTTTCGCTTCCGCTTCCGGCAATAGCCCTTTTTGCTGCTGATGATAGATTGTATCAACAAGCGTATAGGCTACCTCTACCTGATTTTTTATATCATAATCGAATTGCTCCATAAGTACCGAACGATATTCCTGTAAATCTTTTTTCTCCTTTTGCATGGTGTCAAAAAGGTAATACCCGCTTAAAATCAAGACAACAGTCAAACCGGTTCCCAAAAATGCCGCAATCAGTTTTTGTTTTAAGTTCATTTCGGCAAACCTCCCCGCTTAATCCTAGCTCTAACACCGTTATGTCGTTCTTGCGCTTTTTGTAATAAATTCTCGAAAAAAAACATTTTACCTTCTACTATCCCGCCTTTGAAACCAAGGAAACCATCAAAATAGTCGAAAAATTACTTTTTTGCCATAAAAATAACTCTTCCGCTATTCTCCTAGCGAAAGAGCCTTGAATTCTTGGCCTTTCTCCTGTATGATCGTTATAGCAAATAAGTAAATCTTTGATCCAACAAAATCTTATCTTACAGGAGTTATGCATGAGTGTTTTAACTGTTGAAAATGTAACCCACGGCTTTGGCGCCCGTAAAATTCTTGAAGACGCCTCCTTCCGCCTCTTAAAGGGCGAACATGTCGGTCTTGTCGGCGCCAACGGCGAAGGCAAATCGACCTTTTTAAATATTATTACTGGTGAATTAACGCCTGACGCCGGTAAAGTGGAATGGGCCCGCCGCGTCACAGTAGGCTATTTAGACCAGCATACGGTACTAACAGAAGGAAAAACGATCCGCGATGTATTGCGTGACGCTTTCAAGGGTATGTATGATTTAGAAGCGGAAATGCTCAGCCTCTATGACAAAATGGGCGACGCTTCACCGGAAGATCTTGACAAAATGATGGAAGATGTCGGCGAAATTCAAAGCATCCTTGAAGAAAACGGGTTTTATATCCTTGATACGAAAATCGAAGAGGTCGCAGGCGGCCTCGGCCTACGTGACATTGGTCTCGATCGCGAAGTGCAGGATCTCAGCGGCGGTCAGCGTACCAAGGTTCTCCTTACCAAACTACTTTTAGAAAACCCTAGTATCCTCATCCTAGACGAACCGACAAACTATCTCGACGTTGAACACATTGAATGGCTGAAACGGTATTTGCAGAACTATGAAAACAGCTTCATTCTTGTGTCCCATGACATTCCGTTCTTAAATTCGGTCGTCAATGTGATCTATCATGTAGAAAACACGCTTCTCACCCGCTATACAGGCGATTATGAACAATTCCAGCAGCTATACTCGATCCGTAAGGATCAGGAACAAAAAGCCTATGAGCGGCAGCAACAGGAAATTGATAAGCTAGAAGACTTCATTGCCCGCAACAAAGCCCGTATCTCCACAACTGGCCGAGCAAAAAGCCGCCAAAAGCAGCTTGATAGAATGGAAATTCTCGAAAAACCCCGAGAAAAACCAAAACCAACTTTCCGCTTTATGGAAGCCCGTACGCCGTCACGGACGATTGTGGAAGCCAAAGATCTTGTCCTTGGCTACAATGAACCGTTGACTAAACCTGTAGATATTCTGTTGGAACGCGGGCAAAAAGTGGCGATTCGCGGCGTAAATGGCCTTGGTAAGAGTACGCTTCTAAAAACACTGCTTGGCATCATTCCACCGGTCTCAGGCAAGATTGACCAGGGCGAGTTTTTAGAGACTGGCTACTTTGAGCAGGAATCTGGCCGTAATAACAGCAATACAGCCATTGAAGAGATCTGGCAAGATTTTCCTGGTTTAACAAACTATGAAGTCCGCTCTGCCTTAGCTCGCTGCGGTCTTACCAATGAGCATATTACGAGCCAGATGATGGTCTTAAGCGGCGGTGAAAACGCCAAAGTCCGTCTCTGTAAGCTCATGCTCAGAGAAATCAACTGGCTGGTGCTTGACGAACCGACAAACCATCTGGATGTAGAAGCAAAAGCGGAACTAAAAAAAGCCTTAATCGACTTTAAAGGAACCGTTCTGCTTGTCTCCCATGAGCCTGAATTCTATGAAGATTGGGTCACTCATGTTTGGAATGTAGAAAATTGGACAACAAAAGTGATTTAAATAACTATGTAAACAACGAAAGCCGGAGAACAGTGAATACTGTCTCCGGCCTTGTTATTTTGCGTTGGTTTAGGCACGCCCATATAGAACGTCAAGCTGTTCTTTTACGTCAGGATTCTCCAAATACTCATCATAGGTCATACGGCGGTCAAAGAGACCGTTCGGCGTAATTTCCATAATACGATTGGCAATGGTCTCAACAAACTGATGGTCATGGGATACGAACAGAATCGTTCCTTTATTATTAATCAGACCATTATTAAGAGACGTAATCGACTCTAAATCCAAGTGATTGGTAGGCTCATCCAACAGCAGCACATTAGCGCCGCTCAGCATCATTTTAGCTAACATACAGCGAACCCGCTCGCCGCCTGATAATACATTGGCCGATTTTTGCGTTTCTTCCCCAGCGAAAAGCATCCGGCCCAAAAAGCCGCGAATAAAGGTTTCTTCCTGATCTTTCGAAAAAGGACGAAGCCAGTCCACCAAATTATCTTCTGTATCGAAATAAGCAGAGTTATCTTTAGGGAAATAAGCCTGCGAGGTCGTAACGCCCCATTTAAAGCTACCGGAATCTGGTTCGATTTCCCCCATCAATACTTGAAACAGCGCTGTCTTCGCTTGTTCATCTGGGCCGACAAAAGCAATTTTATCGCCTTTGGTAACCATAAAGCTAAGATCCTTAAAAATCTGTACGCCATCGATCGTCAAGCTTAAGTCTTCTACTGTCAGCAGTTGATCACCTGCTTCTCGGTCGGCTTTAAAGTCAACATAGGGATATTTGCGCGTAGACGGCTTAATGTCTTCTAACGTAATTTTTTCAAGCTGTTTTTTGCGCGACGTAGCCTGTTTGGCTTTGGAAGCATTCGAACTAAAGCGCTGAATAAAGCTTTGCAGCTCTTTCATCTGATCTTCTTTTTTCTTGTTCGCGTCTTTGGCTAGTTTTAAGGCTAGTTGACTGGATTCCTGCCAGAAATCATAGTTGCCCACATACAGCGTAATATTGCCAAAGTCAATATCGGCAATATGAGTACAAACTTGATTTAAGAAATGGCGGTCATGGGATACAACAATGACTGTATTTTGAAAATCGGCTAAGAAGTTTTCCAGCCAGCGAATCGAAGCGATATCAAGGTGATTTGTCGGTTCGTCCAAAAGCAGAATGTCGGGATTACCAAACAGCGCCTGTGCTAAGAGAACACGTACTTTTTCCTGTCCGTCCAGTTCAGCCATTTTTTTATAATGATAATCTTCGCCAATGCCCAGACCATTTAAGAGCTGAGCCGCTTCGCTTTCCGCTTCCCAACCGTTGAGTTCTGCAAACTCGCCTTCTAATTCAGCCACTTTCAAGCCGTCTTCATCAGAGAAATCGGCTTTGGCATAGAGAGCTTCCTTCGCTTCCATAATCTCAAAGAGGCGAGAATGACCCATAATGACCGTCTTTAAAACCTCATGCTCGTCAAATTCAAAGTGATCTTGCTTTAATACAGCAAGACGTTCCCCTGGGGTAATAATAACTTCACCTGAGGTTGATTCTTCTTCGCCTGATAAAATCTTCAAAAAAGTGGATTTTCCAGCGCCATTAGCGCCGATTAAGCCATAGCAGTTGCCTGGCGTAAATTTAATATTTACATCTTCAAAGAGCGCCCGTTTGCCGTAGCGCAGAGTTAACCCGCTTGTACTGATCATTTTCCTACCATCTTTCTGTAAAAATTCGTTATAAACAATAATATCTCACTATAGCATAAAAAAAAGGGAAAGTCGAATTCGAATTTTTTTCTTTACAAAAAAACAGCAGCGATGAATTCAACTGCTGTTCGTAAAAGCTTTATTTAGTTGCAAAAGTAAATAGCGTCACCTCAGCCGGACAGCCGAGGCGAAACGGAAGCCACTGGCCTGTCCCCGGGCTCACATAGCCGTAGCAGCCCTGATCTTCATACATGCCTAGCATATACTTATACTGCACTGGCGATAAAGATCGGCCAAAAGCGGCAATTTGTCCACCATGTGTATGGCCAGATAACGTTAACGGAACTTTCGCCGCAAAGGCTTCCGTAAAATAGTCAGGATGATGCGCCAAGAGAATCGTAAAGGCGCCAGAAGGAATCTTACTAAGCGCTTGCTCTAAATCTTTTTGACGAATCTGATCTGAGTCAGCGGTGGTCTTCCCCCAAGGATAATCAACTCCTGCTAAATAAACGGGAATATCTCCCGGCAAAAGCAGTTGACTGCTATTATCAAGCAAAGTCACGCGGCTCTCTCGGATAGCTCGTTCAATTAAGGGCTTATTGCGAAAGTATTCATGATTGCCCCAACAAAAGAAAATTCCTTGCGGAATAGAAGGGCTAAGCGCATTAAGCTTAGCAATCGCTGCCGTTAAAAGATCGAGGTCATCAATCAAATCACCAGTAATCACTAACAGATCCGGCTCCTGGGCTTTGACTAGCGCTAACGCTTCATCCAACTTTTCTAAGGGAAAGAAGGGACCTAAGTGGGCATCACTGATTTGGGCAATCTTGAACTGAGCTAAAGCCGTTGGCAGTTGCGCAAATTTCACTTGCTGCTTGACCACATCGAGTCTTGTTTCTCCGTCTACAACACCCTTTGCCGCCAGCCCAAAAGAAGTAAGCGACAATAAGCCAGCCGCTCCGCCCAAAAAGCGACGCCGCGATAGACCGACTGAACGGGAATCGCTAGAACTCAGCCTGTTAGCCATAACCGTAAGCAAAAAGACAGCGCCTAAGAATAAAGTGAAAAAAACTTGTCCAATCATCACCGCATAAGCACCGTCGAGAAGCATACGGAATATAGGCGTAATCGCCAGACTAGAAACCTTTAGCGCGCGGGGGATAAAAACCATGCCAAAAGAGAGCAGCGAAAGAATCCAGAAAGCCTTGCGCCAGGGCCGATACGCCTCTGCCCAACACTTACGACACAACAAATCGTTGACAGCAAGAATCACCATAGGCAGCGATACAAAGAGCAGTAAGAAAATATAGGAAGGTCCTGGCGTCTGTGTCATAATCAGCCTTTATTCGCTTTAGCCCAGCTGTCACGAAGCGAAACAATCCGGTTAAAGACAAGCTGATCTGGTTTCGAATCAACTGTATCAGTGCAGAAATAGCCCTGCCGTAAAAATTGATAGTGCGTACCACCAACACTTGTCGCTAAGCTCGGTTCAGCCATACAGCCCGTAAGAGTTTCCAAGGAATTGGGGTTTAGCGTTTCTTTAAAATCCTTTGCATCAGCATCGTCGTCGTCGAGCAGCAAATAGTCGTACAAACGAACGGTTGCCTTCACAGCTTGAGCTGCCGCTACCCAATGAAGCGTTCCTTTAATTTTCCGGCCTGCCGTAGCGCCGCCGCTCTTGCTCTCGGGATCGTAAGTGCAGCGAACTTCTACTACCTCGCCAGTAGCCGGATCTTTAATCACTTCTTCACATTTAATAATATAAGCATGTTTCAACCGGACTTCCTGGCTTGGCGTCAACCGGAAAAATTTCTTCGGCGCTTCTTCCATGAAATCTTCCTGTTCAATATAAAGCTCGCGGGAAAACGGCACCGTTCTCTCACCCATTTCCGGATGGGCTGGATGATTTTCCGCTGGTAGCTCTTCTACCTGACCTTCAGGATAATTGGTAATCACTATTTTTAATGGATGCAGTACGACCATGGCCCGGGCAGCCGTTTCATTGAGATCTTCCCGCACACAATGTTCCAGCATGCCAATATCAACTAAACTATTGCTTTTTGCCACACCGATGCGTTCGCAAAAATCACGAATCGCCGCAGGTGTATAGCCACGACGACGCAAACCGGAAATTGTCGGCATCCGGGGATCATCCCAGCCGCTAACCAGTTTTTCTTCGACAAGCTGGCGCAATTTACGCTTGCTCATAACCATATGAGTCAAATTTAGGCGAGCAAATTCAATCTGGCGTGGTGGATTTTCCCATTCCAGACTAGCAAGAACCCAGTCATACAATGGACGATGATCTTCAAATTCCAAGGTACAAATCGAATGGCTCACCTGTTCAATGGCGTCAGAAATAGGATGGGCAAAATCATACATGGGATAAATGCACCACGCATCACCGGTTCGGTGATGATGGGCCCGTAAAATACGATATAAAGCAGGATCGCGCAAATTGAGGTTTGGTGAAGCCATATCAATTTTAGCGCGCAATACTCGCGAACCATCAGGGAATTCGCCAGCCTTCATCCGCGCAAACAAGTCGAGATTTTCTTCTACTGACCGATTGCGATAGGGGCTGTCTTTGCCTGGTTCCGTCAAAGTGCCGCGATACTCACGCATTTCCTGTGCTGATAAATCACAAACATAAGCTTTTCCTGCTTGAATCAATTTAACAGCACATTCATAGAGCGTATCAAAATAATCGGATGCGTAAAACATGCGATCATCCCAGTCAAACCCGAGCCAGCGCACATCTTCTTTAATAGATTCTACATATTCTACTTCTTCTTTGCTAGGATTCGTATCATCAAAGCGCAAATTGCATAAGCCTTGGTTTTCCCGAGCCAAACCGAAATTGAGGCAGATTGATTTGGCGTGGCCAATATGAAGATAGCCATTCGGTTCTGGTGGAAACCGTGTATGAACCGTCTTCGTGCCATTCGGCTTTTGTAAGTCTTCATTAATTATATTTTGTATAAAGTTAGCTGGTAGTGTAGTATTTGTCGTTGTCATAGCCCTAACTCCTCATGAAAATTTAGCGTAATTGGCATACTTCTCCAAAAAACCGGATTTTCCTCCCTTTTATTTAAAAGAGTCGTAAATTGCCTGATATTCAGGCGTCGCCGGAATGAGGGTATAGATGTAGACGAGAACACCATTGGGATCGAGCACGACAAAACTGCGTTCTCCCCATTGCTTATTCTGTAATTTCTGATAGATATGAAGTCCTTCTTCCTCTAATCGCTTGTATTCGGCATCCACATCATCAACCTGGAAAGATAACACAAGACCTTTACCGTTAAAATACATACCTTCTTCCCGCTCTGGTAAGGTAAAACTGATGCCGACAGAAGGCAGTTCTTTCGATACAAGCTCTACATACCAGTCACTTTCATAAACGAGCCGAAAATCAAAATGTTTCATATAGAACTCTTTCGACTCTGTTAATTTCTCGGTACTTATGGTCGTGTCCACCCGTTTCATCTTCATATAAATCCCCCTTAACCCTTTCGATACTAGTGTAGACATATATTACTAAAAAGATTCTGTAAGGAAAAGCTTTTTCCCTGCCTTGCCGCAATGAAACCACTCAAAATCCAGGAAAAGGCAGGAAAATCAAAGTCGATCTAGTATAGTTATATTTATGTTTACTCTTACAGGTTCGGCTTTATTTTTACTTCGTATCTGTAAACTTAATATACCCATTGTCATTGGAGGTCGTATTCATGGATTCACTGAAAAAACTGGCCCAAAAACACCATGAGTCAGTCATCGCCCTGCGTCGTCATTTCCATATGCATCCCGAACTCAGCACTCAGGAGTTCAATACGCAGAAAAAGATCATGGAAGTTTTAACGGAACTGGGACTTACGCCCAAAGCAATTGCGAAAACTGGAGTTATGGCCGACTTAAAAGGTGCAAAGCCAGGCCGTTGTATCGCCATTCGCGCCGATATGGACGCCCTCAAGCTGCAAGATGAATGCGGCAAACCCTATCAATCGCAAAATTCCGGCGTATGCCATGCCTGTGGCCACGACGGCCATGTAGCAATGCTTCTCGGCGTAGCTAAAGTACTCGTCGACTATAAAGAAAATTTAAGCGGTACGATTCGCTTTTTATTCCAGCCTTCCGAGGAGCACTTCCCCGGCGGCGCTATTTTCATGATTCAAGATGGCGCTTTAGAAGGCGTTGACGCTATTATTGGCGCCCACCTCTGGCAGCCTGTACCGTCTGGTTCGATTGGCATCAAGAGTGGCCGTTTCATGGCCTCGCCTGATGAGTTCACGATTACCATTCAAGGCAAAGGCGGCCACGGCTCCATGCCGCATCAAACCATTGATGCCTTACTAGTGGCTTCGCAGATTGCTGTTGCATTAAATACAGTAGTCAGCCGTAGCATTGACCCCTTAGAACAGGCAGTTCTCTCCCTTGGTTATCTTCATTCAGGCGATACCTTTAATATCATCCCGGACAAAGCGGTTATCAAGGGAACGGTTCGCTCTTTTGATCGGTCGATCCACAATCTAATCTTTGACCGCATTCACGCAAT
>URQW01000045.1 GCA_900550105.1 uncultured Pelosinus sp.
AACCGCTGCCGCCCAATAATTTTTTGCTCTATTCTATACTTGCATTTTGGAGTTTACACAGAATTCGGGATACACCCCCACGAACACTCATAATAGTCTTGTTTTAAACTAGAATGGCTTGACAGTTTAGTTGTGATACCAAGTTTTAAAGCGCCTTATTTTATCTAATAACCCCCTTGAATTACCATCAAAACAAATAGCTCTATCATCGACATACACTATTGCAGGTGGCTTGTGTACAGCTACGTCATCAACGACTATGCCATATTGTTTTAACCATATATTAATAGCTTCTTTTCCTCCAGCTTGATGGCAGCGAGTAGACACAATCACAACCCGATAATGCTTTCGAATCTCCTCAATTGCTTCTTTTATCCCAGTAACAGGTGGATCAGGAATAACTTCAACTCCCTGAAATCCACTTGTATAGCTGTGGATCACACCATCAAAATCAAGTACAACGGTTTTGACCATTATTATTTGCTCCTTATGATTTATTTCGAAATACTAAGTATCCCCAAAAATATCTAATAGATGCCCTAGTTCTAAAGGTTTGGCAAAGAGGATTTTTTTCTATAAAAAAAGAAAGCAAGAAAAGAGAACTATAAAGAACTTCTTGGGGGGACAAAATTGTATGCACAAAGTTTTGGCGCTACGACGCTTGGCCTTGACGGAATTATTATTACTGTAGAAGTCGATATTAGTAACGGAATTCCCTGTTTTGATATCGTGGGATTACCTGACACCGCTGTTAGAGAATCAAAAGAACGGGTTCGGTCTGCTTTAAAAAATTCTGGATTTATATATCCGCAAAAACGTATTACTGTAAATTTAGCTCCAGCAGAACTCAAAAAAGATAGCTCTGGATTAGATTTGCCTATCGCTATGGGAATTTTATGCGCTAGTGAACAGATCGCTCAGGACAAAATTAACAATTGTCTTTTTTCGGCCGAATTATCTTTAGAAGGTCGTTTGCGGCCAATAAGCGGTATTTTACCAATGGTCATAGCCGCAAAAAATCAGGAACTACATGCTATTTATGTGGCGCCGGAAAACGGGTCTGAAGCATTACTTATGGGAAATCCTTTTGTTGGAGCTGCCGCTACATTACGCCAGCTTGTTGGTTATTTGACAGAGAATCAGGCTCTGCCTTGTATTGAGGCAGAGCCTGAAGCATTTTTTAGCGGCAATTACGAATTTGATTTTGCTGATATTCAAGGGCAACTTGTTGCCAAAAGAGCTATGGAAATTGCCGCTGCTGGCGGCCATAATCTACTTATGGTCGGCCCACCAGGAGCGGGAAAAACAATGCTGGCGAAAGCGCTGCCTTCTATTTTACCGCCGCTTACAGAAGAAGAAGCATTAGAAGTAACTAAAATCTATAGCGTCAGCGGCGAATTGCAGAGGCCTTCAGGCCTTATACGAAAACGATCTTTTCGCCACCCTCACCATACACTTTCAGCTGCAAGCATGATTGGTGGCGGGAGAATCCCTAGACCTGGAGAAGTAAGTCTGGCTCATCATGGCGTATTATTTCTCGATGAACTGCCCGAGTTTTCACGTCAGGTGCTTGAAGTATTGCGGCAACCCTTAGAGGATGGTATTGTAACTATTGCTAGAGTAAATGCCACTATTTCATTTCCTGCTAGATTCGTATTAATTGCTTCTGCTAATCCATGTCCGTGTGTTGCAGAAGTTACGAGGAAATTATTGCCAAGGGAGTTTCATGGGACAAATATTCCAACTCCAGGTATGGAAATCTGCCCGAATCTTTTCCAACAGAAATGGCCCGTCGCTGGATAACAGCCAGAATGGATCAGAGACTATTTATTACAGACTTATCGAAACTAGCAAAAATGTCAAGAGAACAAATTACGAGCATCGAAAAGGGCTATTCAACGAACCCCGAAATGTCAACATTAATAAAAATTTCTCAGGCTCTAAAAAAGCCAATTTGGTTTCTCGGCTGCTTCGATCTTCTTCCTGAGAAAACTTTTGCGCAGCGCTTAAAAAAAGCAAGATTATACGCTGGCCTGACAAAACAGGATTTATCGAAAATATTAAAAGTGGATCACAAATATGTTGCCAATTGGGAAAGCGAAAAATGGGTACCTAAAGACGCCAAGATGAAAGATCTCAACAAGTTTATTGAAGAAGTTTTTTCACAAAATAAATAGATAAAAAAAGAAGCTTACTATTAGCTTCTTTTTTTATCTATTAGACTTTTTTCACTATTTATTTTCTGACACCTGCATACTTTTTAACGAAGTATTACTCATTATGTCAAAAATCATTCCAAAAACAGCTGCAATTCGTAGATCTAATTGATTAGCTATATCAAAAGATAAATCTAAGTTTTTTAAAGGAACGTAATATTTAGCAACAATTTCTTCGTTCTGATTTTTAATTACAAAATTACTTGTCGTAATAGAGCTCGAGAAGGAATTGCCAAATTCAAGAGCCAGTAAAAAATCAGCCGCAGTACCTAATCCTTCGTCAGTTGTTGTATCTAATATTGCTTTATACTCTACAATTTCTTGATTGTTTTTGAAAGTAAAACCATTATTTATAAAAACTATTTCACCTAAAGTTGCAAAGTCTTCTTTAACTTTGTAACTAGGCTTATGATTATTCTGTATAACCTCAATAGGTTTATCAGTATCAAGATTAAAGGAATACAGTTTTCCTTGCTTTAAAATACAGCAACTGCTCCAACTTGTGCCATTCTCTATATTATTTTTGATGTGGTAATGAATTGAATCATTATTTTCATTGGTTCTTATAAAATATAAATCATTAGTATGATATTGAATATCTGTTGTTTTTTCCGCTTTCCTACCCTTTAAATGACTATTGATTATATTAACAACAACTAAAGAGATTAAAGCAGCCACAAAAAAAACCGCTGAACTCATTACACCGTGATCTTCTTTAAAC
Source organism: uncultured Pelosinus sp. (assembly GCA_900550105.1). Taxonomy (GTDB): domain Bacteria; phylum Bacillota; class Negativicutes; order UMGS1260; family UMGS1260; genus UMGS1260. The sequence continues at coordinate 2,938 of URQW01000045.1, forward strand.
ATTGGATTATATTCTTGAAGCTTAATTAAAAAATATCCTGCTAAAATAAAAATGAGTATAATAATCGTTGCGTTAATGTCAGACATCCTTTCATGAACATATTATATAATCTTTCAAATGGAGTAATACGACAATATTTACCTATGACCTCATTTTCTTTTCAGAAAAAATTAAACAGCTGTTATCAACCATTAAATAAAACAACAAGAGCTCATCTTTCTTAGTTATTTCACTAAAACAGATGAGCTTTCCTTTTATGCCCCAAGTAAAATTTTTTCCGACTCTGCACCGCAACGCCGACACTTTACAGCTATTACAATTGTCTTGCTATCATTTGAGATTCGAACAATCTCAAAATCAAAGCCTTCCATTTTTGCAGCTAAATTCTCCGTATTTCCACACTTACAACTTAAACGCATAAAATCACCTCTACTAATCGGTCTCAATAAACCAAATACCATTATCATCAAACAGTTTGATTTCTTTGCCGCAAATCCTGCAAGTATAGCGCATCCCTAAACCGCCAGCCTTTAGCGAAGCGGCTTGTCGAACATCTAATACTCGATCAATATCAAAACGACGGCCGTCATTCCAGATAATCTGAATCGGCCTAATACTACCCTGCGTATCATGTTCTGCTAATACTTTTACAATGACCTTTCCCATAATAAAAACCTCTATCTAAAAAATGATGTTGGATGAATAACATGATCATCCTTAGGATTAAAACCGGTCAACAAACGATCTTGAAGCATAGAACAGCGCTGAATGCTATATTGACCAAATCGGCGCCGAATATCGTCGATCGTTTTTTCTACAGTTTCCTGCACTACTGGATCTTCGCCAAAAAGATCGAGTTGCAAATGCCCAGTAGCCGTAACAAGATCAGAGCCGCGCACGCCTAAACTTCGAATCGGCCTATCCCAGCGATAACTACTATAAAAAAGCTCGTATGCTTTATCAACAATGTCTCCCGATACGAATGTTGGCTGCTGCAGCTTACCTTGTCTTTCGAAGGATGCCAAATCATTGTCACGCACATAAATTGATACGGTCGTACATTTTAGTCCATGAGCCCTTAGCCTCGCCGAAACGCTCTCAGCTAATACACAGATGATCATTTTTACATCTTCATTGTTGACCAAATCCCTGTGTGTCGTTGTGCTATTGCCGATCGATTTAATAACCCGTTCTTCCCCGGCTTTTTTTACTGGTGCCAAAGCAAGGCCCTTCGCAAAACAAAATAGAGTCTCACCCCATACACCCAGGAGCAGCTTTAAGCTATGTAAATCACGATTCGCTAAGTCCCCGATCGTATAGACGCCGCGACTTCGAAGCTTCTTGGCAGTTGATCGGCCGACATAAAGAAGCTCATCAACCGGCAGCGGCCAGACCCTATCTCGAAAATTCTCTTCTATTATAATAGTTGTTGCATCTGGCTTTTTCATATCCGACCCGAGTTTTGCAAAGATTTTATTCCATGAGACTCCGACCGAAGCTGTAACTCCAAGTTCGCTGCGAATGCGCTGCCGAATCTCGTTTGCGATCTGTTCGCCAGCACCAAGTCGCCACACAGAACCAGTCACATCAAGCCAGCATTCGTCGATGCCAAACGGTTCAATCTGATCAGTATAGTCTGCATAGATCGCCTTTGCCATCTGAGAGAAACGAAGATACTTTTTGAAGTCGGCAGGTACCGCTACCAGGTCGGCTATTTTTTGTTTCGCTTCCCAGATAGCATCGCCGGTCTTTACGCCTGCTCTCTTGGCAATATCATTTTTGGCCAACACAATTCCATGACGTGCCTCGATATCGCCACACACAATCACGGGTTTATCTCTGATTTCGGGCCTATACAGACATTCTACACTGGCATAAAAATTATTGAGATCCACATGCAAAATTGTCCTCGCCATATTTCCGCCTCCAACAGAAGAACGTTTGTTCGGTTAAATTATATGGTTTTTAAGGCAAAAATGCAAATGGGAATAAAAGAAAAAATCCCTTTAACCAGTCACAAACCGGAAAAGGGATTTCATCAAAGATATTAAGTTGTAGCAATTAAACATTCAAGAACACTACATTTTTGATGCCTAATCCACCAGTTGCATTGTGTTTCTGAAACAAGTCCCATTACCTTCACATTATTACGCTTCATCTTTCCATCTTTGATCATCTGAGCTATCTCGTGCAGTACCGAAATTCGAATTTGCTGTGCTGTTTTGAGGTACTCCGCAGCACCAGTTAATTCCGGTAATGTACCAAAGAACTCTTCGACTTCTGTCTGCTGGCGTGAACACTCTTTGATTCTCGCCATGATCATCACTTCCTAACTATATTGTATATTTTTGTTGTACTTCTTTTCAAAAGAAAATGCAAATAAAAGTAGTCGTCTAATTGGACGGCTTCATTTCATAGCCTTTTCACTTATATACATATTCTACCCTCTCATCGCCTTTTGGAAAAAGCCAGAATAATGCATGTCGGTATTCCAAATATGATTAATCAACCACTCTTGTAAAAAATTTAAAAATTGATTTACTTTCAATAAATCCTGAGTATGTAAATCATATAAGTCTTTTACAGACTTTATAAAAGCGTTGTGTATATTTTTATGTTCGGGGTACTGCGGATAGTTAAATTTCATCATCAATGCTTCCTCATGGTTTATATGCTGCAAAGTATAGGCATTCAGTTCATTTAAAAGTACCTGCATTGTGTCTTTACCATTACCGCTCTTTATAGAAGTTCGCAAAGAATTAATCATTTCTATCAAATTTTTATGTTCTTCATCAATCTCAGGTACATATACGCTAAAATTAGAATTCCATTCAATAAGATCCATAAAATCCCCTTTCTTTCACATATAAAAAATTTAGTCTATTTCATTTTTCGTGTTATATTCCTCTAAAACCCGCTGCTTTAGTTATTGAAAAAATGCAGATGGTTATTATTTTCCATTAAAATTCATTAGTTTTTTATTTATTTCGCCCTGTATCATTGTCTCTTGACCTAATACTTCTTTCTTCACGCCTAACACTTCGCACCGCATACAATAATAATAGGTATATATGGTTTCACAGTAATCTGGGTTCCCGTGCTCGCCCCACTTCACAATTTTGGGATTATGTGATTTCTTCATAGGGCGATTACATTTTTCACAAACCAAATTAGTCACCTTCATAATCGTAAAGATCTTATTACAAATTAACTACAAAAGTATTCTTGTACATTTATATTCCATGTCCACTATCAAAGATATTTTTTTATATCTTGCATAGTATCAGTCCACAACAAAACATTGATACTGTTGTTTTGATTGTTCGATTCGCTGTCTCAAAACATCTTGAATATCATTAAAATTCTTCAAGAGAATCGATACTATTTTAGAGTCAAGCACCCCATTATTCGCCTGGTTTTTCATAATTTTTATAACATCTTGATCATCCATTCCACGCCTATATGGACGGTCTTCTGTTATTGCCGTAAACACATCTGCAACAGCCATAACTCGAGAACCTAAAGATATTTCATCTCCTGTTAAATGAAATGGATATCCTTTTCCATCTATACGTTCGTGATGCAAGGATCCCCATTCATTGACTACTTGCAAATCTTTTATCGGCTGCAAAATATGATAGCCATAGTATGTATGGCGGCGCATAATATTCCACTCTGCCTCACTTAAGCTACTCTTTTTTTCTAATATTTCTATTGGAATAGCCACTTTTCCCAAATCGTGCAATAAACCTGCTACTCTCATTATTAAACACTCTTGCTTAGAAAAGGGTAAGAGAGAGGCTATTGCTTCTGCTACTGCAGATACTCCACTTGAGTGAGAGGCAGTAAATGGACTCCGATAATCAATGATTTTAGCTAATACATCTGCTAAAGATAATAATTCTTCTATATTTAAAAGAAGTGTTTCAAATGGCACCATGGAATCAATGTAATGTACTTCTCGGTTACAAATAATATCAAGCCAAAATTCTTCTTTATGGCATATGGTTTTAAAGCATTCTACAATTTGAGGATGAAACATTATATTTGTGTGTTGCTCTATTTTTTTGATAATTTCAGGAACCTGATGAAAAATTTCTTTTTCATCTTCAACTAAAACTGAAATTCGATCTGCTAGATGTAAAATATGACTTGCTAATGGAATGATTTCGGATTGATTTGTATTCTTTTTGTCTTCTTCCCATGACATATGATGAAATCGAATTATATTTGCTATACCTTGAAAAGGAGTAAATTTTTTCAATAAACGATACCCCAACTCACAATGTAGGCCAATATTCACGGTATCAAAATGAAGAAGCTCCATACGCCCAGGTAAAGAAACAGCTCCAACATCATGTAGTAAGCCAGCTAATAAAATTTGTTCTCTATCTCTTATTGAAAACCCAAATTCCTTTGCCAATTGGTAAGCAATATAAGCCACTCGATTGTGATGATTTGATAATAAAGGATTTATTAAATCTACTGTTTTAGCTAAAGAAGTAATTAGTTGAAAAATAGGAATTTGAAACTGTCGCATATTCAAAGTCTCTCCTTTAATAAAATTTTCCAACTAACCATTAAGAATTTATCAGCTTTTAAGTTTACCTTTTAAGATACTTGCCTCAAAAATGTTGAAGCAAGTATCTTAAGATATATTCTTTACTATTAATGATTATTGCTTGTATTTCATATCCATTTGCATAATATGATTCAAAAACCAATTATTGAGAAATGGTAATATCTGAATAGCCAAAATCGTATTTCCAGCTTCATACGTCGATTTAAATTCACCAATTTTATTAAGAAATGTAATATGTTGTTGTTTTTGCGTAACAAGCTCAGGACTTCCTATTGAAGATAAATATTTTTCTTCACTGGCAAAATGGTCTTGAGCATAATGAGTCAGGTTACTTAAAAGCGGTGTCAGTATAGCTTTGCTTTGCCCCGCTTTCATTGCTTGATGTAAATTACTAATCATTTCAATTAGCTTCTGATGATCCTTATCCATTGCAGGAATATTTACACTGTACTTATTGTCCCAACCTGATAATGCCATATTATCTCCTCCTTTTTCTTTTAATTGTTTTTTCGACAAAAAACATCATTTTCCTTTTTTCCCTGTAATATGGCAAGAATATTTTTTAAAAAAAGCGCTCCTACCTCAGCCTCACGATCAAAGTAGGATACTAATATAGCATCAAACTACACCGGGAAATCGTCTCTATCCAACGCTAACGTGTAAATTACTATTTTTTTCATCGTTTCGCTCAGCTCACCTGCCCCTATTTATCAACTTAGTTACACAGTGTCGCCATCTCTTCGTAACAAATCCATTTCAGTGTCTGAATATCTTAAAGCCTAATAATAAAAGGACCTCCTTTCAGAGGCCCTTTTATTATTAGACTTTAAATTTGCTAACAGCATTTTGCAGATTTTGTGCAAGCTTAGCAAGGTTCATGCTGGCAGAAGCGATTTCTTCGACTGAGGCCGATTGCTCTTCCGTAGCCGCCGAAATGGATTCGGCTTCTGTCGCGGTTGCTTTGCTTACTCCAGTGATGCTTTGCATTGCATCTACGATATTTTCGCTGCTGCCCGCTAATTGCTGTACCACTGCGGAGATATCGGTTACCTGACTTGATACATTGTCAATTAAGCCGCGGATCTCATCAAAGGACTTTCCAGCTGTCTGTACTACTATCGCCCCGGTTTTTACTTCATCAGAGCCTTTATTCATAGCCCCTACAGCCTCATCCGTATCTTTCTTGATTTCCGTAATCAGCCCAGAAATCCGTTTGGCCGCTTCTTTCGATTGCTCGGCAAGTTTTCGGACCTCCTCTGCTACTACGGCGAAACCTCTGCCCTGTTCTCCCGCTCTTGCTGCTTCAATTGCTGCATTCAAGGCCAGCAGATTTGTCTGCCCCGCAATTGAGGTAATGTCCTCCACAATCTGACCAATTTCTTGCGAACGAATGCTTAGCTTATTCACTGCTTCGGCTGCATTCGTCGACGCTTTCTCAATTTCATTCATCTGTTCAACTACCTTGCCAACGGCTTCGCTTCCTTTGAGAGCCGAGCGAGCTGTATTGTCGGCAATTGCTGCGACTGCTGTAGCGTTGCTTGCTGCTTGCTGGACACCTCCGGACATTTGGGTCACTACATTGAGTGTATCCGCTGCAGCTGTTGACTGTTTGTTTACGCCATCAGCTACGGTAATGACCGATACAGCCACTTGATTCGATGCTTGGGCTGACTGTTCCGCATTGGCTGTCAATTCTTCTGATGCGGCGGCAACTTGCTGCGCATCATCAATCACTTCAGCCATAATTGTTCTGAGGTTTGCGATAAAAGCATTGACGACTATTGCTAAATCACCGACTTCATCTTTGCTGTATATAGCGATTTCCTGCGTTAGATCGCCTCCTTTTTCCACAAGATCACCTAACGCTTTTTCCAGAGTCCGCAAGGGCCGTACTACCGATAAAGCGATAGCTACTGCTATGATGGTACCGCTTATAGCGCTGATGATCGATGCGATGACTAAGCTAATCTTGCTATATGAAGAAGCTTCCGTGCTAATAGCAGCTGATTCGCTTGCACCATCTTCATTAATTTTCACGAGTTTTTGCAATAATTCACCCATTTCATTTACGAGGAGACGGCCTTTAACAAATTCGCGATTAGCTCCGGCGAAGTCATTTTTGCGAGCAGCCTCTTTGATTCGTGGCACAATCTGCTGATATTCTTGCCATCTAGCTACAAATTGTTCGTAAGTTTTTCTTTCCTCTGGGCTACTAATTAAGGGTTCATAAATTACCCGATCTTTTTCTACCTTTTGCTGTCTATCAGTAATGAGCTGATCTAAACGATCCATGGCGGCGCTATCTGATTCGAGAGCAAAAGCATATAAGAACCGGATGTAGTTTAAGAAATCATCATTGATTTTACCAACTGCTTTAATGCTAGGAACCCAGTTTGTAGCAAGTTCATGCACTTCACTTTGTGCCTTATTGAGCTGGTAGAACACGAAGGATGAAGAAAGTATGCTAATCAAAATCACTAAGGAAAAGCCTAACGAAAGTTTCTTTTTTATGGTCATGGGGATCGCCTCCTCAATAGTTGTTTGGTTTTGTTTTGTTTCATTTTGATAAGTTAATGATTAATTATAGATACTTGGCTTGAATTGAAAGAGAGAAAATGATGATTCTATCATATTTTTGATTTGGTCATTGGTAATTGTTTTCGTATGGGGAAGAATTTCATCGACGACGAGAGCTAGGCACAAACCATTCGATTCAATTAAAATCACATGCTTATTATTTGATGCTTCTTCTCGTGTATCTCTAATTACAGGAATAGAACCGCTATCAGCCAATCCTTCCAGCCACTTTTCGTGAATCATTCCTGTAACAATTTCTAAGGGAATTCCATATTCAACAGCGCCCCAGCGAAACATGAGCAGCTCTTTCTTTTTCATAAAATCAGCTCCTTTCCAGTAGCTTGTCCGTCTTGCTTTTTTGTTTCTCTTGAATATAGTGTAATAGAACTAAAGTAAAGTTACTTCTGCCAAAAGATATATTTTTTATAATAATTGTTTTTTAATAATAAATACAGATTTTATAAAGGATTAAGCACAATTATAAAAGTAATAAAGATCTATACCAAAAGGTATAGAAAACAATTCTGATCATAAACAATCGAATTTTATGTATAAAATAAAAAACGCCCCTACCTCAGCCTCACGGCCAAAGTAGGGGGATTCTCTTTAAAATCTCTTTTTAACAAGTCCGATCACGTTTTCTTTATTGCCTATTAGCTCATAAGATACTTCCTTTGTATTATATTGCACAGCGGCCACAGCAACAGCCTTACCATTCATAGCCCCACCACCTCCACCGATCTCCCAGTGCCGATCAAAATCGATCTTATAGATGTCTACCTTTTGCTGCTCCGGGGGGAGCGTGTTGCCAGTTGAATCCTTCGTAATAGGCGTCACAACAGTTCGATCCGTTTTTTCAAGCGCAGCAGGTGGCAATGTAGGATCATTTTCTTTAATCTGCTGTTGGACCGTATCAGCCGCCTTTTCGACCGTTGGCGCAGTCACATAATAATTAGCCACTGGCTGCACTTGTCCTGATCGGATCTTTGCTATTTCAGCCGCCAACTCTTTCGCATTTTGCTCGGAAATATCGAGCTTATTTTGCAATGCGTTGAAATTGTTCAGAAGCTCCTGTGGAATCTGAACTGGCTGTGCCTCCCGATCAGCGACTGTAGTGTGATTACGACCAATAAAATAAGCTCCAGCAATCAAAATAATAAGGCCGCCAATAATGAGCGGCCATTTATATTTCACAGCAAAATTTTTGATTTCAGTCAATTACAGCACCCCCATACTTTTCGCCGCGCTAATCGCAAGCAAAACAATTATAGTGTAATTGATAATGTCGTTTTTATTTTTCTTCCAAAACGACTCAACATTTTCCTCGGCTTTTTTCGCTCCATCTTCCACTTCTTCGGCGGCTTCCTGTACCACCTTTTGAACTTGTGCGGCTTTAGCCTTAGAATCAGAAATCAAAATCAACTTATCTCTTTCATATTTCAGTGCCAAAATCGGCACGGTATACATCTCACTACCGTCTGCTTCTAATTCAGCAATTCTGGCTTCTAATTTTTGTAATGGAGTAAGCTCAATATCATTAGTAGAATCAAGAGTCGGCGCCACTTCCGGTTGATCAGACGCGATATCTTCTAATGGAATATCAAGAGCACTTGCATCAAACTCTGTTAAACTTACTCCTTCACCCCATTTCCCATCAGCTTTTGGACCATAGATCATACTCTTGATAAAATCAATAAAATATTCACCGTTATTCCCTGCTTCATTTGATGGTACTCCACGTCCGATAATTGTATTTGCGTTCATTTTATTCATCCTTTCGGTTTCGATTTTTGTATTGTAAAAAATGATGCTCGCCACTTCTCCATAACCTCGACTATAACTAAAGCCTGGCTTGGAAATTTGGCGAGCATTTCTGCTTCGAGTTGATTGATATATTTCAGCAGCTCAATTACAGCTTTCATTGGTTTTTAGCAAGATAATCGGTTACTCCTCGGGCGATAGCCGCAGCCATCTTATCTTGCCAAGCATCATCAGCTAGTAATGCTGCTTCTTCATCATTGCTAATAAAAGCAGTTTCAAGCAAGCAAGCTGGCGCATCGGTATAACGAAGAACATAAAAATTCGACTCTTTATCTACATCACCGTCTGCCCAATCTGCCCGCAGCGGCAGCTCCGGAAAAGTTTGTGTTACCTGATTCATAATACAAGTAGCCAGCACATCACCTTCCGTTTGCCCTTTTGACGTCCAGATTTCGGTCCCAACGGCCTCAGCGCTTCCCGCCGAATTGCAGTGAATAGAAACAAACAAGTCAGCGCCCCATTCATCGGATATATTTGTCCGGTAGCCAAGGTCATCGCTGGTCGGATCATTGGCTGCAGTGCGTGTTAGAAGAGTTTCGATTCCTACTTGGTTTAAGTAAACCTCAAGTTTTTTCGCAATGCTTAGTACAACATCCGCTTCTTGGAGACCTGTATTTGAGTTTACAGCGCCACTATCTGTAGGTGCCCCTGCATGTCCTGGATCAATACAAACTTTAGCCATAATTACATACCCCCGTTTTGATTATTTTTTATATACGGCTGGCCTTCTGGTGAGCCGTATTTGTTATTAATTAATTTGTTCCCAACCAGGCCTCCGAGACCGCCACCGCCAGTAAGAGCAGCGAACGTGTCATAATGTGGCCATGACTGATTTTTAAGCATTAAATAAGCGCTCCCAGCCAAAAAGGCTAAGAACGCTATAATGCTAAACAATCCGGTCCGACTAGGTTGCCCTCCCTCATAAAGAAGACTAATCATAAACTTTTTAACTACCTTCAAATTCATCCCACCTTATCAAAAATTCTTTCACTTCGGCGCTCACACTCATCAGAATGCCTGTCCAATGCTTTTAATACCGCATCAACATCTTCTTTCGTGGCCAATACCAGCACTGCCTTATCAATTCGCTCGTGTATCCGCATAATCGATTCAAGTGTTATGGCGCTTTTTTGCATAGTATTTATGTCACTTTGCAGTGACATTACCTGCTGATATAACAAATTGGCTCGTTCGTCATGTGCGGCGAAAGTTTTTCCAAGCCCCTCAATTGCTAAAACAATGCGCTCAATAAATTTGGGCAATACCTTAACTGTCACCCAAACAACACAGCCGAGCATGACTAAAAACACAGTATTTGCAGCCCCAAACTCCCTGAAAATATCTACTAAAAATTTTGCTAAATCCAATCTCTCACCCCCGGCGTTAAAAGGTCATAAAAAGCAGCCCCATCTTTAACGGCTGCAAGGCTCTCGCGGCATTCTGCGTCTTTTTATCATGATTCGCCCACTTCGGCTTTCTTCCATGCGATTTCAAGGGGCCACTGGCGGGGGCCGGTTATTTGATTCACACTAATAATTGTCACCGAGCTAGTGACCGTTGTACCTTTATTATGCATTTGCTTAGTTCCAACTAAGACGATTTCTTTCTTGATCCAGCCAATTGGCTTAACCTGATATGCTCCAACTATAGGAATGGCGACAGAAGAATCTGGATTGACACTTGTTTTCGGTCCGTACAGATTATCTCTTGTGGCAAAGCAAGATAACGCTGCCATTTTATGATAACCTCACAGCAACGGCAACAGGTACATTGGCGGCAAGCCAAAAAGAAGAAACTGGATAAATAGTGCCCTGTTGATAAACAAGACTAAATGTATCTATGCGAAAACAAGTATAAGTGTCACCGTTGTATTGGATAGTGTCACCGTTAGAAATACCATTACCATTACCAGCAAGAAAACCTTCAAACTTACCTATCATTCCATAGCTAATACTAGAAAGATAGTTTTCACTTAAAAAGAAATTTTTAGCTAAATTCGGTTGCGTTTGATTAGGTGAATAAGGCGCACGAATTTGTTGAATGTCTACCCACCAGTTATTAGCATCTGTTAATCCTGTACCTTCGTCTGGAGGTCCCGCTGTAATGCATTGATTCCAAGCATTTAAACCTGGCATATATGAACTAAGCCAAGACATTCCGCGTCCATTTTCACATTTTGCATATTGAATATCAGGAAGTCCAAAAACATTAAAACACCATTTTGTAGTATAACTATCAGGCGGCTTAGTCAAAAACATTATTTTATTCTTATCTGCGAAAATACAATAATCAATCAAAGCATCAAGCGGCAAGTTTGCTGGACTAACTCCGTATCCGTCAGGCATAAATAGACCAATATTGTAATACGTCCTTGATGGGTGCAAGAACGTTCCCGCTGTTCCACTAGCTCCGGGCGTGTACGAAAGTTGAAGTTGAGCGCTCCACCTATGTTGACCAGCATTTGTCCTCATACTATCCGCTGTATTGTTTGCGGCAGATGGAGGGCTTGCATACGGCCAAAGTCTCAACAATAACTTTTTATCTCCGCTTACTCCTGCACTAGTAAGAACATCCCCATCAATAACAGGACTTGAACTTATGTTTTGCCATCCAGCATTTAAGCAAGCTGTCAAAAATACATCATATAAATCTTTTTTGGCGCATTGGCCTTTAGTAAAAATCTGTGCCATGTCATTTCCTCCCTATGCTATCTGAATCGCTACAAAGGTTTTACCAAAACTGTTATTATTAGCGACAGCGGCAATATTTAAAACTTTAAATTTAGCATTTCCTACAGGAATAATATCGCCATGACTCAATTTAACGCTTTCGCCTATCATATAAACACCGTCTAATTTTCCAACTTCTCCAGTTAAATCACTATAATAATAAGGTTCACTTAAAAGATAAATTCCGTTTGCGTTAGGAATTTTCGTCGGCTGTGGATACGTTAAAGAACAAGCGTAAATGTTACCATAACTCCCCATAGGTGCATGAGGATAGTCCGAACAAGCTAATAAGCCATTAGCATTATAATATTGTGGCGAAGCGGCAATCAGTAACCCGCGTGCGTCTGCTCCATTAACTACATGCTGAGTATCTGGCAAACCAATATAAAAAAACGAAGCGCTTCTTGAAATAATATCAGGTGCTTTCAAAGCAAGAATCAATTTGCTTTTATCAACATAAATATTATATTCAAGTATCGTGTCTGGACTGATTTGCCAATTACTAGTATTACCAACTGTCCACGCTATAAAAGACTGGGAAGGTCGTAGTATAGTTCCTGCCGAGCCATTTGTTCCCGGCGTGTATTTCATGCATAGGCGGAATTCTATTTCTGCATAATTTGTTTGGCTTGATCTAATAGAATAAGAAGCGTTATTGTAATTCGCCGCACTTACTCCAACACTTCCAGCTGGATAAGGGAACATTTGAAAGACTAAGTTTTTATCCCCATTGATCCCATTGCTCACTAAGACATCACCGTCGGCTATATTCGAACTGATATTTTGCCACCCAGTTGCAAGTAGCGAATTAAGAATAAAATCATACACATCAGTTCGTTTTATAGTGCCTGATTTAAACATATATGCCACGTTCTTCCCTCCTTAAAGATTGATTAATTTAATCAGCAATTTAACATTAAAGTCTTGCTGCGTTGTATTGGAAACCCTGATATATAAGCATTTCCCGCCGCTTTTATCGCGGCAAGGTACCGCGGCAATATCATTCACGACCGATTGCTCAAGGCTTCGATAAATCTCGCGGTCCGCCTGAGGCGAATCAAACAGGGATACCCTTAAGGCACCGCCATTGTCCGATATCGCATAAACAGTGCGAATATCAAAAGCATCATAATTGACTACTGCGGCAAAGAAATTCGAATTTCCGGCCGTAACCGGCACAGTTTTTTCAATCTCTATAATTTGCTTCGCCAGGCTCGCAGTAAGATCGGTAGCGAGCTGATTTTCTTTTATAAACTTCATGACGGCCTCCTTACGTTATGTCCATGACGGATAGAGTCGCGGATATATTACCATTTGAGGACGTTGCATACAGATAGTCCCCATTTTCGAGAATTATTTTTTCCGTGTCCAGGACGAAAGTATCGGCCGCTTTTATTTCCAAGTTATTAATAATCAAAGACTGGCTGCCAACACCTCCATTCTTGGATACTAAATAGAGATTCAATATCTCCGTCGATCCTGGCGCCGTATTACAGAAAAAAGCGGCTGTAACGGCATAGCTGCTATTTGCTGCAGTCGCGCAAATACTTTTACCGGTTGTCGGTACCGCTGAATTTAAAATCATGCGTTAGCCCCCTCTCATAGCACAATGGCATATTTGACAATATCTTTTTTTGTTGCCAACCGAGCTTTACCGTAAAGCAAATCCCCGCCAGTTTCCGTCAGCTTATCCAGTACTGCCTTGTTGTCATGGTCATGTGCCTTCTGTACCGCGTTTGCAAGATTCGCCTCAGTTTGCGTATAGGAATCAAGAAGAGCCTTATTTGCATGGGTATGGGTATCTTTTTCAAGGTTGGTAATTCTCTGCCGCTCCGCATCGTTATAATCGTTCGTCGAAAGGCCCTTGCCCTCTACTTTATCCACTTTATTTGCTAGCTGGGTGATTATAGCGGCAAGGGAATCGTCCTCAGAGGATAGCTTATCAGCGAGTTCTTTTAGAGTATCTAAAGCCTCTGGCGCTCCTCCAATTAGATCGGCTATCTTCTGGTCTGTATACTTTTGCGCATCGTCCGTTGTGATTAAAGTATTGATCAATGCCCTAAGGCCCGTAATCGCCTCAATCGGATGCTGATCGGCGGCACTGCGCCCCAAAAGATCATTATGCTGCAGCCTGCCGGACCCAATCTTTTTCAACACCCAAGTGACTGTGCCATCTAATTTTGTATCGCCTTCGCCGTAAAAACCAGTTGGCGGCGTTGCAGCCGTAATCCCCGCAACAGTACACTCCAAAAAGCCCCATTGCGGCAGACCGTCCATCCGGACGATGTCGCCTTTGGCCACAGTGAGCTTAGGCTGCCAAATAGGAAAATGAGCCACACTATCAGCATGACTCATCGGTAAAGCGTTTTGATCTACGGCCTCTAAGGCTTCATTTATGCTCTCTTTACCAAATTTTTTGCTACCGTCGATTAACGGTATTTTTAAATTGCTTGTAACATTCACTTACATGCCCCCCTTACTCGGCTAAAGTCCGATCCATACCTGCCCCATTCCATCTATAATACACACGACCGCCGCTGGCTTCCGGAACCCACCAGGAGTAAATCGTATACCCAACAGGAAGATCAATGGTCTTCCATCCCCACTTCTCGGTAATGATCATCATCTTGCCATTCGGCAAAATATAACTACCGTCCCAGCAGGCAACAGCTCCAGGCATACTCCTACCGCAGGGCGTGCCTAGCAGCATAACAGGCATATCGTAATGCATAAACTGACGCTCTACATCGCATAGCGGTCCAACAGGGACCACGACTCGATCATCGGTATCCCACATTAAAAGCTGCCGATAGGCGGCATCTTCGCTTTCGCAGGCATTTACCATAACCGGCGCTTGCCACTGCCAAGATCGAACTTGCGGCTGATACGAAGTAAGTCCATTCAGACGGCTATATACTTCGATCCGTGTCTTGTCCAAAACATTGCTACTATCAAGGCAGCGCTGCTCCCAAGTATACTGCCATGATGTTGCTGTTGTCGTATAATCATTAACCCAAACACCGCCGACATAGACCTTTATCAAATACTCAAGATCGTCGATAGGCTTAAAGGGCTGCTGCGTGAAGTATTCCTTTTGATCATCCTGAGATACGCAGCCAAATGAAAACTCCTTATTTCTCGCGATCCAGTCAAAGGTCATATCGCCCACAGCTTCATTTGAAAAATACCGATTCTGAGCGCCAAAGTCAGACATACGAAAACGCCCAGGGGCATTGGGCCGCTCCGGGCGTCTTACAGTTTCTACGACTTTAATTTTCGCATCAGAAAACTCCTCTTCAAAGTAAGCTGTAGCTGTCGTGATATTGTACTCTTCTACCACGGTCTGCCCAGCATTCACTACAGCGCCGCCAGTTGTCACATTCGCATAGGTACCGGATTCAAGGAAATACATGATCTCGCCAGCGCTATGAAAGCGAGGTACCGTATCATGCGTGCCTCGTAAAATGCCGGTAATCTTCCAGTGACCATTTGCCATCTGCTTGATACCGCTCCACGCCAAAATCTCATCGCCAAGAATAATTACTTTGCTCCCCTTTCTAGCCGCGGTCAGATCAGGGCTGCCACTAATCGGAGTATCATCATGCAGCCACTCTAGGCCATAAATATCAACCACTTCAATCCCGACAAGATCCTCAACAGGAGAAAACTCCAAGTAATCATAAACGAGTCTGGCTGCAGCTGTCCATTTGGTCATACTGCTTGTGGACTCAAAGCTGCCACCGTCTTTTTTTCGCCATACTTTCCAAAGCGAAGTATCGGCATCGGGCTTGGCCGCCATGGCGAAGACATAGGACGATTTTTCCGGAATAATTTCGTAAGGCATTTCGATAAATGAATAATCCTGCACCCCGGTAGGATGTTTTAATTCAGGCTGCCAGTCCGTACTGCCGTTAAAATCCAGGTCAGTTTTATCAAGGCTGAACACATCTTCAAGTGCCTCGATCGTCACTTTCCCCTCCGCAAAATCGCCCAGGTCTACGCTGGTCACGCGAATCAGCATATTTTCAATGCTGTAAGCTGGCCAGTTAATTCTAGCTACATCGCCTGTTCTGAGGCCGGAAAGTTTGCGGTTGCCTGTAATCGTAAAGCCAGCAAGCGGATAGCCTTGTTGGCGAAGTTCACGCTGCACTGCCCAAAGAGCATTGCCGGAGCTCGTAAAATATAAAAACGAATAGGACTTATCATTCTTTGTCCCTTCATTGATTGTAATATTTGCCGCGTCCTGATCGTTAATATTGCCTTGCTCGTAGATAGCGGATCGATCAGTATAAGTCACTGCTACCTCTCCGATCGTCTCTCGCCAATCAATTCGCGTAAAGACGACTTTTTCGCAGTTATCCTCATTCAGTAACAATACTTTCAGTGGATCATAATCATCACGAATCAATTTGAACGTAAGTTTTCCTGTGGATGGATCATTATAACGTACCATGTTCAAGTGATCGCAGAGAGAATCTAGGATTGTTCGGGCTGTCTCTTTCGTTTCGAGTTTGACTGTCACGCCCATTTTCTCTGCTGCAAAAGTCGTAGCGACTGCCTTTAAAGCCTCCTGATCCATGCTATCTATAGCTTCTGATAAGCCCCAATTTTCGTTGACGACCATCTCATAGATAGCTTCAGCTGGATTCGCGTCACCATCAATACCGGCAGATCCAAGGCGATTCGGCGTAAACTCAACCTCGTACCACATTTCTGGGATTTTGGCTGATTTCCCGATGTAAGCGGTGGGAACCACGACAGTCACAAAATCACGATATGCTGGGGTTAACCCTCTAAGCTCTTGCTTTATGGTATCAGCCTGCATTTGCTTAATCATCCAGGGATCAGGCATCTGATTATCGCCACCCAGGTATACGTGCAGCTCGCCGATAAAACCACCACCTTCATCAACTCCGCCGAATAAATTTTCATTATTCACCCTGATCACAAGAGGCCCATTCTGATAATCTTCTCTAGCAGCATCGCCCTCCCACACCTTTTCTTGACCAATATAGACAGCTTTGAGTCTCATGCCAGGTTCGCTCCAGCAAACAACCTGCTGATAGCCTAAATAATATTTGAACCCCTTCTGAATTGTGGTTTTTAAATTACGGCCGTTGATCAGCCAAGAAAGAAGCCACTGCGCTAACATCATCAAAAAATTGGGGCCTTCCGTCTCCTTTACGTCATGAGCATGTTCCCCGCTTTTCACCTGAGTCAATGATGCTTGCCCAGTTACTTTCAAATTATGTTCATGGGTATCCTTGCTATGGCCATTGGTAGTGGAATCAACTGAATCGCCTGTTTTTGGTTTTAGCAGCCACGAAAGCAATCCCGTAAGTATAATAGGCCATGCGGAAAAGCTCGCATGCGCAGCATACTCTTCCGTGTAAATGTCCGCACGAAAGTCTCCAAAATAGCTTGTCAGCGGATTTTTTATAAGCCCCCTACCAAGCACGACAGGAATCGGCTTTCCTGTTTCTGTTTCGGCTGCAGTTAACTCTTCCGGTTTGGCATCAGCCTGTTCGGAAGAACCATTATTATTTTTCCCAAGGCGCCACAAAAGAAATGTGGATACAGCCCACCCTGTAAACGGCGACATTGCCATATTAAAATCCTCCTACTAAAGGCTAATCGTGCCAACTACTCCATCAGTGTCTCTTTTTACAACAAGGCTATCAACCCAATAGACGCCTTTACCAACATCCTTGCGGCTCGGGTTAGCTGGAGCCACATAAGGAAAGCCAGTAAAGTTTAAAGTGTTTTTATACCGGAGAGCACAAGTGCCAAATAAATGGTCGCAACCAGGTAGTACTTGAATATTATTGCGAGGTACTGTAATAAAAGGATACTGCAATGTAATCTTATCGCCGATATGATCGCGGATCATGCGAATGTCTGCGTCCTTTTTCACAACTCCGCCTTTAAAATAACCGTCTTGATATTGTGCAAAAGCAGCACTATAAAGATAAATGTTATGCTCCACTTTATCAAGAAAAGCAGTAATTTCATAATCGGCACTTTTTAATCGGCACTTACGATCAAAGACCAAATTGCCGCAAAAATACTGCTTGCACATTCCTGGGAGTTCTTTTTCAAGCCAGCTTTCCATTTTCCCAGTGAGTTTACACTCCGAGTCCTCAAACGATGCCTGTCCGATACGTCCTGTAAAAACAGTGTCATAGCGACTCAGGTCCGGACGGTGAAGCCGAAAAACCCAAAGTTTAACCGCACGTTCTGGCGGCGGTCCTAGCCAAAGTTTCGCGATAGGATTATCTTTCGCAACATTTATGTCCAGAGTCGCCGCTTCGCCGCGCCCAGTCGGCTTAATTTCGCCCCTCTTAATATAATCGGCCTCAAAGTACATTGTCTGAAAGCCAGTATCTGTTTTAATTGCAACGCTAACGGCTTCGCAGTGGGAGGTATATAAAAAACTATCTCCTTCATGAGTAAAGAGATAGCATTCAATCGGCTCGCCGTCCTGAACGGAATATTCATAGGTACTTATATTGCTTGCCACTAATCGATCACCTCCGCAAATTTAAAAGAAGTTGTTGCAACGGCCTGCGAGTCATAGTCTGTCGTCATCGTATCATTGTCATGGCGATATTTATTCAGAAAAGAAATCATTTGTATGTCATCGCATTTAAGCGGTCGCTTTAAGACAGAGTCTAAATATATTTTCCCATACTGCTCATTGCTGTCCATAGCATAGCCTGCCACTTCCAGCAAAAAGCCCTCGCCGTTTCGTAAAAATACGGCAAGGGTTTTCTTTTGAGTGCCAGTATAGTATTTGAAATAAAGAGGCCACTTCGCATAAAAAAACTGCTGTCCTGGTAAAGCGTCTTGGAGTAATTCAAAATCATTGAACCAGCTCGGCGCATAAAATGACTTCCAACAGCCGCGGCAGCGTGTAAAGAAGCGTTGCAGATTATTAATCTCAGGTCGCGATAGTCCAACATATTCGATATCCAAAGTCTCGCTTGGATCGTTACTGCGCAGGTCATATTTAAAAATCCCCGTATCGTTATCAAGGCGCTTGGCATTACGCGAAAAGGAAGAAGCAATGTCCTTGGTCCAACTTGGCGGCGTCATAAATACCTCATAACCCTTGTAATAGTTTGGAATCCCCTTCCCCCAAAACAAATTAAATGACTCATCGTGATATTCGTCATAGGCAGTAAGCTGCTCCGGAGCATCATAATCGACTAGGAATTCGTAGGAGAGTTTCGTATCTCCGACAACGCTTGTAGTCATATTATAGTTGCCCTCTTGCTTTAGCGTCGCCCAGGCCACCGGCAGTATAATCGTTTTCTTGGCTGGCCAAGTCAACGTCGTTCTCTTATCTAGTTGAATCGTTCCATCGATGGCCAAATTGCGCATTTTATAATAATTGCCGCCGAACTCATCAGAGTACCAAAGCACGACATTTCCTATGTCGCGGTACTGCCATAGCATCTCCTTAGACACATTAACCATCGTGGCGCCTTCCGGAATGGTATCTTCCGTTTCATAGGCCGCAAACCAAAGAGGCACCTTGATGGCCTCGGTCTGCTTTGCATACGCTACTTGCCTAAGATACTGGCTCTGCCATGCCTTTAACGCAATATAGTCAAATGTCATCACTCGGCGTGGTTTGGGGCGAAGGGCCATCCGCTGCTCACGATTGCTATAAGATTTGTGGATTTGTGTTTCAAAAATGAGCTCTTCCGTTACATTACCAGACAATCA
>URQW01000046.1 GCA_900550105.1 uncultured Pelosinus sp.
GCCCATATACGTCGAAAGTACTTGGCTGGCGACGGCCTGGGAGGATAGATAGTTGCTGATTTCAAAAAACCACTTCACTACGAAGTGGTTTTTTGTTGTTTTCTGTACTTACAATTTCATAAACTTGCAAAAGTTTAATAATTTAGGTAAAATTAAAAATTGTTATAAGGTTTTTAGGAGGCTGTTAATGAACTATCAAGCACGCGTTATTACGATTACTTCGAAAGCTCAGGCTGAGACCGAGCTTTTGAAAACAAACTGTGATTTTCAAGGCAATCGAATTATGAGAGAAAAATGTCTGTTTAAGACGATTAAATTAGAGCATATTCTTGCTAAAGAAGCGAATTTATTGAAGCAAACTTTTTTAGCAAAAGGAGGCGAAGTTTCTATTCATAAAGGTTGCGCTGGTTTGAGTGAAAGTCATAGTGATGTACTGATTGCAGCCACGTTAAAGCAATATCATCTGGCCTTAGATCAGATTCGTTTGCAACCCTGGGGGCTACCGACTATTGCTAAGGCAATAGAGTCTGCTTTAAAAAATGAGGCTGAGCCTATAGAGCGTTATTATAATTTTGGTGATATGGAACTTAAGATTGAACCTTATAAAACCTTAGTCATGGGAATTTTAAATCTTACACCTGATTCTTTTTCTGATGGCGGTAAATTCAATAATATAGAATCAGCTATTTCACATATGCAGGAAATGGTGCGTCATGGCGCTAACTTAATTGATATTGGGGCAGAATCAACTCGGCCTGGCTTTAGTCAAGTTTCAGCCGAGGACGAAATCAAACGTCTCTTGCCTGTATTAGAAGAACTGATTCCGCTTTGTCCTGTACCTATTTCTATTGATACATATAAAGCGAAGGTTGCAGAGGCTGCATTACAAGCTGGCGCTCATATTGCTAATGATATTTGGGGGCTACAAGGTGATGCAGCTATGGCGTCTGTTGTAGCTGCTGCGAAAAAACCAGTTATTATCATGCATAACCAAAAAGATTCTATTTATACTGGTGATATTATGGGAGCGTTAGTTGAGTTTTTTTATGAAAGTATTGATATTGGTATAAAAGCAGGAATTGACTTTTCACAGTTTATTCTTGATCCAGGTATTGGTTTTGGTAAAACAACGGACCAAAACTTAGAAGTTATGCGCAGACTAGAAGAACTAAAGAGTTTAGGTTGTCCTATTTTGCTAGGAACGTCTCGCAAACGTTTTATCGGCGAAGTGCTTGATCTATCTGTTGAGGATCGTGTAGAGGGAACAGCAGCAACTGTTGCTGCCGGGATTTTCAAAGGAGTCCATATTGTACGCGTTCATGATGTATTGCCCATTGTCCGTACAGCACAGATGACAAATCAACTATTGAGGAGAGATTGATATGGAATATTTAGATCGTATATCCTTAAAAGATATGATGTTTTATGGTTTTCATGGTGTTTATGAATATGAACAGGAACAGGGTCAAAAGTTTTATGTAGATGTTGACATGTTTCTTGATTTACAAACAGCGGGAAATACGGACTCTTTGGAAGATACTGTGGATTATACAGTAATCTATGATCATGTCAAAGAAATTATGGAAAATCATCGCTTTAAGCTGCTTGAAGCATTGGGGGCTCATATTGGCGATGAAATTTTGCGTGTTACATCGCTGCCGTTGCAGTTTGTCACGATACGCATTCGCAAACCGGCGGTTCCTTTGCCTGGTCAGATTGATTCTATGGAAGTTCAAATTACTAGGAGAGCTAAACTTTGATTTATTTAAGCTTAGGCTCCAATATGGGAAATCGCGCCTCCTATCTCAAGGAGGCTTGTTGTCTTTTACTTGAAAAGCAAATTCGTATTTGCCATATGTCGTCTTTTTATGAAACAGAGCCTGTGGGGTTTCGCGAACAACCTGATTTTTTAAATCTTGTTCTTGCCGTAGAAACAAAGCATAGTCCGGAAGAATTATTAAAAATTTGTTTAGAAATTGAAGCGCAGCTAGGTCGAGTCCGAGTAAAAAAGTGGGGGCCGCGTGTTGTTGATATTGATTTGATTCTTTATCATCAAGAGGTAAGAAAAAGTGAATTTTTAGTATTGCCTCATCCTCTTTTTACCAAAAGACGGTTTGTTTTAGAGCCACTAGCAGAAATTGCTGAAGATGAAATTGTTTTTGAGGGCAAAACAGCTAAACAACTAGTAGCGGAGTTGACTGACAGGGATTTTGTGCGTAAGGTAGCAATCCCATTTCGTGTACTCTTTCTCTCCTTGTCCATTGGTTCAGGCCATAATCAGGCGGCTCGTGTGATTCAAGCAGAGTTAGATGCTGTAGGCAGTACTCAAAGAGTTCCTATTATTACAGAGTGTTATGATGTGTTGCAATTTCTCCCGCAGCGAGGCGTTCGTTGGTTTCAAGCAATTTATTTAAGAATTCTTCGTTCTTTTCCCGCCGTGTATGGGGTTTTGTATCAGTGGGGTCATAAAAGTAACGGTGCGACTTTGGGGCGCAGTTTTTTGAATCGTCTTCTAGGAACTATGATGGAGGAAAAAATTCTTAGCTGGAAACCTGATTTAATTATAGCGACCCATGCGACGGCTACTGGGATTGCTACATTTCTGGTCAAAGAGAAAAAATTGCATGCGCCTGTTTGGGCGGTCGTAACTGACTTTGTTGTGCATCGGTTGTGGCTTTATCAAAATGTAGCGCAATATTTTGTTGCTCAGGAGGAAGCATTACAATTTTTTATAGAAGCCGGTGTGATTAAAGATAAAGTTTTAGTGACGGGAATTCCGGTGAATCCTAAGTTTGTACCAGATAAAAAGAAGAGTAAGATTCGTGAAGAACTGAATCTATTCATTTCCTCAAGCAATGAGGCTGTTATTTTACTAATGGGCGGCGGCGATGGGTTATTGCCTGTAACGGAAATTGTGCAAGAATTAGATAAAATTCCAGAAGCCTTTCAGTTTATTGTTGTAACAGGACGTAATCAACAGATTAGGCGAAAACTAGAGAAACTGGTAACTACGGTAAAACATACTATGCAAATTCATGGCTATGTCGAAAACGTTTTTGATTTGATGCAAGCGGCGGACTGTATTATAACGAAAGCGGGCGGAGTTACTTTGGCAGAAGCTTTGACAGCACAGCTTCCTATCATAATTTATAAACCGCTTGCGGGACAAGAGACAGGGAATGCTATTTATTTGGAAAGAAAAAACATAGCTGTAATTGCGCGTTCTTTGCCTCAACTCAAAAAGCAGATTCAGTATTTTTTACAGGGAAAAGCTTTGGTTAAAAGCGATTGTTCGGTGAAAAATTCAGATAAAAACATAGCGGCAGTCAAACAAATCGTTGATAGAATCTGTATAGAAATGAATAAATTTTTTAAAATAACTTGACCTTTAGGAAAAAAGACAGTTATAATTATGGCTAAGTTGCAAAATGTTAGTAATTTGTACTATGACATCGTATTTCTTAGTTGCTATTTTTCTGGCAAAAAAAGAGGCGGGTTGAATGGAAAATTATTATATTGCAGCTTTACTGCATGTTAGTGGTATTGGACGAGCTAAAATTGATGCTTTAATTCAGTATTTTGGTAGCGCCCAACAGGCCTGGCTGGCTCCGCGGGGCGATTTATTTTTGTCTAAGATTCTGCCTGCAAGGACATGTAATAATCTTTTGGTAATGCGGGAACAGCTAAATGTGGAAATATTAAAGGAAAAATGGGATCGGCAGAACATCCGATTGTGTTCACCAAATGATAAAGAATATCCTTGTTTGTTAAACCATATATATGAATCACCTTGCTTGCTGTTTTACCGCGGCGTCTTACCAGAGCATGATCGTTTAATCGCTATTGTGGGTGCGCGTAAGGCAACTGCTTATGGCAGAAATGCCGCTCAATATTTTGGAACTGCTTTGGCGGAATCTGATTATTGGGTGGTCAGCGGCGCTGCGCGTGGTATTGATACGGCGGCGCATCGTGGCGCTTTATTACGAGGCCATACGATTGCTGTATTAGGCTGTGGTGTTGATATAGCCTATCCGCCAGAAAATAAAAAACTCCTATTAGAGATAGCTGAGTGCGGTGCTGTCGTTTCCGAGTATTTACCGGGAACATCACCTTCTTCTGGACATTTTCCAGCTAGAAATCGCCTCATCAGCGGTATGAGTCGTGGTGTTCTTGTGGTAGAAGCAGGAACCCGCAGTGGATCTTTAATTACGGCGGATCGAGCCTTAGAAGAAGGACGGGATGTTTATGCCATCCCTGGTAGCATTTTTTCGAAGATGAGCGAAGGAACAAATCATTTAATACAACAAGGCGCTAAATTGGTGCAAAAAATGGATGATATTTTAGAAGAAGATATTGAAGCGAGGTCGTTTTCACGTTCCTGTGCGTTGTCGCCAGAAGAGAAATCCGTTTATAGCTTACTTAATTATGAAGAGCCTTTATCGCTAGAGGCCATGGCTGTACAGACGAGTGTAAATATATCAGATATTTCATATATATTATTGCAGTTAGAACTGCGTGGATTAGTAGTACAGCATAGCGGACATGGTTATGTGCGTTCTACTAAGGAGGTTATTGAGTGAAGGTACTAGTTGTAGTAGAATCACCAGCAAAAGCAAAAACAATTGAAAAATTTTTAGGAAGAAATTATACAGTAAGAGCTTCCATGGGCCATTTGCGTGATTTACCGAAAAGCCAGTTTGGCGTTGATGTGGAGCAGGATTTTACGGCAAAATATATTAATATTCGTGGTAAAGGCGATCTTATTAAGGCTTTGCGTGAGGCCGCAAAATCTGCCGATAAAGTTTATCTGGCAACTGACCCTGATCGCGAAGGCGAAGCAATTGCTTGGCACTTAGCGTACTTGTTAAATATTTCACCTGATTCGCCTTGTCGCATTGAATTTCATGAAATTACAAAACAAGCTGTACAAAAAGCGATTAAGGAGCCGCGTCCAATTGATTTAGCTATGGTTGATGCGCAGCAGGCGCGGCGCATCTTAGATCGTATTGTTGGTTATCAGCTTAGCCCTTTGTTATGGCGAAAAATACGTAAAGGTCTTAGTGCAGGACGAGTACAATCTGTAGCTGTACGGATTATTTGTGATCGGGAAAAAGAAATTCAAGCCTTTGAAACAGAAGAGTATTGGACTATTGACACCAAGCTTCGTGACCAGCCCAAAGGATCTTTATTTGAAGCAACGCTTGTTGCAGTTGAAGGAAAGAAGCCTGTGTTACCTGATGAGGCGTCAGCCCAAAAAATTGCTAGCGATCTTGAGCACGAAACCTATTTGGTAAAAGATTTAAAACGTCGTCAACGTCGCCGCAATCCAGCACCGCCGTTTACGACAAGCAGCCTACAGCAAGAAGCGGCTAAAAAGCTAGGTTTCACATCACGCAAAACGATGATGGTTGCGCAACAGCTTTACGAAGGATTAAGTATTGGTTCAGCAGGCCATGTAGGCTTGATTACCTATATGCGTACGGATTCAACCCGTATTGCTGAATCAGCGCAACAGGAAACCCGAGAATTTGTGCTAAGCCAGTATGACGAAACGTATTTGCCACCTAAACCACCTGTTTATGCAACTAAAAATAATGCGCAAGATGCCCACGAAGCAATTCGGCCGACCAGTGTTGTTTTATCGCCTGTACAGGTTCTTTCTTATCTTTCTAAGGATCAATACCGTTTATATAAATTGATTTGGGATCGTTTTGTGGCAAGTCAGATGACTGCCGCTGTTTTTGATACACTTACAGTCGATATTTCTGCTGGAACTTATGGTTTACGTGCTACTGGTTCACAACTAAAATTTGCTGGCTATATGGCAGTGTATCAAGAAAGTAAAGATGAGGAAAAAGAAAAAAGTTCTTTGAGTGACAAAGATGTTATTTTACCTGAGCTTACGGTGGGTCAGTCCCTGGTATTTTATAAAGTTTTTCCGAAGCAGCATTTTACTGAGCCGCCGCCGCGGTATACGGAGGCTTCGCTGGTTAAAGTTCTTGAAGAAAAAGGAATTGGCCGTCCTAGTACGTATGCACCGATTATCGAGACAATTATTGCTAGAGGCTATGTAGTTCGTTCAGAAAAGAAATTTGAACCGACTGAGTTGGGTTTTGTTGTGCTCGATCTTTTGAAGCAGTATTTTGATACGATTGTTGATGTTGAATTTACGGCAGGCATGGAAGATCAGCTTGATGATGTGGCGGAACGTCAAGTTGAAAAAACAGCGCTTCTTCATGAGTTTTATCAGCCGTTTGCCGAAAAGCTTTCTTATGCTGATGAACAAATTGGTCATGTAGAGCTTCCCGTTGAAGTTTCAGATGTACCCTGTGAAAAGTGTGGTCGCCTTATGGTTGTGAAGCAAGGGCGTTTTGGAAAATTTTTGGCTTGCCCTGGATTCCCAGAATGCCGTAATACCAAGGCTATTGTAAAAGAAACAGGGGTCAATTGCCCGCGTTGCAGTGGGAAAATTGTCGAACGAAAAACAAAGCGCGGTAAGGTTTTCTATGGGTGCCAGAATTACCCTGAATGTGATTTTATGACTTGGGATGAACCTTTAGCGCAAACCTGTGCCACTTGTAGTTCTATTATGGTTCGACGCCGCTTTAAAAAAGGGTTTATTATACAATGCTCTAATGAGGACTGCACAACTAGAGAGCAAGAAAAGAAAAAGCCCAAGAAGTCTGTTTCAGCAGCAACTAAAGAATCTACAAAGAAAACAACGAAGAAATCGACTAAAAAAGAAAAAGTAAGTACGACGAAGGAATTAGGAGAAAAGCGGAGGAAAAAGAGTGTCTAAATTAACAATTATTGGCGCAGGACTCGCAGGGAGCGAAGCTGCTTGGCAGGCGGCTGAACGAGGAATTTCGGTGAATCTGATAGAAATGCGTCCGAACAAATCGACGCCGGCTCACCATACTAACTATTTTGCCGAACTTGTTTGCAGTAATTCACTTCGCGCTGCTGGATTATCAAATGCTGTAGGTCTTTTAAAAGAGGAAATGCGCCGCTTAAACTCCTTAATTATACAAACGGCTGATGCTACAAAAGTTCCTGCTGGCGGTGCCTTGGCTGTTGATCGCGAGTCTTTTAGCAAGATAATTACTGAGCGACTTGTAAATCATCCTAATATTACGGTTACTTATGAAGAAGCTGTTACGATTCCGGCAGAAGGTCCTGTTATTATTGCTAGTGGTCCTTTGACCTCAGAAGCTTTAAGTGACGCAATTAAAACATTAACAGGCGAAGAATATTTTTATTTTTACGATGCTGCCGCGCCAATAGTCACAAAAGAATCTTTAAATCGGGATATTGTTTTTAGCGCTTCTCGTTATGATAAGGGTGACGATGATTATTTAAACTGTCCGATGACTAAAGAAGAATATGAAGTTTTTTGGCAGGCTCTGACAACAGCAGAAACGACACCTGTTAAAGAATTTGAGAAGGCGATTTTCTTTGAAGGTTGTATGCCAGTAGAAGTTATGGCAGGGCGTGGTATTGATACGTTGCGCTTTGGTCCCTTAAAGCCGGTAGGTCTTGTCGACCCTAGAACGGGAACGAAGCCCTATGCTGTTGTTCAATTACGCCAAGATAATAAAGAAGGAACTCTATATAATATAGTAGGTTTTCAAACCCATTTGAAATGGCCTGAACAAAGTCGAGTATTTTCTTTGATTCCAGGTCTGCAAAAAGCGGAATTTGTTCGCTATGGTGTGATGCATCGCAATACCTATATTCATTCCCCTAATTTACTGTTGCCGACGATGCAACTTAAGGCTAGAAAGGATCTTTTTTTTGCTGGCCAAATGACTGGGGTAGAAGGCTATGTCGAGTCAGCTGCGAGCGGTTTAATTGCTGGTATCAATGCAAGCCGTCTTATCTTAGATAAAGAACTGATTACCTTTCCCGCCCAAACAGCTCACGGGGCTCTAGCGGATTATATTACGACAGCACCTGCGAAGAATTTTCAGCCAATGAATATAAATTTCGGTCTTTTACCACCGCTAGAAGAAAGAATTCGCGATAAACGAGTAAAAAATGAGCGGATTGCTGAACGGGCGTTGGCATGTTTACCGGTAAATTGTTAAATTTGTGTAGAAAAATGCGACAACAACATTGCAATATTTACATACTTATGCTAATATGAATTAAATATTAAATAAGCGATATTATTAAGTCTGTCTATTGGTAGGAAGTTACAGAATTAAAAGATTGCTTATGGTGCGTTACAGCAAGCAAGGCCAATCGGACTTGCTTTTGCTACTGTTACGCCTAATGTGTTTTTAAGTTTTGTTTTTTCCACTGGAGGTATGCTCATGTTTCACGCGACGACAATTGTTGCAGTTAGGCAAAAAGGAAAAACAGCATTAGCTGGTGATGGCCAGGTTACCTTCGGCGGCAATACCGTTATGAAGCATCATGCTAAAAAAGTCCGTCGACTTTACCATGGCAAAATTTTAGCTGGTTTTGCTGGATCTGTCGCCGATGCTTTTACGCTGTTTCAAAAGTTTGAAGTTAAATTGGAAGAATTCAATGGAAATATGATGCGCGCTGCTGTAGAATTAGCTAAAGATTGGCGTACAGATCGAGTTTTGCGCCGTTTAGAGGCACTTTTAATTGTAGCTGATCAAAATCATCTATTATTGATTTCCGGGAATGGCGAAGTGATTGAGCCGGATGACGGAGTCACTGCAATCGGATCTGGCGGTTCCTATGCGTTAGCGGCAGCACGAGCGTTAGTTGATAATACGGATTTAAGCGCAGCAGAAATTGCTCAGAAAGCAATTACAATTGCTGCTGATATTTGTGTGTTTACAAATCATCATATTACAGTAGAGGAATTAGAAGGATAAAGGAGGAATGGCATTGACAGAATTGACACCAAAACAGATTGTAGCTCAGCTCGATAAGTACATTGTAGGTCAACAGGCAGCCAAAAAATCAGTTGCCATTGCTCTTCGAAATCGTTGGCGCAGCAGGCAGCTAGCTAAGGCGATAAAAGATGAAATTATTCCTAAGAATATTTTAATGATCGGACCGACTGGCGTTGGTAAGACAGAGATTGCTAGGCGATTAGCAAAACTTGTCAATGCTCCTTTTGTAAAAGTAGAAGCAACTAAGTTTACCGAAGTTGGTTATGTGGGTAGAGATGTAGAATCAATGGTACGAGATTTGGTGGAAACTGCTATCCGCATGATTAAACAAAGTAAAATCGCTGAAGTTAATGATAAAGCGCAGGCTTTGGCCAATGAGCGAATTCTAGATTTATTTAGCCCTGCTCCTGCTAAGGAAAAAACTAAAAATCCTTTTGAGATGCTCTTTTCTTCCAATACTCAGCAAGAGCCAGAGACGGTATCAGAAAAGCCTGACGTAAATCAGGAGCGAGAAACTTGGCGCAAAAAGCTAGAGCAAGGTGAACTAGAAGAAAATCTCGTTGAAATTGTCGTGGAAGACACGAGTCAGCCCATGATGGGAATGTTTGCTGGAACAGGTGCTGAAGAAATGGGTATGAATCTTCAAGACATGTTGGGAAGCCTGATGCCGAAAAAGCAGAAGAAGCGCAAAGTGACTGTGGCAAATGCCAGAAAGATTTTTACCCAAGAAGAAGCACAGAAGTTAATCGATATGGATGAAGTTATTTCTGGTGCTATTGAGTTAGCTGAAACGTCAGGGATCATCTTTCTAGATGAAATTGATAAAATTGCCGGTCGGGGCCAATCATCAGGTCCTGATGTGTCGCGCGAAGGCGTACAACGCGACATTCTTCCAATAGTAGAAGGATCGACTGTTATGACAAAATATGGAGCATTGCAGACCGATCATATTTTGTTTATTGCTGCTGGTGCTTTTCACATTTCTAAACCTTCAGATCTAATACCAGAACTTCAAGGGCGTTTTCCAATTCGTGTAGAATTAACGAATTTGACGAAAGAAGATTTCTGCCAGATTCTCACAGAACCAGCCAATGCTTTAATTACTCAATATACTAGCTTATTAGGCGTGGAAGATATTACGATTGAGTTTGCGCCTGAGGCCATTGATGAGTTAGCAGAAATTGCCTGTGCTGTAAACAGTCAAACTGAAAATATCGGCGCTAGACGACTTCATACAATTATGGAGAAATTATTAGAAGACCTAGCGTTTGAAGCGCCTGAATTAGAAAAGCAGACGATTGTAATTGATCGTGCTTATGTGCAGTCAAAGCTGTCACATATTATTGAAAATCAAGATTTAACTCAATTTATTCTATAGATTGTTACGCTACTTATTTTATGAAACGAAAGGTAGGAATTACATGATGTTAACTTTGTTGGAACGTACTCGGAAAATTAATAAGCTTTTACAGAAATCGGAAAAAGTTCATTACAATGAAATGTCTTCTGTATTGTCAAATGTAATGAATTCAAACGTGTATATCGTAAGTAAAAAAGGCGATGTACTTGGTTACGCCTTACTTGATAATTTTGAATGTGGCGTAATGAAAGAAAAAGTACTTGATGATGGTCTCTTTCCAGAAAGATATGTTGACTGGTTGCTACGTGTTTCTGAAACTTCGCCCAATATTCGCATTGATAGTGGTCTTTGTGCTTTTAGTGAGAATACCGAATGTTTCTTTCATGGTAAATTAACGACCATTGTGCCTATTTATGGCGGTGGCGATCGGATTGGTACTTTGATTGTTGCTAAGTTCGATGAGGAATTTACTGATGATGATTTAATCTTGGCTGAATATGGTGCAACCGTTGTCGGAATGGCTATTTTGCGAGATTTAAGCGATAAAATCGCCGATGAAGCTCGCAAGAAAGCAACAGTACAAGTAGCTATCGGCACACTCTCTTATTCAGAACTCGAAGCTGTTCTTCACATTCTTAACGAATTAGAAGGCGATGAAGGATTGCTTGTAGCAAGTAAAATTGCTGATCGTGTGGGGATTACTCGTTCTGTTATTGTTAATGCCTTACGCAAATTTGAAAGCGCTGGTGTTATTGAATCAAAATCACTAGGAATGAAAGGTACATATATTAAAGTTCTTAATGAACTGTTACTTGATGAATTGAAGAAACTAAGAAAATAATGATTCCTTTAACAAAGAAACGTTAATTTATAAGAATTTTAGGGGACTGTCTCACGAAGAGATTGCAAGTGAATTTCTTCTTGACGAGACAGTCCTCCTTATTTGTAATTAGTTATTTTAAGATATTTTTAAGACGTTTTTAAGAATTTGATTTTAAGCACGTTGCTGTTTGTATTTTTTCTAAACAAAAAGTCCTGATTATTGGATTTTACAAAGAGTTTTAAAAAATTAAGAGGAATTTATGAAATTTATGTAGAATTGTAGCCTATCGTAAAGTATTGTCAAAATGGTATTTGGGAGGTTTACTGTGCTTGATTCTATGTTATCAGCTTCTTCTGCTGGACTGTTGGAAAAAGCCTTATCGGCTTCTGCCTTGCGGCAAAAAGTGATTAGTAACAACATTGTCAATGTAAATACGCCGGGCTTTAAACGCAGTGAAGTAATATTTGAAGATAAACTTCAACAAGCGATAGGGGGCCCAAAACTGTTATCTTTGGTAAGAACTCATGGCGCTCATTTGTCAGGGACGCGGGAAGTGTCTACCGATCCAGCTGTTGTTGTCGATAAGGATACATCAATGCGTTTAGATGGAAATAATGTCGATATTGATAAAGAAATGGCTGGCCTTGCCAAAAATAGCATTTATTATAATTCAGTAGCACAACAACTCAGTAAAAAGTATTCTACTTTAGTTTCGGCCATTAAAGAAGGGAAGTGACCATAGATGGGAATGTTTGGCGCCATTGACTCTGCGGCTTCCGGCTTGACGGCTGAACGGTTGCGTATGGATGTTATATCTAACAATATTGCCAATGTAAATACGACGCGTACAGCTGAAGGCGGACCTTATCGGCGTCAATTATTGGTATTTGAACCAAGATCGTCAGGCGATTCTTTTTCTGATATTTTAACAGGAAAGCTTGGCCAGTCTGGTGAAAATGCTGGCGTAAAGGTTGTTGGCATTACGAAAGATCAGTCGCCTTTGCGATTAGTCTACGATCCTACTCATCCAGATGCAAATCGGAATGGGTATGTAGAAATGCCCAATGTAAATGTTGTAACAGAAATGGTAGATATGATTACAGCAAGTCGGGCTTATGAGGCCAATGTTACAACAATTAACGCTGCTAAATCTATGGCGCAAAAGGCGCTGGAGATTGGCAAATAGGAGGAAAGATAAATGGCCATTGATGGCATTCAGCCATTATCGCTTAGTGAAGTCGGGTTCGAACCAACCAAGCGAGCGAGTAGTAGTGCTCGTTCTGGCGGCGTAACGTTTGGACAACTCTTTTCAAATGCGCTAGGAGAAGTCAATCAGTTACAGCTTAACTCTAGTAAGGCTTCGGCAGATCTTGCCGCTGGAAAAATTCAAGATGTTTCTGAGGCAGTCATTGCGGCAGAAAAAGCTTCCATCTCTTTGCAACTCACGATGACAGTTCGCAACAAAGTGATTGACGCTTACCAAGAAATCATGCGAATGCAGGTCTAATATTTTTCTGATTTGAAAGGGTGGAGACGATGGCTGACTGGAAAGAGCAGTCTCTGCGCCTGTGGCAAAACATCGGTAAAAAAGAAAAGTACATTATTTTAGGATCTGCAGTTTTACTTTTTGTAGGTATCCTTGCATGGAGTTTTTGGTGGGGGGGGCGCCCTGATAGTGTACCTTTGTTTACTGGTCTTGATGCCAAAGATGCAGGTGAAGTGGCAGCAAAGTTGAAAGAAGCAAAAATTCCCTATGAAATAGGTAACAATGGTACAGCGATTATGGTATCGTCGAAAGATGTTTATAAAATTCGTCTGGACTTAGCCGCTCAAGGGTTGCCGCGTGGCAATAAGGGGTTTGAAATTTTTGATCAGAATAAGTTTGGTACAACAGAGTTTCAAAATAAAGTGTATTATTTGCAAGCCATTCAAGGTGAATTAACCAAGACGATTGAGCAAATGACTGAAGTAGAGAAGGCTAGGGTCCATATTGTAATGCCGGAGGATAGTCTGTATAAGAAAAATGAAAAACCGGCTACGGCATCGATCATGATTAAACTACGTCCTTCGGCGCAGTTGAATCCTGGTCAGATTAATGGCATTGTAAATTTAGTGGCACATAGTGTGCAAGGTTTGAAACCGGAGAATATTACGATTGTTGATGATAATGCTCATGTCCTGAATGATCCTTCATCGCAGGAAGCTGGCAAAAATGGCGCTATTAGTTTAACGCAACTGGAAATGACCAAGAAAGTTCAGGATGATTTGCAGAAAAATTTGCAAAGTATGTTAGAACAAGTTTTGGGCGAAGGGAAAGTTGCCGCTCGAATTAATGTAGAATTGAATTTTGATCAGCGGGTAGTGGATCGAAATACCTTTGAACCTGTCGTTGATGATAAAGGAATTATTCGCAGTTCTCAGGATGTCAGTGAAAACTATCGGGGAACCTCTAATGCTCCCGGTGGAGTTCCTGGGACGACAACCAATATTCCTGGTTATGTAGCAAATAATAATAATCAATCAAATTATGAGAAAAAAGAATCTGTAAAAAATTACGAGATTAATGAAACGAAAGAAAAAACAGTAGCATCGCCTGGTTCGATTCGTCGCTTAACTGTGGCTGTTTTAGTTGACGGCAGTATTACTAATGTACAGCAAGATGTGATTATGCGAACAGTAGCTTCGGCAACAGGGTTAAATCCAACTAGAGGCGATACGATTTCAGTGGAAACAGTTCCTTTTAGCACGGAACTAGCTGATAAGAAAAAGAAAGAAGAAGCTGATTTGGAACAAGAGCAGAAAATGGCTCTCTATACGAAAATCGGTTTAGCAGTGCTCTTGTTGATTGCCTTGGTAGTAGGGGCTCGCATGTATGCAAGAAAGAAGCAAAGCGAAAAAGATCTAGAACTTATGGCTATGGCTCCTACGCCTGTAGATGAGCTTTTAGAAGAAGAGGAAACAGAAGAGCTTACGCCAGAAGAAATTGAACGCAACAATGTACGTGAATCTATTGAGAAGTTTGCTCAGTCTAACCCGGAAGATGTTGCGCAATTATTAAAAACGTGGGTATCTGAGGAATAAGGCGCGCCATAGGGGAGGTAAGGATATGTACGAATCGAATGAGTTGTCAGGTAAACAAAAGGCGGCTATTCTTCTTATTTCGCTAGGACCGGATATTTCAGCCCAGATTTTTAAACATTTTCGGGAAGAAGAAATTGAAAAACTGACGTTGGAAATTGCCAATCAGCGAAAGATTCCTCAAGAAGTCAAAGATAGAGTATTAGAAGAATTTCATCAAATGTGTTTAGCGAAAGAATACTTGTCAGCTGGCGGTTTGGATTATGCCAGGGAAATTCTTGAAAAAGCATTGGGGTCAGAAAAAGCAGTTTCTATTATTAGTCGATTAACAGCAAGTCTGCAAATTCGACCTTTCGATTTTGCGCGAAAGACAGATCCTTCTCAGTTATTAAATTTTATTCAAAATGAGCACCCCCAAACGATTGCTTTAATTATGGCTTACTTACAGCCGGAACAGTCTGCAGCGATTATTTCGGCTTTACCGGCGGACAGACAGGTTGATGTAGCGAAACGTATTGCTACCATGGATCGTACGTCCCCAGATGTTATAAAGGATGTGGAGAGAATTTTGGAAAGAAAGTTATCTTCACTTGTTACGCAAGACTTTACAGCAGCCGGTGGTGTTGATTCCATTGTTGAAGTATTAAACCGTGTAGA
Source organism: uncultured Pelosinus sp. (assembly GCA_900550105.1). GTDB lineage: Bacteria > Bacillota > Negativicutes > UMGS1260 > UMGS1260 > UMGS1260. The sequence continues at coordinate 14,792 of URQW01000046.1, forward strand.
TCGGACGACGGAAAGAACTATCATTGAAAACTTGGAGATCCAAAATCCAGAACTTGCTGAAGAAATCAAAAAACGGATGTTTGTATTCGAAGATATTGTTCTTTTGGACGATCGTTCGCTGCAACTTGTACTTAGAGAAATTGAATCGAAGGATCTGGGCTTGGCATTGAAAGCTTCGTCCAGTGAAGTGGCGGAGAAAATCTATAAGAACATGTCGAAGCGTGCATCAGAAATGTTACGAGAAGAAATTGAATATATGGGACCTGTTCGTATTCGTGATGTAGAAGAATCGCAGCAGAAAATTGTAAATGTAATTAGACGTCTTGAAGAATCCGGTGAAATTATTGTTTCACGGGGCAAAGGAGACGAAATCATTGCATAAGATTTTCAAATCCATTTCATTACGCGATCAACCTGTGGTAATTGCTGTTTGTGATCCGGAGCTGTGCTGCACGGAAGCAGAGAATTTGCCAAACGAGAAAGAAGAAATTGAATCGCTTTTGGTAAAAACGCAACGGGAATGTGAGAAGCAGATTACCCAGGCTAAAGCGCAGGCTGATGAGATCGTTGCTAACGCTCTATCAGAAGGAGAGAAAATCAAGGAAGAAGCTCGTGCGCTTGGCCATAACGAAGGAAAAGAAACGGGATATCAAGCTGGTTATGAGTTGGGTTATAACGAAGGAATTAAAGTGGCTGAAACAAAAATTCGCGAAGAACTTCAAGCTGAGATCAGCCAAAGCGCTCTAAAAGCTTCGGACGTTTTAGCTATGGCTCAGCAAGACGCGAAAAAAATGATTCTGGAAGCAGAAGGAGACATTCTTCAGCTTGTTTTGGCGATTACCCAGAAAATTCTCGCTAGAGAGACTGAAGAAAACCCTGTAATGGTACTTCCGATTGTTCGCGCTGCATTAGAGAAAGTTAGAGATCAACAGGAAGTAATCGTGCGAGTAAATTCTTATGATTTCGAACTTGTCATGCAGGCGCGGCATGATTTGCAGACTATGGTAGGCCGGGAGCAGCCCATTTTGGTACAGTCTGATGATTCGGTTAGTGTCGGTAATTGTTTAATTGACACGACAAGTGGAACAGTTGACGCACGTATTGATACACAGTTTGAGGAAATTAAAAAGTCTTTGCTGGAAGTGATGCCATGACAATTTTTTCTGCACAGGCCTATTTGCAAAAAATAGAACAGGCTCAAACGATGCGGTTGACTGGGAAAATTACGCAGATTATTGGTCTTGTGATTGAGTCGCAAGGCCCTGCTGTAAATTTAGGTGAACTTTGCTATATAACGTCGCGAGATCAATCTTTTTCGATTCCAGCTGAAGTTGTAGGGTTTCGCCAAAATCGAGTTCTGTTAATGCCTATAGGAGAAATGCAGGGAATTGGACCTGGTTGTGAGGTGTTGGCGGCCAACCAAACGCTGAGTATTGGTGTTGGTGAGGCACTATTGGGACGAGTTGTTGATGGATTAGGACGGCCAATGGATGACAAGGGTCCGTTGGAACCGGAAAAATTCTACCCAATTCACGCGATGCCGCCTTCGCCGCTTACGCGCAAAAGAATTGACAAAACGATGTCTGTTGGCGTAAAAGCAATAGATTCTTTGATTACGCTAGGTCGAGGACAGCGTGTTGGTATTATGGCGGGTAGTGGTGTTGGTAAGAGTACGCTTCTTGGTATGATTGCAAGAAATACAGAAGCTGATATTAATGTAATTGCTTTGATTGGTGAACGTGGGCGTGAAGTTCGTGAATTTATTGAACGCGATTTGGGGGAAGCTGGCCTAAAGCGTTCTGTTGTAGTTGTGGCAACATCTGATCAGCCTGCTTTACTCAGGGTGAAAGGGGCAATGACAGCAACGGCTATTGCTGAATATTTTCGTGATCAAGGCAAGAATGTTATGTTAATGATGGATTCAGTCACTCGTTTTGCTATGGGACAGCGAGAGGTTGGCTTGACGATTGGCGAGCCACCGGCGACACGAGGTTACACACCATCTGTTTTTGCCATGCTTCCTAAGCTGTTAGAACGTTCTGGTACTGGTTCTATTGGTTCCATTACGGGAATTTATACAGTTCTTGTTGATGGTGATGATATGAATGAACCGATTGCTGATAGTGTCCGTAGTATTCTAGACGGCCATATTGTTTTATCAAGAGCTTTAGCTGCAAAAAATCATTATCCTGCGATTGATGTTTTGGCGAGCGTCAGTCGTGTCATGTTAGAAATTGTCGAGCGCCCTCACTGGGATGCTGCGCAAAAGCTACGTTCTATTTTAGCGACATATCGGGAAGCGGAAGATTTAATTAATATTGGCGCTTATGTGAAAGGCAGTAATGAAGAAATTGATACGGCCATGGAGCATATTAGTGCTGTGAAAAAATTTTTGCAGCAAGAAGTTTATGATGAAACAACTATGGAACAAACAATCAGTATTTTGGAGCAAGTTGTTTCTTAAGTTTGAGAGGGGTAAAATATGCAGCGATTTCGTTTTCGACTGGAAACTTTACTTAAAGTGCGTCGACGACGCGAAGAGCAGGCTCAGCTTCGACTTACGCAGGCCATTGAAAATTTGCGACAAGCCCAAGAAGATCTATCGCTTCTAGTCGATAGAATAGAAGCGCATCGCCAAGAGTGGCAAAATGCGCTGAGCCAAAACAAAACGATTGCTGATTTTATTCTTTACTCTGCTTATTTTAAGCAACTTACGCTACAGATGGATAATCAAAAAGAAGTCGTTATTGCCGCAGAAAAGAGTCACTTAGAAAGTCTCTTTGTTTTTCAAGAAGCCATGAAACAGAGAAAAGTGGTAGAGCGGTTGAAAGAAAAGAAACGACAGCAGCATTACCGTGAGCTGTTACAGCAAGAACAAAATTTTCTTGACGAGCTTGGTACGCAGCGCTATGGAAGAGATTTTTAAAAGAAGGAGGAATTTGCTTTGAGTAATTTCGTGGGAGTGCAGCAAGTTTTGCAGCGAATTTCTTCCATTGAACAGCGTTTTGGCGTTGTGAGTAAAAATGCTTTACCAGCTATAACTGGCGCAATGGAAAGACAAAATAGCATTTCGAATCAGTCCTTAAATCCTTCTAGTGATTTTTCAAGTATTTATTCTTCAATAAAAAATAACAGTCTTAATCAAACACAGGAAACTTCTTATGATCCTGGTGCTGATAATATTATTCGCATGCTTCATACTGCGGCACAAAAATATGGTGTTGATCCCAAGCTAGCGCAAGCGGTAGCAAAGGCAGAGTCTGGTTATTCACCACAGGCTGTATCTTCTACAGGCGCTGTTGGGGTTATGCAACTTATGCCTGATACGGCAGCTGGGCTTGGTGTGCGAAACATCAATGATCCTAGAGAAAATATTGATGGCGGTGTGCGTTATTTAAAGCAGATGCTTGATACATTTCACGGCAACGTAGCGCAAGCTGTGGCAGCTTATAATGCTGGACCGCAGGCCGTAAAGGACTATCAAGGAATTCCGCCTTATGCCGAAACGCAGGCGTATGTGTCAAATGTGCTATCTTACTATAAAAACTTCTAATGACCGTCTTGATTCCTAGAGGGCGTTAGGAATGTCGTTCGGAAGGCAGGCAATGGAATGGCTGAAAAAAATAACGCTAAAAATACAGCTAAAAATACAGCGAAGCCAACAGGCAAAACTGATAAAAAGGCTAATACGATGGCCGGAGGAGAAGAAATAGAAGGAGCGCCACCGAAGAAAAAACGCCGGATTTTTTTGATTCTCTTTGTTATTTTTTTGTTGCTTCTTTTATTAGCAGTTGGCTTTGCTATAGGAATTTATTTAAAATTGTTTGATGTTCAAAAAACAGCAGAAGATTTGAATTTACAGGATAAACCATTTATTGGTCGTTTCTTTCAAAAACCAAAAACAAATTTCGATGCTGTTGATTTAACGCCGCAGAGTCCTGTCGAGCCGTCGCCAGGCAATGCCTTAACTGGTTCGCCAATGCAGCCGAATCCGGTACCGGCGGTTAATCCTGCTGCGTCCCAGGTGCCTGGACAGGTAGCGCCCGGTACACAACCGACAGCACCTGGTGTGGCCACTGATCAGAATCTGGCAAAATTGGCAAAGCAGCGACAACAGGAAGAAGCTAAGAAAATTTCAAAACTAGCGCGCCTTTATGGCAATATGAAGCCTGATGAAGCAGTTCCCATTTTATCGCAGCTTGATAATCCTACGGTTGTTGCTGTTTTAAATAAAATGGAAGAAGAACAAGCTGGTAAAATTTTGGCACAGTTTGAACCTGCTCGAGCCGCTCAAATTAGTCAAGCTATGCTGGCGGTGCCGACAGTTCAATAAAATATCTTAGAAAGGAGGTGAAATAATGCAAACTGAAAATGTAGTAAATCTTATAGCTAGCGTTCCCACTGCGGTTAAAAGTTCATCTAAAAGTGTTCCGACTGTTGCTGTGAAAAGTAAAAGTTTTGCTTCCGCATTAGCATCTTCTGCAACTGTTGCAGCAAATTCCCCCAATAATTCCCTCAATGGGGTAAATCAACCTGGAAGCAATACGGAGCCAACAGCGGGAGCCGATTCTTTGTCTTTAGACAAACAACAAGTAGGAAAAAATGTAACTTCTACCGGTCAAGATGATCAAGATAATAGTTCAAAACCGTCGAAACTAGTAGTAGATGATAAAATTGGTCAACTTGAGGATACAAAAGGACAAGACACCCAAACGTTACAAACCGTTGCTGTAAACGATCTTTATAGCATGTTGTTGGCTGTTTTACCGCAACAAGGCCAACAAAGTCAATCACAAGCAGTAACCGCAGAGGGTAAGGCGAATCAAACAGCTGGTGAGATTTCAACTGGAACTTCAACTGGACCTATAGTTACGGCAAACTTTGGGCAGATTATTACGCAGCAAACACAGCCTGACCAACTGATGCAGGCTCAACTCGTCTCACAAGATCAGACTTTGCAGACCCAGCCATTAGATAACGCGTTCGTTACGTTAAAACAAATACAAGGTATGGCTGAACGACAGACCTTGCCAAATGAGTCTGTAAAGCAGGAAAAAGTTGTACTGGGAGCAGAAAAGGCCCAAATGGGTCAAAAGACTTCTGTTGCGGCAGATACAATCAGTGGATTGTTAACAAAAGAATCGGCTAAGCAAGTTACTGTAGAAAATGCTGTTTTGTCTCCGGGGACCATTCTTATGCAAAGTGAAGGTAGTACGTTGCAACCTGATATATCACAGCTTGGCATAACAAGTAACAAAGAATTGCAACAAGCAACTCCAACCGAAGAAAAATCAGCGAGTAAGCAAAATGAAATGCTCACAGCCTTACAGTCGCAAGGTAAGCTTGTAGTTGATCAGCAGACACCAATTTTGCCTAAAGAACAAGTTGTATCACAAGATTCCCAGCCTAGCCAAACACAAGAAGCGTCTGTGGCATTAATTGACAACAAGCTGCGGGAGCAAAATCAGAAGTTTTCTGATAAGGGTGAACAACAAATGACGTTTACGAGTCAGGAACAGCTAAAAGCGAATAACGTAGCAGAAACTGAGGTAACGTCGCTTGGTGATACGACGCAGTCTGCTTTTGCACAGATGCTGCATAGCGAAAAAAGTACTACTCCTTTGCAGGGAGTAAGCGCAAGTAGCGCGGCTTCTTCAAACAATCAGCCTGTAAGCAGTCAAGATAACTTTCAGGTAGTACAGCAAATCATTGATCAGGTTAAACTAGTAAATCGTTCACAAAATACTGAAATGGTCATCCGTTTAAAACCGGAACATCTTGGTGAGTTGACATTAAAAGTTACAGTCGAACAAGGTGCAGTTACTGCTTCATTTCATTCTGGCAACAGCGATGTGAGAGCGGTAATTGAATCATCGTTGCCACAATTAAAACAGGAATTGACAAATTCTGGATTGAAAGTGGACAATGTGGGAGTATACACTAGTTTGAATCAATTTATGTCTAATCAAGAACGGCCTACGCAGCAGCAGCAAAAACCCAAATTTTCCTACAAAGGAAATAAGGATAACTTTGAAGAAACTGTAGAAGCGGTGACAAAGCCAGTTGTCACGGAAGCAGATGGTGTCGATTATTTAATTTAGGAGGGATCGTATGGCAGTTTCAGTGACAGGTACAACGACTGACACAACTCCAACTACGAATACAAACAGTAGTACAACAACGTCTAATTCTGCATTAGGAAAAGATGACTTTTTAAAGCTTTTGATTACACAAATGCAAAATCAAGATCCTACCAAGCCGCAAGATGATACGCAAATGATTGCGCAGTTAGCGCAATTCTCTAGCTTAGAGCAGATGCAGAACTTGAATGCAACAGCCCAGATGGCACAAGCTACGACGCTGATTGGAAAAGTTGTAAGTTGGACAGATTCTTCATCGGGACAATTGCTTTATGGTCAGGTTAGTGCAGTGAAGGTTGTCAATAATCAACCTAAGCTGATTGTTGGTGATTACACGGTGGGGCTAAGTGATGTTTCCGCTGTTGTAAATCAGACAACACAAACAAATTCAACACAAACAAATTCGACACAAAGCAATACAACAAAATAAGTGAAGCAATCTGACTAGGAAAGGGTGGATCAGTTGTGGCGGATTCTCGCATCTTTTATGCAAATCAACCTGTTTTTCCGCTTACGCCAGCTGCTGTTCCGGTAAAGACGCAAAGTACTAGTGCTTCAAGCTCTAATCAGGATTTTAGCAAAATTCTTAATGAAAAAATTTCAGGTGTGAAATTTTCCCAGCATGCCATGGAACGACTACAGAGCCGTAATATTGAACTGAGTACAGAGGATTTGCAAAAACTCAGCAGTGCTGTGGAAAAGGCTGAAAAAAAAGGAGCGAAGGAGTCGCTAATGGTTCTAAATAACCTGGCCTTTGTAGTCAGTGTGAAAAATCGAACCGTCATTACCGCCATGGATGGCCAGAGCATGAAAGACAATGTGTTTACGAATATTGATAGTGCTGTTCTTCTCACTTGAGCTGGACCAAATTTGGGAGCTCATTTAGCTGCTGAATGATTGATGCAGCTTATATCAAAATTAAATTGGAGGGTATGTTTATGGGACGTTCTATGTATTCAGCTGTTTCCGGTTTGTTAAATATGCAAACAGGTATTGATGTCATTGGCAATAATGTTGCTAATGTCAATACAATTGGCTATAAAGGCAATACAACAAATTTCCAGGATATTTTAAGTCAGACTGTGCAAGGAGCATCTGCTCCAGCAGGCAATCTCGGCGGGACAAATCCGATGCAAGTTGGCCTTGGTATGACCGTTGCCAGTATTGGTACGAATTTTAAAGACGGTAACTTGCAATCAACAGGAAAACAGACGGATATGGCTTTGTCGGGCAATGGTTTCTTTATTTTACAAAATGGCAGTGATACGGTTTATACGCGGGTGGGCAGTTTTACTCAGGATGCACTAGGAAGTTATGTTTCATCAGGGGGCTTGAAATTAATGGGCTGGATGGCTGATGCTACAGGAACTATTACGTCTGGCGCATCGATGCAGCCAATTCAAGTTAAGCTTGGTACTACGATGGCGTCTAAGACAACAAC
>URQW01000047.1 GCA_900550105.1 uncultured Pelosinus sp.
GGACCGTTGATTCCTCCGCTACTGCATCGGCAGAAACTGGCATAAAAGAACAACTAACTAATAGAAAAAGACCTAGCACAAGAATTCTGCGAAATGCTAATATCATAATTTATCCGTCCAGTCCCGGCCTGGTTTTACGAAACGATTTCATCACAGTCTAAACATGACTCTCATTTAGGCCTGATGTATTGATTTGACATTTTTGATTGTATCCCTGCCACACTTCAACATAACTTTTCTTTAGCCTTGTGCAATTTGCCGATTTTGCTGTAAAAAAGCCGAAAGACCGCCCACTTCTTTCATTAAAGCGTTGTAATTTGCCGGATTCAATGATTGCGGTCCATCGCAGCGCGCTTCATCAGGGTTCGGATGAACTTCGATCATCAAACCATCGGCGCCAGCCGCAACAGATGCTAATGCCATGGATCGTACAAGCTTCCATTTTCCCGTTCCATGGCTAGGATCAGCGATTACAGGCAAATGACTGAGTATTTTAACAGCACTGACCGCACTGAGATCTAAGGTATTACGCGTATACTCTTCAAAGGTACGAATGCCTCGTTCGCATAGAACGACTTGCGGATTTCCGGCGCTCACAATATATTCGGCTGCACTCAGCCATTCTTCAATCGTAGCCGCCATACCGCGCTTTAAAAGAATCGGCTTTTTACTTTGTCCCAGTGCTTTGAGTAAAGCAAAATTTTGCATGTTTCTTGCACCAACTTGTAAAACATCGGCTACTTCTGAAATCATCGCAACTGATTCAATATCCATAACTTCTGTAACAATTTTTAAGCCAGTACGCTCACGGGCCTCCGCCAAAAATTCCAGTCCCTTACTTTCCAGTCCCTGAAATGCATAAGGCGATGTACGCGGCTTAAAGGCACCGCCTCGTAAAAATTGCGCCCCGCCAGCTTTTACGATTTGCGCCGCTTCTAACAGCTGTTCGCGACTTTCAATCGCGCAGGGACCGGCCATAACTACCGGATTTTCACCGCCAATGACAATATTGCCAACTTGAATCACTGTATTTTCCGACTGATATTCGCGACTCACTAATTTATAATTTTTCGATCCCATATATATCGCTCCTTTATTATTAAAATAGATTCGTCTTGATTGAATTCACTGCATCTTGCTAGCAAGAACTGATTTGTCTTACGCCATAAGATCCGAGAAATTTGAACCATAAGCATTTTTTTTCTACAGCCCGAAGTGCCTCGGCCACAATTGGCTGATTGCTAGCGCCAGCTAAATCAAAAAAGAAAATATAATTCCCCAACCCCGTTCTGGCTGGTCTTGATTCAATACGGGTCAAATTCACTTGTCGCCGCGAAAACTCTTGTAATATGTCACATAAACTCCCTGGTTTCTCGCCATTCATTTGGCAAATCACCGAAGTCTTAACTGACTCTGTAGTAAGGAGCTGGGCCGACTTTTGCCTAAGTGCAATAAACCGAGTTGAATTATTGTCACTATCTTGTACATCAGCGGCAGCAATCGTTAAGCCATAGCGCGCAGCAGCAGCGCGGCTTCCCACAGCAGCAATTTCCTCCCCGCCTTGAGCGACAATACTAGCTGCTTCAGCGGAGCTTGCTACAGCTTCAAACACGGCATCAGGATATAATTTAAACAGCGTTTGCCGGCATTGCGCTAAAGCTTGTGGATGAGATAAAATGCGTTTTACCGACTTTGTTTTATGATTTTTGTGCAACAGCAAGTTATGACGAATTGGTAAAATCAGCTCGGCTATAATGGATAAATTCACCTCATGAGCTAATAGATCAAGTGTTACATTTACGGCTCCTTCCAAGGAGTTTTCAATTGGTACAACACACTCCGTAATTTCCCCGGCCGCCAAGGCCCGAATTACGCCATCAATAGTGGGGTAAGGTTTAAAGACTCCGTGCTGTTCACTATAAAGACACTTGACACTTTCCTCACTATAAGTTCCTTCCGGTCCCAAATAACCAATCACCGTCATCTTCATTTCCTCCTAAAACAAAATAAAAGCCCTCGTCCAACTAAGGACGAGAGCTTGTTCTCGCGGTACCACCTTGCTTATTCGCTATAGCAGCGAATCACTCATCAGGATGCGGGCCATAAGCCGATATCCCCCTTCCTAGGTAACGGAGAAGGTTGCCGTCGCCGCCTACAGCCTCTACAGGTTTCAGCACGAAACTCTAAGGGGAACTTCAATACAACAACCGGACCGGGTTCTCATCTTTCCCGGCTCTCTGTAGCCAAGCGGTTATATCTACTTTTCCTTATCATCGTTTTTGAAGCGTTATGATTTGATCCTTACTATAGCACATTACAAGGTTACACGCAAGCTCTTTGTCTTAGTTTTATTTTAATTTTCCCAGAAAATTTTCTAATAACTTTTTCCCCTGCGGCGTGAGCACTGATTCAGGGTGAAACTGCAAACCTTCTACATCCCACTCCTTATGCTTCAATCCCATAATTAACCCATCAGCCTCTGCCGTAATTTCAAGACAATCAGGTAAATTTTCTTTATCAACAATTAAGGAATGATAGCGCCCAGCGATAAACCCCGGTTCCATTCCAGCATAAATTCCCGTACCATTATGACTCACTTGTGAAGTCTTGCCATGAATCGGCAGCGGTGCTCGCACTACCTTCGCCCCAAAAACCTGACCAATGGCCTGATGGCCTAAACAAATACCGAGAACAGGCTTTTTACCAGCAAAATAACGGATCGCTTCTACACTAATTCCCGCATCTTCCGGTCTGCCAGGACCAGGGGAAATAATAACAGCCTCATAATCTTTTTGGCTAAGTTCGTCTAGAGTTGCCGCATCATTGCGGACGACCTCTACATTGGCGCCTAGTTCGGCAATATACTGATAGACATTGTAAGTAAAAGAATCGTAATTATCAATGAGTAGAATCATACGTCATTCCCCCATGACCTGAAAAAGTATTTTTCCCTTGGCGAGCACTTCCTGATATTCCGTTTCCGGCACAGAGTCGGCTACAATGCCAGCACCGGTCCGAATCGACACAGCGTCGCCGTCAATAAATAGAGTCCGAATGGCAATACATGTATTCATATTGCCGCGATAATCAATATAACCAACAGCGCCACCATAAAAGCCTCGTACGTTTTGTTCCAGCTCAGCAATAATCTCCATAGCACGCACCTTCGGCGCCCCACTTAAAGTTCCGGCGGGAAAACAAGCGGCAAGTACATCGAGCGCTGTAAGTCCCTCTTTTAACGTACCGGACACGTGAGAAACCATATGCATAACATGCGAGAAATGTTCAACTGTCATAAGCTGATCGACTTTGACTGTGCCAGGAATACTGACGCGACCAATATCGTTGCGGCCTAAATCGACGAGCATGGCATGCTCAGCGACTTCCTTTGCGTCACAGGCCATTTCTTCAGCCAACCGCTGATTTTCTGCTTCGTCTTTTTGGCGCGGCCGCGTACCAGCAATCGGACAAGTATAAACCTTCTTATTTTCTACTTTGACTAGCATTTCCGGCGAGGCTCCGACTATTTTTTCCTGACCAAAATTAATATAAAAGAGATAAGGTGACGGATTCAGCCGCCGCAAACTGCGGTATATAGCAAAAGGCGGCTGATTCAATTTACGGCAAAAGGGCTGTGATAAGACGACTTGAAAAATATCGCCTGCTTTGATATATTCTTTCGCTTTTTCAACAAGGTCCATATAGATTTTGCCGTAATCATCATTCGCTACCGCTGGCTGCTGCCCAACGATGTTTTGAAATTCCGCCTCGCTTTCCGATTCAACCAATTTCGTATTTTGCTGCAGCTTCGCTTTAACTGCTTCAAGCTCGGTGCAAGCTTTCTGATAAACGATCGCAGAATCTTCGCCTGGCTTGATTGTTGCTAAGTAGACAAGGCGAGCCACGTGCGTTAAATGATCCATGACAACGAGAATTCGACAAAATAACAACTGAGAAAGAATCTGATTATCATCAACTTCAAGTCCGCGTACGCGTTCAAAGGTAGCTACTGATTCATAAGCAAAATAGCCTACAGCTCCCCCCATAAAGGGCGGCAGTCCGGGAAGTGATGGGACCTTGAAGTTATTTAAGTAGGATTGTAAAACCTCTTTCGGCGTGCCTGGTAGAATATATTCTTTCGGGCAAGGATCGTTCTCGACAACGTTTGTCTTTGTTTTATAGCAGGTAAAAGTTGCAAAAGGTTCCGCGCCAATAAAGGAATAGCGGCCAAAAGTCTTTCCTGTCTCTACGCTTTCTAAGATAAACCCGGCTTGATCGCCTACTAGCTTATAATAAAAAGAAATGGGCGTATCAAGATCGGCCGCCAGTTCCGTATACACAGGAATCAGCGTAAACTCCTGCGCTAGCTGGCTAAATTCATTTTCTCCCGGATAAATGTTCACAGTCTAGCACCTGCCTTCATCAAGAGCTTGTCGCACTGAAGCCACAAATGCAGCAGCAGCGTCAACCCCCTCTTGGGCTAAAAGTTTTACTACAGCACTGCCGACAATTACAGCATCAGCATGTTGTGCCGCCGCCACAGCGGCCTCAGGACTGCCAATTCCAAAGCCGATAGCAAGCGGCAGCTTCGTCTGGCTGCGTACTGATTGAATCACCTTACCAATGGCGCTATAGTCTGTTTGGCGAACGCCAGTCACGCCAGTTGTAGCAATACAATAAATGAATCCTGAGGCTTGACGGCATAGACCAGGCAGTCGAGCGGCGTCTGTCGTAGGCGCTACAAAAGAAATAAGATCCATCCCAGCACTCTGACAAGGCCCTTGCAAAAGCGCCGCTTCTTCCGCTGGCACGTCAGGCGCTATAAGACCATCAATACCGGCAGCAGCGAAATCCTGCACAAATTTTTCTACCCCTTGATTTAAAATAGTATTCACATAAGTCATAACTGCCAAAGGAACATCCGATTGCTGCCGAATTCGCTTGGCTAAATCCAGTGCCTTTGCGGTAGTAGCGCCTTTCGCCAGCGCTTCGGTAGCCGCTTTTTGAATCACTGGCCCATCCGCCATAGGGTCGGAAAAAGGAAGCCCCAACTCTATTACATCGGCGCCAGCTGCCGCCATAGCTAAGACAGCTTCATAGGTAATTTCATAATCGGGATAGCCGCTATTGACATAAATAATAAGTCCTTTACGTCCCTGTTCTTTTAGTGCAGAAAAACGCTTCTCTATTCGTGACATGGTAATACCCCCTTCAATAAGCCAGCTACATGTTGAACATCTTTATCGCCCCGCCCGGAAAGGCACAGGACTACGGATTCATCGCTGTTTGTCTGTGGCATGAGTTCTTCTAAATAAGCCAATGCATGCGAGCTTTCCAAGGCTGGAATAATTCCTTCTAATTTGGCAATTCGCTGAAATGCTGCCAATGCGGCTTCATCTGTCACGGCGCGATAAGAGGCAATGTTACTATCGCGAAAAAAGGAGTGTTCCGGTCCGACGCCAGGATAATCAAGTCCAGCTGAAACCGAATAGGCCGGTATCACTTGGCCGTCTTCATCTTGCAGCAAATAACTGTAAGCACCATGAAGGACGCCGGGACGCCCCTGGGTCAAGGAAGCGGCATGTTCGCCTGTATGCAAGCCTTTGCCAGCAGCTTCCACGCCAATTTTGATAACTGCTTTATCCTGATGATAAGGATAGAACAGCCCCATAGCATTACTGCCGCCGCCGACGCAAGCTACCAAATATTTCAGCGGCGCCTTCAGCTTCTCTTGTTCTGCTTTCACTTCCTCGCCAATGGCTGATTGAAAATCTCTCACAATCATCGGATATGGATGGGGCCCTACAACCGAGCCAATAATATAGTGCGTATCCTCTACATTGGTAACCCAGTAGCGAATGGCTTCACTGGTAGCGTCTTTCAGCGTACCACTGCCGCTTGTCACCGCTTCAACACGACTGCCTAGAAGACGCATACGAAACACATTTAATGCCTGCCGCTCCATATCTTCGGCTCCCATAAACACAACACATTCCATCCCAAAGAGAGCCGCAACAGTTGCACAGGCTACGCCGTGTTGACCAGCGCCAGTTTCAGCAACAATTCGTTTCTTTCCCATTCTTCTCGCTAAGAGAGCTTGCCCGATGGCATTATTAATTTTATGAGCGCCTGTATGCAAAAGATCTTCTCGCTTTAAGTAAATATGAGCGCGACCATAATGCTTGGTTAGTTTTTCAGCGTAATAAAGGCGTGTAGGCCTACCAGCATATTCATCTAAGTAAAAAGCCAGTTCGGCCTGAAACTCAGGTTCCTCTTTCAGCGTTTCATATTTTTTTTCTAACTCGATTAAGGCTGGCATTACTGTTTCCGGTACAAACCGTCCGCCAAAGCGGCCAAAGCGTCCCTGTTTATTTGGCATTTTTCTTCCTCCTAGTATCCATTCAGTTTGAGTTCAAACTCCAGCTGAAAAAGGTTTATTTTAATAAAGCGAACTGCCGCGTCTGCTCAGCAATAGATTCTGCCGTAACAAGTCCTTCGCCAACCAGAATCCCCTTGACGCCAGCGTGCTGTAATAACAAAGCATCTTCTCTGCTCCCTACGCCGCTCTCGCTAATCACAATGCGTCCTTCCCGACAATGGGGCAGAAGTTTTACTGATGTTTCAAGCGTTGTTTCAAAGGTCTTTAAATTACGGTTATTAAGACCAACAAGCTGAACCGGCAGAACATTGATCCGTTCTAACTCTTCTCGGCTATGGACTTCCACTAATGCATCCATGGCTAGTTCCTTAGCAATTGCGAGAAAATTTTGCAGTTCCTTATCTGTCAGGATCGCCGCAATGAGCAAAACGCAGTCAGCGCCGTGCGCTCTAGCTTCATAAATTTGGTAGGCGTCAATAATAAATTCTTTGCGTAAAATTGGTAGTGAACTCACCTGTTTCACTGCAGCAAGATCAGAAAGCTTACCAAGAAAATGTTGATCAGTATGAACTGACAAAGCACAGGCGCCATTTGCTTCATAGATTTTTGCTAACTCTGGCACCGAATAATCCTTACACAACCTTCCTTTCGCCGGCGAAGCCAGCTTACATTCGGCAATAAGCGCCCAGGGCATGTTTACCAGAGCTTTAGCAAAAGCATGGTCACCTGTTGTAAGGACTTTTTGATAATTTTCTATAGGCATTTTTGCTTTCGTCTCTTCAACCTCTTGCCGCTTTAAGGCAACAATCTTATTTAGCATAAATTCTTTCCACCTTTCTGACGGCTGTAATAAAACGGTGAATTTTACTAATATCCTTACTGCCATCTGTCTCTACACCGCCTGATACATCCACTCCATCAGGCCGAAAATTTGCAATTGCCTTACCCACATTCTGTTCGTTAAGACCGCCTGCCACAAGCACGGGAACCGAAGCGGTTTGTCTAAGTGAATAATGACTATTCCAATCAAAGACCTCACCAGTTCCACCGCGCTCTCCTGCCTTCGCCGTATCAAACAGCAGATAATCAGCGTTTTGCGGCAAAGCCGCTTTCTCCTGAGCCCCAACTGCCACGACTCGAATCACAGGCACAGAAACTTGGCGGCAATATTCTTCCGGTTCGTCACCATGGAGCTGGACGAAATCTAAAGAACAAGAGCGAATGGCTGCGTCTACTACGTTAAGAGGCGCATTCACAAAAACGCCGACTTTCTTCACAGTGTGAAGCTCTTGACTAATCAAAGCGGCCTGTTCTAACGAAACCTGACGACGGCTCTTAGCAAAAACAAACCCAATCCAGTCGGCGCCATAGGCTTCCGCCGCCTTAGCAGCTTTGCTTGTTTGAATGCCGCAAATCTTAATAATCATTGCCCAACCGCCCTTGCCGCCGCTTTCGCGCTCCGGCTAAAAGCGGCTAATTCCTCGAGCTTGGTGAAAGCGGCGCCGCTATCAATGCTGTAAGCCGCCAAGACCAAGCCTTCTTTAACTGTTTCAGCCTTGCCAGCTACGACAAAGCCAGCGGCACTATTTAAGAGAACGATATCTCGGTGAGGTCCTGCTTCGCCTTGTAAAACGCGTCGTACAATCTGGGCATTGTCTTTCGCAGTGCCGCCTTTATAACTTTCAAGACCTTGACCATAAAAACCGTACTCCTCGGGATGCAATGTGTAGGAGATAACTTGCCCTGCCTTCACTTCAGCAATACAGGTAGGAGCCGACGTCGATATTTCATCCATACCATCAAAACTATGCACAACCATAGCCTGCTTCGTCCCTAAATCTAGCAGAGCTTGCGCCACTTTCTCTGTCAGTTTTTTATCGTAAACACCAATCATTTGACGCTCTACTTTAGCTGGATTCGTTAAGGGTCCGAGCAAATTGAAAACCGTTCGAAAACCGAGCTCTCGCCGGGGACCAGCCGCATATTTCATTGCTTTATGAAAAACGGGAGCATAAAGGAACCCAATCTGGAGCGAATGAATCGCTTCTTCGGTCCGCTTTGGCGCCATATCTACAGCAATGCCTAATTCCGTAAGCACATCTGCGCTGCCGCAGGAGCTCGAAATACCGCGATTTCCATGCTTTGCAACAGGTACGCCGCCGCCAGCTAGCACAAAAGCCGCGGTTGTAGAAACATTAAAAGTTCCTGTGCCGTCACCGCCAGTACCGCAGGTATCAATCATATCCGGTAAGGTACATTGAATCCCTTCAGCCTGTCGACGCATCCCGGCGGCAAATCCAGCTATTTCTTCACTTGTCTCTTCTTTTAGCCGCAGCGCTGTTAAAAATGCGCCAATTTGAGCCTCAGTGGCCTGTCCTGACATAATCACAGTCATGGCTTCATCAGCCTCTGCTTTTGATAAGTTCCGTCCAGAAACAACTTGCAGTAAGAATTTTTTTAGCATTGCTATCCTCTCCTTTTCCCAAATAAAAAAACCACTTCACCCGCTAAAGGGGCGAAATGGTTCGCTGTACCACCCTAATTCAGAAAACCTGCGAAGGTTTTCCCTCTTTCGAGTACGGGATTCCTCGTCCGATACTCTAGCCTGATAACGGCGGCATCCGTCTCTGCCTACTTGCCTAAAACGTTCGGAGAGCACTCACAGGTCCATTCAATATGCTCGTAAGGTTGGTCATCGCACCTCCGGTCTCCCGGTCACCAACTCGCTGCGCTTTCGTTTACATATTTACTCATCCTGATCACAGTTTTTCTGCTTTTTAAATATAAAAAAACCACTTCACCCGCTAAAGGGGCGAAATGGTTCGCTGTACCACCCTAATTTAGAAAGCCTGAAAAAGCTTTCCCTCTTTTCAAGTACGGGATTCCTCATCCGATACTCTAGCCTGATAACGGCGGCGTCCGTCTCTGCCTACTTGCCTAAAACGTTCGGAGAGCACTCACAGGTCCATTCAGTATGCTCGTAAGGTTGGTCATCGCACCTCCGGTCTCCCGGTCACCAACTCGCTGCACTTTTGTTTACATACTTACTCGTCCTGATCACAGTTTTGCGTTGTTTTGTAATTGTGTTTAGTTTAACGTGATATCATTTGTTTGTCAACACTTTTATTTTTATTTATTTTTATTCAATTTTACGCATTAAAATACACGAATTGTAATTGGGGACCGTACTAGGACGGTTCAAGAAAATAATCGGGCTAGGAAAAAAGCAGCACTAGCAGCAGCACCGCCGATTAAAGTCGTCTGCAGCGCGCTACGCCACGGTTGTTCCCCAATAAAATAACCTTTGCCATAACCGAATAAAAAGAGTGCAGCTAAAGTAACGAATACAGAAAACCCTAACGCATGAGAAGTACCGTCTACCAACATATAGGGCAAAAGCGGCACAATCCCGCCGGCTGCATAAGCACCGGCAATCGTTACAGCGCTATAAAAAGCGCGCTTGCGATCCGGCTCTTCCAGACCCAGCTCAAATTTCATCATAAAATCAACCATCGCTTGCGGATCTCGTTTTAAAGCGGTTACAACACTGGCACATTCAGCCGGAGCTATGCCGTAAGAAGCGAAAATATCAATAATTTCTTGCTCCTCATCAGCCAAACGATATTTCGTTTCCATTTCTTCGCGCAATCGTTCTTTTTCATAGTGCTCCGCCTCGCTACGTGCTGCTAAGAAACCGCCAAGCCCCATAGATATAGCACCTGCGGCAATTTCAGCAAGACCAGCCGTTACCACGATTCCATTAGAATCAATAGCGCCTGATAAACCAGCTGCCAAGGCAAAGGGAACAGTCAAGCCGTCAGACATGCCAATTACAATATCTCGAATCGTATCGGAAGCCGTAAAATGATGTTCTTTATGGGCATCCATCGATAGCTCTCCTCTCTATATGAAAAGACCGCGCTAAAATCAGCGCGGTCCTTCCTATCATAAAATTCCGATTTCCTCATCCGTCAAATAGCAAGCCGGATCGGACTCCCAGAAGTCGCCAGTCACAGCTTCCGCTCTCGCCCGAAAATTGCCGTTACACACAGAAAGCCACTTACACTGACCGCAACGTCCTTTCAAAAGTGGTTTTCGATCTTTCAGACCCGCTAAAATTGGTTGCGATACATCGGTCCAAATATCGCCAAAAGCACGGTCACGCACATTGCCAAAAGTGTGATTTTGCGTAAACTGATCCGAATGAACATTGCCTAGGGGATCGACATTGGCAAAAGCGATCCCGGAACGATTGCCACCGTTTCGCTGCATAAGTTCCCATACTTTTGCCGCTCTTACTGGATCACTGTTTTGGAGTTTTAAGTATAAATATACAATATCAGCGTGATTGTCCACTGTGAGAATTTCGCAGCGGTCTCCCAATTCTATCGTTTTCGCCATGATCAAATCCATAGCTGCACGCGCTTCTTCTTTCGTAATATCGTGCTGCATCATACTGGAGCCTCGCCCCGAATAGACTAAATGATAGAAACAAACACGAGGAATCTGCTCCGTTTCAATGAGTTTAAAAATATTTTCTAGGTCCTGGTAATTATAGCGATTAATTGTAAATCGTAACCCTACTTTTTGACCAGCAGTCATACAGTGGCGAATTCCAGTCAGTGCTGCTGTAAAAGCGCCGTCTTTGCCGCGAAAACTATCATTAGCCTCGCCTAAACCATCAAGGCTAATTCCCACATAGCCTACGCCAAGGCTTTTGATTTTTTGCGCCATAGCAGCGTCAATCAATGTTCCATTCGTTGAGAAGGTGACTCGAATATTATGACTTGTCGCCCGTTCTACTAAAGTAAAGACATCAGGACGAATGAGAGGCTCGCCACCTGATAATAACAGTACAGGAACCTTAAAAGCCGCACAGTCATCGATAAATTTTAAGGCCTCAGCTGTACTCAGCTCCCCTTCATACTGTTTTGCCGCTGAATCGGAATAACAGTGACGACATTTCAAATTGCAGGTACGAGTAATATTCCAGGCAATTACTGGCCCCATGCCAGCAGCTGCACCATGACGCTGGCCATGAGAGCTTTTGGCATAGCGCAGAGTATCGCCGTAATTTTGCGTATCACAGAGTAAAGTACTAACACCGATCATCGTCTCACTTCTTTCCTTAATTTAATTGTGTTCATTTGGTGAAACTATTTTTAATCCCTACCATATCTGTGATCATTATACCAGATCATTACCTAATAATAAATATTGTTAGCGTTTCTTTTTCGGCACAGCCGTTAAGATAATCTGATTGTCCTTCACTGCCGTCTGGAGCTTAAAGTCTACAACGCCTTGTTTATAAAGCGTTACTTTCAATTCTAATAAAGCTTTTCCCACTGATTCTTTAAATTCGTCCGTAAAAAAACTTTGCCAGCCTTTATCTTCCACTTTAGCGGTTTTCTTTGCAACCGTTGTTTCCTGGCGTCCGTCGAGCATATTTTCAAAAGTTGCTTCTTCTTGCCAATTGGCAAACATTTCTCTATCGC
Organism: uncultured Pelosinus sp.; assembly: GCA_900550105.1. Classification (GTDB taxonomy): domain Bacteria; phylum Bacillota; class Negativicutes; order UMGS1260; family UMGS1260; genus UMGS1260. Next base: position 11,875 of record URQW01000047.1, read on the forward strand.
TACGATTCTTTATAATTTTAGCCATATTAATCGCCCGCTTTCCTTCTAGTTACCTGTAATTGTAGCGATTTGCCGCCATAAAGTCAATGAAAGCAGCGAGTTCAGTAGTTATACTGTATTTTGTATACACTAATCTTTGTACATTGTACAAGGATGCAGTATATTTACTTTAGCCGCCTTGTATTCCCTTAAAAACTATGGTAATGTTACAGTTAGCTTTAAAACTATTCTTATTTTATGAAAAATACTGTTTACTTTACAATTGCGCTCATCTTAGCGACAACTGCTAACAGGGAAATTTTTTTGGGGGGAATTTTCATGAAAAAAATTAAAACCGTACTTGTTGCCAATCGCGGTGAAATTGCCATCCGTGTTTTCCGCGCCTGCAATGAATTGGGCATTCGAACTGTTGCCATTTACGCCAAAGAAGATATTTTATCGCTGCATCGTTATAAAGCCGATGAAGCTTATCAGGTAGGCGCCAATAAAAAACCAACAGAAGCCTATCTTGATTTAGAAGGAATTTTGAAAATTGCTAAAGAACATGGCGTTGACGCCATTCATCCCGGCTATGGCTTTTTATCTGAAAACAGTAACTTAGCCCGCCGTTGTAAAGAAGAAGGTTTTATTTTCATCGGACCGGAAGAAGAGCATCTTATTATGTTCGGCGATAAAATTAATGCCCGTAAACAGGCAATTGCCGCTGGTCTTCCCGTCATCCCTGGCAGCGACGGACCTGTAAGTAGTTTAGAAGAAGTAAAAGATTTTGCCGCAAAATACGGCTATCCTATTATTATTAAAGCCAATCTCGGCGGCGGCGGGCGCGGTATGCGTCTTGTTCGTAGCGCTGCTTCCCTTGAAGAATCTTATAATCGCGCTAAATCAGAAGCGCTAACTTCGTTCGGCAGCGATGAAGTTTACGTAGAAAAACTGTTAGAAAAGCCAAAACATATTGAAGTACAAGTCCTTGGCGACCATGCCGGCAATCTTGTTCACCTCTTTGAACGAGACTGTTCCGTACAGCGCCGTCATCAAAAAGTCGTTGAAATTGCCCCTGCTTTATCTTTACCGAATGAACTCCGTCATGAAATTTGCAACGCGGCTGTCAAACTCATGAAAAATGTCGGCTACGTTAGCGCCGGTACCGTAGAATTTCTCGTAACACCCGACCATAAGTTTTACTTCATTGAAGTAAACCCTCGGGTTCAAGTAGAACATACTATTACCGAGCAAGTAACTGGCATTGACATTGTTCAATCCCAACTGCTTATTGCTGACGGTCATACACTCCATGATGAAATCACTGGCATTCCCCAGCAAGAAGAAATCCGCTGTCATGGCCATGCCATCCAGTGTCGTATTACAACCGAAGATCCTGCTAACAACTTCATGCCTGATACAGGAAAACTAACAGCATACCGCAGCGGCGGCGGTTTTGGCATTCGTCTCGATGCAGCTAATGCTTTTCAAGGCGCCGTCATTACCCCCTATTATGATTCCTTGCTTGTCAAATTATCCACTTGGGGTCTTACCCATCGTAGTGCAATTTCCAAAATGCTGCGCGGGCTTGGCGAATTTAGAATTCGCGGTATAAAAACAAATATCGCATTCTTATATAATGTAGTAAACCACGAAAAATTTCTTCATGGCACTTACGATACTTCTTTTATTGATACATCACCGGAACTTTTTGTCTTCCCTACACCGCAGGATCGCGGTACTAAAATTTTGACTTACATCGGTGATATTACGGTAAATGGCTATCCTGGTATGGCCAATCGCGAAAAACCCGCTTTCTTAACGCCACGCTATCCATCCGTACAATACGAAAAAAATCTAAGCGGTACTAAACAAATTCTCGATAAAGAAGGTCCGGCGGGACTTAGCCGCTGGATCAAAGAACAGCCTCGCGTTCTGTTGACAGATACAACCATGCGTGACGGTCACCAATCGCTCTTAGCTACCCGTGTCCGCACCTATGATATGGCTAAAATCATGGAACCAACCTCACAGGTTATGCAAAACTTCTTTTCTCTCGAAATGTGGGGCGGCGCCACCTTTGATGTAGCGCTTCGCTTTTTAAAAGAAGATCCCTGGGAAAGACTTCAGTTGCTACGGCAAAAATGTCCTAACATTCTCTTCCAGATGCTGCTCAGAGCATCTAATGCGGTAGGTTACAAGAATTATCCTGATAATGTAGTACGGCGTTTCGTAAAAAAATCCGCCGATGCTGGTATGGATGTTTTCCGAATCTTTGACAGTCTCAACTGGCTCAAAGGAATGCAAGTAGCTATTGATGCCGTAGGTGAATCAGGTAAAGTGGCGGAAGCCGCCCTCTGCTACACTGGTGATATTCTTGATCCAGCACGTCCGAAATACAATCTTGAGTACTATGTGACCATGGCTAAGGAGCTGGAAAAGGCTGGCGCTCACATCTTAGGTATCAAAGATATGGCTGGCCTCTTAAAACCGGAAGCGGCCTACGTCCTTGTTTCCGCCCTAAAAGAAGCTGTCGATATTCCAATCCACTTACATACTCATGATACGAGCGGTAATGGTATTTATACGCTAGCACGCGCCATTGACGCTGGCGTTGATATTGTTGACACGTCACTTGCCGCCATGTCAGGCATGACTTCCCAGCCAAGCGCCAATAGCCTCTATTATGCGCTTTCCGGTCATAGTCGTCAGCCTGATGTCAATATTACCGGTCTCAATGACTTATCACACTATTGGGAAGATGTGCGGCACTATTATCGTAACTTTGAAGCTGCCATGAAGTTTCCTAATGCCGAAATTTACGAACACGAAATGCCTGGCGGCCAATACAGCAATCTTCGTCAGCAAGCTCAAGCTGTAGGCTTGGCCGAACGGTGGGAAGAAGTAAAAACCATGTACCGTCAGGTAAATCTAATGTTCGGTGATATCATTAAAGTAACACCTTCTTCCAAAGTGGTCGGCGACATGGCCTTGTATATGGTGCAAAATGAATTAACGGAAGACGATATTTATGAACAAGGTGAAAGCCTCGACTTCCCTGATTCTGTCGTTGAATTTTTTGAAGGTCAGATTGGTCAACCTTACCAAGGCTTCCCGAAAGAACTGCAGCGTATTATTCTCCGAGGCCGCAAACCTTTAACAGAACGCCCCGGCGAACTGCTTGGACCGGTTAATTTCGACAATTTGAAAGACATGCTTCACAATTCCTTGCATCGTCCCATTACTTGCGAAGATCTCATTTCTTATGCCTTATATCCCAAAGTATTCCTCGACTATCAGGAAGCTGTAAAAAAATATAGCGATATCTCTTTACTCAATACGCCAACCTTCTTCTACGGCATGACGCCACGCGAAGAAATCCGCGTTGAAATTGAGCAAGGTAAAACCCTAGTAATCCGGCTCTTGTCAATTGGAGCGCCGCGACCTGACGGAACACGCGCTGTCAATTTCGAACTCAATGGTTCGACACGTCAAGTTATTTTGCAAGACCGCAGTATTGTGGCCTCAGCTATTACCAACCGTAAAGCTGACCGCGACAATCCGAATCACATTGCCGCTACTATGTCCGGTTCTGTTGTCAAATCGCTTGTCGAAGTAGGAACGCGCGTCAAAAAAGATCAACCGATTATGGTTACAGAAGCTATGAAGATGGAAACGACGATTCAGGCTCCTTGTGATGGCTTTGTAAAAGAAATTGTTACAGGAAATGGCGCGTCTATCCAGACAGGCGACTTACTCATGATCCTCTCACCGAAACAAAAATAAATCAAATGAGAAATAGTCAAAATGTATTTCTTGACTATTTCTCGAAATACATTTACAATATAATTACCCACTATAGACAACGAAGAGTTTTCATTAGTCCCTTCTCAATAAGTGAGAAGCCCAATGAGTATTCTAAATTAATTATTTGGGTAATCGATTTGAGGAGGCTATTTAATATGGCTCAAGACAAAACTTTAACTTGCCGCGATTGCGGTGCTGATTTCGTTTTCACGGCTTCAGAACAAGATTTCTTTGCAGAAAAAGGATTTACGAACGAACCAGGCCGCTGCCCTAGCTGCCGTTCTGCACGTAAACAACAAAACCCTCGCAACAACAACAACTCACAGCGTCGTGAAATGCACCCTGCAACTTGCGCAGCTTGTGGTGTTGAAACGCAAGTTCCTTTCAAACCTAGCAATGATCGTCCTGTTTTCTGTCGCGATTGCTTCAACCAAAACAGCAGACAGTACTAATTCAATAAAAAGTTCCCTGATTTTGTCCATGACAAATCAGGGATTTTTTTATTGTAATTATTTATTAATTTTTTATAATATTGTCAACTCAAAAACAGTTCATAGCAACCAATAAACACGAGCAGTAAAGCTCCTAATACTCCGGCCTTGTCGCCAAGTCGCGTCGATGCAAAATGTTTTCCTAAAGCAACGCCACCTGTCATCATACATAGGCTGAAGCAAAAAACAAGACCTGTCGTAAGCAACAACGGCATTGCCATCATACCGGCGCCAATACCGCTGGAAATATTATTAAGCATTAAGGCCAGGCCGAGTAGCGTGGCCTCTTTTAAATTAATCGATTTAGAATGATCGATGTCAGCGCGAAAGGGTTCCTTTAAAAATAGCGATAGCCGAGAAAACCGAAACAAGCCTGAACGGCTTTGGCATCGATCCAGCCAGAAGACCCAGCCTCCCGCTACAATCATCAGCACAGCGCCAATATATTTTGCCATAATCAGCGGCAGAGCTTGCGATATCAAACTGCCTAATGACATGGAAAGAAAAGTTCCTACGCTAGTCAGACAGGCAATCAATAAATTGGATGGCCACAAAAGCTTTACTCCCCGAATTCCATAGGCGATTCCTACTCCTAAATTATCAAGATTTGATGAAATAGCCAGCAGCAAAGCTGAAAAACACTGCATTTTCTCTCCTCCTTCTTACTCTTAGGATAATCTATTAAAAAAGATCGCAGAGAGTGTTAAAATATTTTTCGTGGCTTTTATGGCGCAGGTCCTTTAATATAATAGTATACAGTAAGATAATCTTTGCCCTATAGGCAATTTATGTGTACAATACTAAGGGACGCTAGGACAAAAGGAGGATGGCCATGGCACAAGTAACGCTTCTGCGCGACGCTTTTTTCAGCCAAATTATCGGCACAACCATTTATGATGTAAACAAGAAACAGATAGGAAAAGTGCTTGATCTCGTAGTAAGTTGGAATGGGGCTGCCCCGATTGTCACGTGTGTAAAATTTACCAAGGGCTTACAAAAACATTTGGAAGTCTCTCAGATTGACAAATGGGATGACCAAGGGTTTGTGTTAAACGTAACAGCCGAAGAAATGATTACCCGTCCAATTCTCGACCAAGAGATTTTCGTTGGCAAATGGCTCTTAGATAAGCAAATTATTGATTTAAGCGGCGCTAAACTTGTACGCGTCAACGATATTCAGCTGTCCTGGGTTCGTCATGACGATCACAAAGAATTTGTTCTTATTTCGATTGATATTGGCCTACGCGGCTTATTCCGTCGCCTTGGCCTAGAATTTTTATTAAAAAACCGGCCAAATCATTTCGTAAGCTGGCAGCATATCACGCCGCTTGAAAACAGATTGGCCAATTTGCATCTGCGTGAGTCCTTTGAAGAACTTGCTACGATTCATCCTGCCGATATTGCCGAAATTATTGAAGATCTGGATCATCATGAACAGCTTGATTTTGTCCGTAAATTAGGCAGTGAGCAGGCCGCCGATGTCCTCACTGAGGTCGATCTGGCTACGCAGGTAGACATTATCGAAAGCCTTGATGTCCACCGCGCTTCCGATATTCTAGAAGAAATGCCTGCTGATGAAGCAGCCGATATTTTAGGAGAACTTCCTGCAGAAAAATCCGATGAAATTTTAAAGCTTATGGAACCAGAAGATGCCGAAGATGTAAGGGATCTAATGGAATATCCAGATGAAGCGGCCGGTTCCTTGATGACTACAGAATTCCCAGCATTCTCGCCTGAACTAACAGCCTCAGAGGCAATTTGCCAACTGCGCGAAATCGGTCGCGAAGCAGAAACGATTACCTATCTCTATATGGTTGATAAGAGTCAGCATCTGCTTGGCGTCTTATCGCTTAGAGAATTAATCATCGCCGCCCCCAACGATAAATTAGGTGATGTCATGCACGTAAAGGTTCGTTCCGTAATGGATCTCGATAATCCACGCAAAGCCCTTGATATCGTAATGAAATACGGCGTTGTTTCCGTGCCTGTAATCAATAAAGAACAACAGCTTGTCGGCATCATTACCGTCGATGACCTCCTCTATACGTTTATTCCCGATCGCAGTAATTTGCGCACCTTTTCAAACTTTATGTTGGCCTCGCGCAAGGAGTGGATGAAATGAATTTGATAAAAAATAATAAAGTGTTTCGCAGCCTTTTTCTCTTCCTTGCCGTAGTCGGTCCAGGTATTATTACAGCCAATGTAGATAATGATGCTGGCGGTATTACGACTTATTCCGTAGCTGGCGCCGCTTTTGGCTATAAACTATTATGGATTTTCATCCCTATGACAATCGCTCTCGTTGTCGTTCAAGAAATGAGCGCGCGCATGGGAGCTGTAACCCGCAAAGGACTCGCCGATTTAATCAGAGAAAACTACGGCGTAAAAATCACCTTGTTTGTCATGCTGGGACTGCTCCTAGCCGATCTTGGCAATACAGTCTCCGAATTTGCCGGTATCGCAGCAAGTACAGAAATTTTCGGTATTAGTAAATATATTGCAGTTCCGATTAGTGCTTTTCTCATTTGGTGGACCGTTGTTCGCGGCTCCTACAAAGTAGTAGAACGAATTTTCTTGGTAGCTTCGGCGCTCTATTTGACTTATGTAGCTTCTGGGTTTATGGCCGGTCCTGACTGGGGTATTGTGGGTCACGAACTCATAACGCCGCATTTTGAATTTGAAAATGAATATTTAGCCATGATTATCGGCCTTATCGGCACAACCATTGCCCCTTGGATGCAATTCTACATTCAATCAGCTGTCGTAGAAAAAGGGATTACAGCTGAGGAATACCGCTACTCACGTCTTGATGTTATTGTGGGCTGCTTTATGACTGATTTTATCGCTTTGTTTATCGTCGTTGCCTGCGCCGCCACCATGTTTACGAATCATATTTCGATTGAAACAGCGCAAGATGCTGCCGTTGCCCTAGAACCACTAGCTGGAAAATGGGCCTCAGCCCTCTTCGCCTTCGGCCTCTTAAATGCTTCTATTTTTTCTGCTTCGATCTTACCCCTAGCCACAGCCTATTACATCTGCGAAGCCTTTGGCCTAGAGGCTGGGATCGATAAAAGTTGGAAAGAAGCGCCTGTCTTTTACTGGCTTTATACTTTTCTTATTGTCATCGGCGCTGCAATCATTCTATTGCCAAATGCGCCGCTTATTCAAATCATGCTCTGGTCTCAGGTGATTAACGGCATGCTGCTCCCCTTCGTTCTCTTTTTCATGCTTCGCTTAATTAATAACCGTGATCTCATGGGCGACCATGTAAATTCCCGCTGGTATAACGGCATTGCCTGGCTAACTACCGTCATTATGATTGGATTGACTTTAGCGCTTGTAACGACTTCCTTATTTCCGGATTTACTCGCTTAAGAAAAATTCGGCAGAAATGGAGTGGGAAAAATGCATCAATTCCAAGTAGTGTCACTCACTGAAATCGCGCCTAATGTACTTGCGTCATTTACTGATAACGGATTCATTTTCTGTCCGCAACCAGAGCAGCTTGAAACAAGACCCGATCTGCTGCTGCTGCCGGCTTCGCCAGAATGGACGAAAGAAACTACGGCGATCTCCCGCTTACAAGAACTGCTCCCCAAAGTCATTCTGTTTATAGGTCACTGGCAGTGCCCTCCAGAGCTTCAAGCGTCATACGATTTACACCATGTCATCTGTCCGGCCCTTACCGTAACGATTGCGACTACTCTAGAAGGAAGCTTTGCAGAGCCTGACTGGGATGCTTATGGCCGCCTTGGCCCCTTAACGGAAAGAGCATGCCTCGATGCTATTGCTCACAGCCTCTACACGTTCCTGTTAGAAGCGGTGATTTCAGAAACAGCTGAATGGTGCGGCCATATGTCTTCGGCCCTGCGACCTTGGTAAAAACAAAATAAAATTTCGCAAAAAAACTGGGCTGTTTTGCGCCCAGTTTTTTTATTTGATCTTGGGTATCTTGTTATTTGATCTTCTTAATGGAAAGATTAATACGATAATTCCCATAAGGCAGCAAAGAATCTAAAAGGCGATCCAGCTCTTCCGCCGATTGCGTCTCAACCCGTAGCATATAGCAACCTTCGCCACTAATGCGGCAGGCTTCGGTGACAAATTCCTGCTCTTGTAAAAAGCTTTGAAAGAGACCATGCTCCGTTGTTTTCATAAAGACAGTAATATAGGCTAAGAGCGATTTCCCTAAAAGTTTCTCGTCAAGTAAAATGGAATAACCTTTAATCACTCCCAGTTTTTCCATTCTAGCAACACGGTTAGAAACGGCTTGGCCCGTAAGATGAACCAAGTCGCCAATATCACGATATTGCATCCGACTGTTTTCTTTTAATAAGTTTAGGATTTGCAAATCCGTATGATCAAGCATTTTGTTTTGATTCCTTTCTTGTCGAAAGTAAAATAAACTATTTTATTGTGCGGCTCAACTTTGCTTATCGCTATAATTATAACAAAGATTCCTCCCAATAAAACAATCCCATTTTGATAAACAGAAAGGATGAGTGTCATGAATAGAGCCTTGCTCGTAATTGATGTACAAAATGAGTATTTTACCGGAGCGCTGCCTGTAAGTTATCCCGAAAACAGTTTTGACCAGATCCTGAAAGCAATTGATACAGCCAATGAAAAGAATATTCCTGTCATTTTGATTCGCCACGGATCTCCCCAAGCGGATGCCACGGCTTTTGTAAAAAACAGCTTCAATTGGGAAATTCATTCAGCTGTTTTAGAGCGAAAACACACGCGGATTTTTGATAAAACTCTGCCTGGTAGTTTTACAGGCACCGATCTAGAAGCTTTTTTGCGCCAACAAAATATCGACACAGTTACCATCTCCGGCTATATGACGCAAATGTGCTGTGATACAACAGCCAGACAGGCGTTGCATCTTGGTTTTTCCGTAGAATTTCTCTCAGATGCAACAGGCACTTTAGCTATCAAAAATACAGCGGGGCAGGTTACGGCGGAAGAACTTCACCGGGCCATCCTGGTAACCCAGGCTATGCGCTTTTCCCAAGTGCTTTCGACGCAAGAATGGATCAATAAGCTGCAGTAATTCAGCGCTGCTTATACCTAACAGCATAAACTAAATTCTCTTAAACCAAAAAGGTTGGCTTAAACCAGGAAGAAAAAACCTAGTTTGCCAACCTTTTTATTTAAATTTTTCTACTTATAAAGTTTCCATTTAAATTCTGCAAACGTTAGCTGAGCTGGGTTTTCCCCATCAAATAACGGTCACATTCGCGAGCGGCGCTGCGTCCCTCTTGAATGGCCCAAACCACAAGGCTCTGACCGCGCCGCATATCGCCAGCGGCAAAGACACCAGATACACTCGTAGCAAAGGAACCAAATTCCGCTTTTACTAGAGAGCGTTGATCCCGTTTGACTTTTAATTGTTCGAGCAGCCCCTGCTCTGGTCCGGTAAAGCCCATGGCAAGTAAGACAAGCTGAGCTGGCCAGATTTTTTCGGTGCCGGGAATCTCGCTAAAGCCAAACTGCCCTTGCTCATTTTTTCGCCATTCCACTTTCACGGTATGAACTTCCTTTACGCGCCCGGCTTTGTCGCCGACAAATTTCTTCGTTGTAACACAATAGTTACGAGGATCAGCGCCAAACCGTGCTGCCGCCTCTTCCTGACCATAATCAATTTTGTGAACGCGAGGAAATTGCGGCCAAGGATTTTC
>URQW01000048.1 GCA_900550105.1 uncultured Pelosinus sp.
ATATTATTGAACAGATCAAGGATTTGCCTGATCTTACTTATAAACAAGTGGCTCGAACTGGTGTTATCGCGAGATTGAAAGGCGTAAAACCTGGGCCAGTTATTGCGTTAAGAGCTGATATTGATGCCTTGCCAATGACCGAACAGAGCGATGTGCTGTTTGCTTCGAAACGCAACGGCGTTATGCACGCCTGCGGTCATGACGCACATACGGCAATTTTGCTTGGCGCTATTCATGTTTTGCATGAGCAGAGAGCAAATCTTGCCGGGGAGTTTGTTTTTATTTTTCAGGCGGCGGAAGAACTTTTTCCGGGAGGAGCTAAGGAACTCGTGGAAAAGGGCATTCTGGATGATGTTGATGCTATTATTGGACAGCATGCCGGGCCTAAAATTCCGGCAGGTCATATCGGTACTTGTCCTGGCTTTATTACAGCCAATAGCGATGTTTTTGAAATCGTTGTCCAAGGGCGCGGCGGCCATGGTTCTGCGCCACAGCTTTGTCTTGATCCGATTCCAGTTGCTGCACAGCTTGTTACAGCGCTACAGCATATTGTTGCTCGCCATATTCCGGCCAAGGAAAGCGCCGTGCTCAGTGTTACTCAGTTTAATAGCGGTTCGGCTTTCAATGTGATTCCTGATACGGCTGTTATCAGAGGAACCGTTCGAACCTACTCACCTCAAATAAGGGGGCTTATGGAACAGCTCATAGGACAGTTTAGTCGACAGTATACGGCTGCCGCGGCGATGGAGTTGGAATATCGCTATGACAAAGGGTACGATTCGATGTATAACACGCCGGAATTTGCCGAAGCAATTATGGCAGAAGCTGATGCTCTCTACGGAGCAGGAACTGCTGAATTGATCGATCCAGGCATGGGGGGCGAAGATTTTTCTTATTATTTACAAAAGGTGCCAGGGTGTTTCTACTATTTTGGTATTCGCAACGAAGCTGCCGACTGTATTTATCCAACGCACAGTACAAAATTTAAGATTGATGAAAATTCTTTTGCAACGGGGCTTTCGATTATGCTTCACGGCGCTCTCCGTTTTCAGCAGTTGATTCAACAGAAAATGGAGGCGCCAAATGAAACCACTATTTGAGCAAGATGTACAAGAAATATTGCCGCAGGTTATTGCCTGGCGGCGGCATTTTCATCAACAGGCAGAACTATCCTTTAAGGAAGAGAAAACAACGCAGTTTTTAATTGATGAGATTGAGAAATTAGGGAATGTGGCGATTTCACGACCTGCGGCTACTGGCTTGGTAGCGCGTCTTGTCGGCGCATCGCTTGGCCCAGTTATTGCTTTACGGGCCGATATTGATGCATTAGCTATGCCAGAAATGACGGGTCTATCCTATGCTTCGCAAAATAGCGGTATTATGCATGCCTGTGGTCACGACGCCCATACAGCAATGCTGCTTGGGGCGCTGACGATTCTCAGCAAAAATCAAAAATCTTTGCGCGGAGAGTTTGTATGTATTTTCCAGCATGCCGAAGAAAAGCCGCCTGGAGGAGCCATTGAACTGGTAACAGCTGGTGTTCTCGACGGGGTCGACGCTATTTTAGGGCAGCATATTTCGTCGATTCTTAATGCGGGTCACTTAGGTCTTATAGCAGGTCCTTCTTCAGCAAACTCCGATTGTTTTACTATTACAGTCAAGGGGCGGGGCGGTCATGCATCAAGTCCTAACTTATGTATTGATCCTCTCCCTGCAGCTATACAGATTGTTACGGCAATGCAGCAAATTACGGCTCGCAGAATTGCGCCTTTAGAGAAAGCCGTTTTGTCGGTTACCCAGATTCATGGCGGTACGGCTGATAATATTATTCCTGATACGGTAACTATCGGTGGAACCGTTCGAACTTATAAGGAAGAAACGCAGCGAACGATTTATGAAAGAATTTGCGCCATTGCAACACATCTTAGCGAAGCAGAAAACTGTTGCGCTTCTGTTGATTACACTAAAGGTTATCCGTCAATAAATAATACGCCCGAATATGTTGACGCATTATCTGTCTTGGCTGATGCTTACTATGGCGAAGGAACGGTTGCGACGATAGATCCTAGTATGGGCGGTGAGGATTTTTCCTATTATCTCGAAAAAGTACCAGGCTGTATGATGTATCTTGGTGTAAGAAATGAGGAAAAAGGATGTATTTACCCCGCGCATAACACACGATTTACCATTGATGAAGCGGCTTTTAGCATGGGCGTTTCAATGCTGGTTCATGGCGCGCTACAATTTCAGCAGGTAGTAAGTGCAATGAAAAAATTATAGAATAAGAAAGAAGCTGCCTTCTTATTAAGCTGGCAGCTTCTTTATAAATTTTAAAGTGAAGACGCCCGAACGTAGCGGTGTTCTTCGCTTTTTTTATTTGTTTTTCTGTAGTAGTTTTCTCGCGGCATAAACAAGAATGGCTTGTCCTGTCGGCAAGGCCTCTTTCTTAAAGGTCATGTCAGGATGATGAATCCCTGGCGTCAAGTCACAGCCTAGGGCAAAGTAGCCTGCTTTTAGTGACGGTTTCTTCTTGATGTAAAAGTGAAAGTCTTCGCCGCCCGTTGTTTTAAGTGGTTCGTGAAGTCCGGATGGTCCATAAACGGCAGTAATAGCTTCTGCTAAGAGTGCAACCATATCATCTGTATACTCCGCGGCGGGTATTCCATTGTAGTTTGTTACACTGGCGGTTGCCCCCACTGTAGCCGCGGCGGCGTGAATGGCTTGTTTGGCTTTTTCCAGTAACGCTTGCATTGTGCCATTGCGCTCAGAACGGACGTCCCAAGTGACTGTTGCTTCAGACGGAATCGCATTGGTGACGCCGGAATCGCAGTTGAGCCTTGTGGCTTTAATGCTGTAAGACTCAACAGGATTCATGTGGATGGCATTGACAGCCATAATGGCGGCAGCTGCTGCATCAAGGGCATTGACGCCCAGATGGGGCCGTGAGCCATGGGCCGGGACACCGTGAAATATTGCCTCAAGGCGTTCTGAGGCGGCATGATACAAAGCCGGGACGGATTGCTTTATTGTGAGATCTTCGATTTGCCGTAAGTGAAGTCCTAAAATCATATCAACATCATCAATGGCGCCGCCTTCGATCATGGCCAGAGCGCCTGTACCGAGTTCTTCGGCTGGCTGAAACAGGATTTTTAACTTTCCTTGTTGGATTGAGTTGGTTTGAATCAACTCTTGAGCGGCAGCAAGCACCATAGCGCAGTGGGCATCATGACCGCAGCTATGGATCGCACACAAGACGCCGTTGATTTTATGACCTAAAGCATCCATGTCGGCTCGTAAGGCTAGAGTGGGACCAGGCACGCCGCTGTCATATTCACCAACGAGTCCTGTGGTATGATTAACCCCTTCCGTAACAACGAAACCCGCTTGTTTTAATTTGTCAGCTAGAAAGGCCGCTGTCTTATACTCTTGAAAGCCTAGTTCAGGCATGGTGTGTAGTGAATCATATAGTTTAATTACATTTTCCATAAAATCCCCTCCTTGCTAAAGTGTAATCAATCTAGTATAATTTAGCAATAATAAAAAGATTTATATAAACTGCATAATAATAATTTGCTACTTTTGTTTCCCCTACAATCTATATAGAGGTGGATCTATCACAATATTATTAAGGGAGTGGATGAGATGGAGGAAGAAAAGAATACTTCTTCGCCGCAGAAATGGAAAGTCGGAATAGGGGCTTATATTGCATTGATTGCGGCAATTTTGTTTTTTTCTGGGCTATTTATGAAAGTGGAAGGTTTTAAATGGCTCAGCGCCTTTGACTATACGTCCTTAAGCGGCCAGTTTGGTACGATGAAAGATCCTGCTAAGGCGAACTTTATCGGCATCGGCGGGGCGAGTGCTAAAGCCGGATTTTTATTTGCTTTGTCCCTTGTACCTACCGTTATGTTAGCGCTTGGCTGTTTGGAAATTTTTTCCCACTACGGTGCGATTCGAGCGGCCCATAAGTTGCTTACACCGTTTTTAAAACCGCTGCTAGGAATTCCCGGACTTACGGGACTAGCCATGATTACGGATTTGCAAAGCACTGATGCCGGCGCGGCGCTTACGAAGGAACTCTATGATAATGGTCAGATTACGGAAAAAGATCTTATTGTAATGGGCGCTTGGCAATATTCTGGCGCCGGGTTGATTAATAACCTTTTTTCGATTGGTTCAGCCTTGTTCGCTTTTTTAACGGTTCCTGTTATTATTCCGCTAATTTTAATGTTTCTACTAAAATTTGTCGGCGCAGTGTTTGTCCGGTTTGTCTTGAATACAGTCTATAAGGGGGATTTTACTGATGAGCAGCCAGAACCAAAAAATTTCTAATAATCCTCTTGATATATTCGTCATCGGCGCCCGCAAGGGCTGGAATATCGCCATTAATAATTTAATGCCAAATGTATTAATGGCCTATGTGATTGCTGAAATCCTACGTATTTTGGGGATCATGGCCTTTATCGGTAAGCTCTTTGGTCCGGTTATGGCTCTATTCGGTTTGCCTGGTGAGGCGGCTACGGTACTTATGACAGCTTGGCTTTCTTCATCAGCTTCGGTGGGGGTAGCAGTCAATCTAATCAATCAAGGGACGCTAAATGGAACGCATGCGACAATTTTGCTTCCAGCGATTTTCTTGATTGGATCACAATTGCAGTATATGGGAAGATTGCTCGGTGTAGCCGATGTTCCGAAAAAATATTGGCCGCTACTCATGTTGGCAAGTATTATTAATGCGGCTATTGCCATGTTTATTATGCGCTTTTTTGCTTAGAGCAGACCAGCCGCCGGAGCAATCCGGCGGTTTTCCAATGCTTGACAATGAATAGTTCCTTCGTTATGCTATAAAGAGTGTAAACGAACTCGGGCTAATACAATTTCTATAGGCAAACTTATTGAAAAATAAGGACGCAAAGCCATGGGTCTAAGGGTATTTCGCAAGGAGTACTGATGACTGCCAGGTTGCACTAGCACTATAGGAGACTTTGATAAGTCTTTTTTTTTATGGCAAAATTGGCGCTTTGTAATAAATCCTTATTTTCTTTTCAAGTACTCTCGAATTTCTTTACGCAAATTCAATGTAGGTATTAGGAGGAGAAGAAAAGTGGATTTTATAGGACGGATTCGCAGCAGCCTGCAGGCAAAGGTGATTTGTTTGGCTGTACTCGCCCTACTTGTATCGCTAGGAGTTTTAGGTTGTCTTAATTTTTATACGGCTAGAAACCTTTTAGTAGACGACGCGAAAGAAGATCTGATTCACCGTGTAGACGGCTATAGCCAGGAAATCGGCCTGTGGTTTGATTCGCGCAAGCGGGAAGTATCGCTTTTGTCGACAAATCCGCTAGTGTTAGCGGGACCACAGCCGGAAACGATCGCTTATTTAGCGGCAGAAACCAAGCGCAATCCTATTTTTTCTCGGTTTTGGATCGTAGATCGCGCTGGTAACGGCGTTCACTCCACTGGAGATAAGACGAATATAGCGGATCGTGATTATTTCAAACAAGTAATGTCTACAGGCGAGGTTGTTGTTACTGACCCGATTATTTCTAAAGTTGACGGATCGATTGTCGTATCGGTTGTAGCGCCAATCAGAGTAAATAACCAGATTGTCGGCGTCTTTGGCGGTACGGTAAACATGGACAGCTTAATCGCCCGCTTTGGCGAAATTAAAGTCGGACAAAGCGGTTATGCTTACGCCATAAGGACGGATGGTACTGTTATTATTCATTCTGATAAAAATAAAGTTCTTAAACAAAATACAATAACTGATCAGGATATTGAGGCAAAACTAAAACAAATTAGCGAAAAGATGGTGCAAGGTGAAAAGGGACTTGGCGATTATGTCTATGGCGGACAGGAAAAATATCTGGCCTATGCACCAATTCCGGGGACAAAATGGAGCCTTGGTTTAAATGTACCTGAAAAAGAAGTTACAGTTAAATTAAGACCATTAATGCTTTCTTCCCTAGTGACGAGTATTGTAATTTTATTGCTTACCTGCGCTGTTTGCATTTATGGTGTAAAGCGATTTACGCAACCGATTCTTCGCCTGAATGCAGCAATTAGCGAAGTGGCTCAGGGTAATCTTGTTTTGGTTGCCAGCCAAGCACGCAATATAAACGAAGCAGATCTTTCGCAGCGCGATGAGCTGGAACGAATGGTTGCACATTTTTATGGCATGGTTGCCGGACTGCAGAAACTAGTTAAGCAAATTATTCATTCGGCGGAACAGGTCGCTGCTTCTTCCGAGGAGTTAACGGCAAGTGCCGATCAATCTTCCCAAGCAGTCAATCAGGTAGCTGCTTCGATCAGTGCTGTAGCGGCAGGGGCGGAAGGCCAGGCCGCGAGTATTGAAGAAGCGACAAGAGCCATTAGCAATATGTCGTCAAGTATAGAACAAGTTTCTACCCATGCCTCAACTGTGTCTGCTACTGCTGCCGATACCGCGAAGGCCGCTGAAGGTGGACAGAGCGCTATCGGTGCGGCAACAACGCAAATGGCTCATATCGAAACAGCTGTAACCGAATCGGCTGCAGTGGTGAGTAAGCTGGGGGATCGATCCCAAGAAATCGGCAAAATCAGCGATACGATTTCGGGGATTGCCGGACAGACTAATTTACTTGCTTTGAATGCAGCGATTGAAGCAGCTCGGGCGGGCGAAGCCGGTCGCGGCTTTGCCGTTGTGGCTGAGGAGGTACGTAAATTAGCTGAGCAGTCTGGCGAAGCGGCGCAGCAGATTGCTCAAATTATCAATGAGATTCAAACAGATACCGAAAAAGCCGTAGTGGCTATGAACAGCGGTACGGAAGAAGTCAAACGGGGCAGTGAAGTTGTTGCCGCGGCCGGTTCATCGTTCCAAAGTATTGTTGGATTCATTGAGAAAGTATCACTTCAGGTACAGGATATTACCGCTGCAATCCAACAGACTTCCAGCGGCAGTCAGCAAATTGTTGCCGCGGCGCAGCAAATCGATAAAATTAGTCAGACAACTGTTCAGAAGACTCAGAATGTGTCAGCTGCTACACAAGAGCAATCCGCTTCTATGGAGGAAATTGCGGCATCGAGTCAGGCTTTGGCCAAGATGGCAGAAGATCTGCGTAGTTCTGTCGCTCATTTTAAAGTATAAATTTTTATAGAGTAAATAAAGGCTGTTTTGGTAAGGGCTTGAAAGTCTCTTAGCAAGGCAGTCTTTTTTTGTTCTTCCGGCTTATTCTTGCATCGATCTGGTAAATCGGCTACGATAAATGTAACTTAGAAAAGCTATACAGCGGAAAGGGACGGTTTGATTGCATATTCGTCTGGGTTTATTGGGAGCAGAGGATTCGCTGCCGGTCATTGAAGCAGTCGCCAAGGATTACAAAGAGTTTTCTTGCCAGTCTTTTCGCTGGTCCAAGATTTCTGAAATTGTCTCAATACTGCAAGAGCATGATAAGGATGTAGATATGTGGCTGTTTGCCGGACGAATTCCTTATTTAACGGCGCAAAGCTGGGGTGGTTTGACTAAACCTTGTTTTCATCTTCCCTATAAAGGCGCTAGTCTCTATCGGACGCTTTGTGAGATTTTTTATAAGCAGTCGATCACAATGCAAGAAATTAGTTTTGACTCGATTCTCTATGAAGATTTAAAGCTTGTTTTCGCGGAATTGGGGATTGATGAGGAGCCGACTTATGTGCGGCCCTTTGTCGTGGGCATGACGGAGGCCGAAGGCGTCGATTATCATTACCGTCTGTGGCGGGAAGGAAAGACAAAGCTTGCGGTGACCTGCGCTTTTAATACGAAAAAGGGCTTAGAGCAACTCGGTGTTCCCTTTTATCGCGTCTTGCCAGCCCGGTCAGCTGTAGAGACAGTACTTCAGTCAATGCTGCGTCTTGCCGAAATGGAACGAATGAAAGATGCGCAAATTGCTGTACAGATGTTTGCTTGCGACGTTGTGACAGATGCCGAGGGGGAGTGGCTGTCAGCAGATGATCTTTACCGTCGGGAACTAAAAGTAACACAGGAGCTGTTAGCTTATGCGAAGGATGTCCAAGGCTCTTTGAAGCATTCCACGGCAGGGCGTTATGTCATTTTTACGACGCGAGGCATGTTGTCTTTGGCTACGCAGGGGTTTACACAAAAAGCGATTGTTAAGGGATTGGAGCAGGCTCATTGCGGCATTGGGATTGGCCTATCGGCCTATGAAGCCGAATTTCACGGGGCAAAAGCCTTAGTGGCTGCTAAGCAGCAGGGGCAAGGCGCCTGGATGGTTTATTTTGACGACAAACGCATTATGGGCCCCTTGGGGCAAGCAGAGCAGCTCAGCTATTCCTATCACTCTGCCGCGCTGCAGACCATTAGCGACAAAACATCGCTCAGTATGGCTACGCTCGAGAAACTGCTTGCTGTAAAGCGACGTTATCCCCGCAGCGAGATTAGCGCTCAAGAGCTAGCTAGTCAACTCAAAATTATGCCGCGCAGTGCTAGACGTATTCTTTTTGCCTTAGAAAGCAACGGTTATGCCGAGGCCGTGGGTGAAGAAAATCCCAGTTTGAAAGGAAGACCGCGGAAATTATATCGATTGATTTTGGAGCCGGAGAGTTGACGTATATTTTTGAGTTATAGTCTTTAACTTGACAGATTTGTTACAGGTATACTATAATCTCAATTAAGGACATAGCCTAAATGAGGCCTAAAATAAACAAATAGTGTGTTCATAAAAACAAAAAAGCCGTTTAATCCCGTTCTGTTTGGCGAATTAGACGGTTTTTTTATAGCACTATGCGTTTTTACCAAAGGAGGAATTTGTATGAATCAGCAAAAAACAGCCGCCTTTTCGTATATCGACGGGCATCGTGACGAAATGATCAGTTTATGGCAGGAACTTGTTACCATGGAGAGCGGTTCGCTGCACAAAGCGGGCGTAGACGCTGTGGCGAAACGCATTGGACAAGTCTTAGATGATGTTGGTGCAAAAACAGAATTTGTTGAGTTTGAACAGGCTGGCAATCTGTTAGTAAGCCATGTTGATGCAACAACAGAGGCTCCTAGTGTAATTTTTATGGGACATATGGATACGGTTTTTAAAACAGGTACTGTAGCGCAGCGGCCTTTCTGCATTAAAGACGGCAAAGCTTATGGCCCTGGCGTTCTTGATATGAAAGGCGGCATTGTAGCTTTTTTATATGCTTTAAAAGCTTTAAAAGCAGCAGGCTATGATAAACGGCCGCTAAAAGTGCTCTTAGCTGGCGACGAAGAAGTGGGACATGAACATTCGACGGCGGCAAAGCGTATGATGGCTGAAGCTAAAGGAGCGGCAGCGGCTTTTAACTGTGAAACTGGGTTTATTGATGACGGCATTGTTGTTGGCCGCAAAGGTACGGCTCGCTTCATTGTAGCTGTAAAAGGCGTGGCTGCTCATGCTGGCAATGATCCGGAAAATGGCCGCAATGCCATTATTGAATTGGCTCATAAAGCGATTGCAATTCAAGCACTTACGGACTGGGAGGAAGGGACGACAGTGAATGTCGGCGTAATCAGCGGCGGTTCTGTTGCCAATGCTGTACCGGAACATGCTCAGATTGTCGTAGATATTCGCTATAAAAAACCGGAAGCCATTGTAAAGATGGAAGAGTCGATTCGCAGCGTGGCAGCCAAGACTTATATTGAAGGAACGACAACGACGGTAACACGCCGTCCTGGTATTGAAGCCATGGAAACAACGGCAGGCGTGAAAGAGCTGTTTGCTCTTGTAGCCAAGGTTTATGAAGAAAATGGTTTTGGCAAGCCTTATGAAAAAGCCGTGGGCGGCGGGGCCGATTCGGCTTATACGGTTATGGCGGGAGTACCAACTGTCTGTGCTATGGGCGTAAAAGGCGAACGCAATCATAGCCCGGAAGAGTATGCGCTAGTAGAAAGCTTATTTGAACGGGCGAAGCTTTTAGCGGCTTGCGTACTGGAGCTTGATTGAATTTGAAGGGGACGGGGAGCGTAAAGCTCCCCGCAACTATATAACAAACTATATATAAGGAGAGGTTTTCATTGACAGAGCAAAATGAACAAGTCTTGAAAGTTACCTGGAAGGGTTGGCTTTCCTTGGCCATTCTCGTAATTTCATTGTCAGGTATATTTACGAGTGCGCCAGCTCCCTGGAAGGCTCTTGATTTTATGGTGCTTACTGGCCAGTTTGGCGAAGTTGCTAAAGGAATTATTTTTACGGGGAAAGGCGGTCTTGGGGCCAAAGACGGTTTTATGTTTGCCTTGACGCTGATTCCTACAGTTATGTTTGCCCTCGGCTCGATTCAAGTTGCTGAATCGCTTGGCGCTTTGCGGGCGGCGGAGCGTTTGTTTCAACCCTTATTAAAGCCATTACTGGGAATTCCGGGCGTAAGCGGTCTGGCTTTTGTTAGCTCCTTTACGAGTACCGATGTAGGCGCGGTTATGACGAAAGGGCTAGTGGAAGATGGCTTGATTAGCGATAAAGAAAGAACCGTTTTTGCTTCCTATCAATTTGCTGGCTCGGCTTTTATTGTGAATACCTTTGGTACTGGCGGGCCGCTTCTGCCCATTAGTGTATTGCCCATTGGTGTTTTGCTATTAGTTATGTTTATTTCAAAAATTATTGGCACAAATATAGTACGTTTTTATCTGAACTGGCATGAAAAAAAAGCGGTGAAAGGATTGGAAAGTCATGGCTGAAGTGAAACCGGCAGAAGATGCTCTTCTTAGTTTAAAACCAAGTTTAATTGAAGAATTTGTAAAAGGCGCGAAAAAAGGGTTTTATGTCGGTGTGGAAATGATTGCACCGGCCATGGTATTTGCTTATGTACTCATTTTATTTCTTAATCTAACAGGCATTATGCCCATTGTCGGTAAACTGCTTGGTCCGGTTATGGCGCTGTTTGGTTTACCTGGTGAAGCGATTGTTGTGCTTACGGCCGCGTTTTTTGCCAAAGCTGCAGGTTGTGCGGCGGCAGCTACACTATACGCCAATGGCGTGATTACAGCCGCTGAAGCAACCATTCTTTTCCCAGCCTGCATTATTATGGGAACCCTTGTAGGGAATTTTGTTCGCGTTGTGCTTGTATCGAATACGAACCGTAAATGGCAGCCGCTGCTCTTAGCAACCGCGTTTATTGATGCGGCTATTGGCATGTGGCTGACGAAACTTCTTCTCTTGTTTTTTTCCTAAAGTAGAATTAGTACTGGCAGTTTGCGGCGGCGTTGACAGCGCTAGCTCCCTATGGGACAATAAAGAAAGAGTTTATTTTAGGGAGGGATTTGCCCATGGATTATGATTTTATTTATCGCCGTCATAGTGTTCGTCAGTTTACCGAAGAGCCTGTCAGCGAAGCCTTAATTGAAAAGTTGGTGCAGGCGGCAACTGCGGCGCCGTCAGGCAAGAATAAGCAGAACTGGCACTTTGTTGCAGTGACAGATCCGAAGAAAATCCAAGAGATTGCCCGCCTGGTGGAAGCAGAAAACAGTCGTTTGGCTGGCTTTTTAACTGATGAAGCGAAAATTAAAGCTTTTAAAGGTACTGTCGCCTATCATACCGTATTTAAAGGGGCGCCTGTTTTGATTCTTGCTTATGCTGGACCCTATGAAACAGTCGGTACGATGCTGGCAGAAGCCAAGGTTATGGCGAAAGAAGAATTGCATCGTTATTATAAACCGAATCCAGGCATTCAAAATGTGGCCGCTGCTATGGAAAATCTGCTGTTGGCCGCAGCCAGTGAAGGTTTGGGAACATGCTGGATGACAGGGCCTACTTACGCAGCGGAAGCCATTTCAAAATATATTGGTTTTGAAAAAAGTGGCTATGACCTTATTGCGATGACGCCGCTGGGCCATCCGGCATCTGATAAATTATCGTCACCGCCGCGTAAAGCTGTTGCAGAAGTACTCACTTTTATTCGGTAATTTCCCGGAAATAATATGATTCAGACAGGACTTTACGGCCGCTGCCGCAAGGATTCTGTCTGTTTTTTTATAACAAAGATTATTTCTTGCAAAAATCTATTTTTAGCGCTATGATAGTTTGGAATCAAAAAAGCAGGAATGAGCCTTCTTTCCTCCGAATGATACACATACATATGCTGTAAAAGGCGGCTTTGCAGGAAAGACCGCTGAAGGAGGCCTCAGGGTGCTTCATCAGGAACCGGATTTATTAAAGAAAATCAAATTAATGGATTGGCTGAAAGCGCAGTTGGCCGTAGGCGTCGGACAGGTTTTATCTGCTGCTGCCGAACGCAGTGAAAATCTGCTCGTAGAAGCTCTCGCTTCGTTGGCTGTTACTGTCTATATTTTGGCCCGCCGTATGGGAATTGATTTTTCTGTTTTAGAAGAAGCTATGCTTCAGAAAGTTAAAAATTTAGGTAGACAATCTAGTGAGTTAGAGCGGCAATTCGGTGATTATAGCCAATTGGAACGCTATTTACGACAGAAGAGGTGAATTCATGAAGTTTCGCTCCACAACGCCGGTTGTTGAGAGCGGCATTTTGTCCGCTCTGGCAATTATTTTTGCTTTTATCAGCGCCTATTTACCGGTATTCGGTATTTTAATTGGTTTTATCTGGCCAGTACCGATTATTTTGCTTGGCGTACGGCACGGCTATCAATATAGTATTATGGCCACTTTAGTGGCTGGGCTGCTTATTGCCCTGTTGATTCATCCCCTACAAGCTCTATCTGTTGTTGTCGGTTTTGGCCTCATCGGGATTGCGTTAGGCCATGCCTTTCGCAGTCGTTACAGTCCGGCGAAAACCCTCATGGTTGGTTCCGCTGCTTCGCTGATTTGTAAACTGGCAGTTCTAGCTATTACGGCGCTGATGACTGGTGTCAATCCGCTTCATATGCAGATGGAAGCTTTTGACACGGCTATTTCCCAAACCATGAGTTTTTATCAAAATATGGGATATAATGAAGCTGATTTACAGAAGATGACTGAGACGATGACGGTCGTAGTCAACTTAGTAAAAGTGATTTTGCCGGCTGGGTTGATCATGGCGTCAGTGATGGATACACTTTTAAATTACTGGCTAGCTAAAAAGGTTTTAAAGAAACTCGGTTATGTTTATATGGGTCTGCCGCCCTTTCCATCGTGGTGTCTGCCACGCTCCATTTTAGTCCTTTTCTTAGTGGGGCTAGGAATGCTGCTATTAGGCAGAGCCAATGAAAATGAACTAGTTACGATGATTGGCACGAATGTTCAGGTGGTTGGCAGTGTACTGCTATTAGTGCAAGGTCTGGCGCTATTTTACTTTCTTGCCGCAAAATACAATTTGTCAAGGTTCGTGCGAGGGATTATACTTGTTTTGATTCTGACAAATGGATTCTTTACGCAGATAGTCATTCTTGCTGGAGCGTTTGATATGGCTATTGATTATCGCCATTTGCGCTCCCCGCGCCTGAAGTAAACGGGAGGTTTTGGAAATGTCGCAAGGCCCTTCCTTTTGGTTTGATACGAGAATTTATCTTTCCGTGGCCGCACTGCTCCTAGCAGTGATCCTGTTTTACAACCAATATGCAGCTGTGCTTGGTGCAGTCCTGCTCTATGCACTCTACTTGTATGGTCGGGAGCGTCATTTAGAGCGGCAGCGGGCTTTGACTGCTTATATGGAATCGATTACAACTCATGTAGATGAAGCTTGTCTGTATGCATTGCAGGGGCTGCCTGTGGCGATTGCCCTTGTTGATAAAGACGGGCATATTCATTGGTGCAATCAGGTATTAACAGAATGGACGAAGGGGCAAGGTCGGTCAGGACTCAATATTTTTGATTTTTGGCCAGATCTGCCCTTAGATAGCCTAAAGGAGTTAGCCGGTTCTTTCACCTTTTCGGCAAAGTCTAGTCATTATCAAGTTCTGTATCGTGTCACTAGCGGCGATGAAAATACCCTTCGGCTGTTTTATGTGACGGATATTACGGAAAAAGAGACGCTCAGGCTTAAGGTTGAGGCGTTGATGCCTGTTTTTACTTATATACAAATCGATAATTATGATGATGTCTTAAAAGGACTCAATGAAACGCAGAAAACGGCAATTTTAGGCCAAGTCCATCAAAGACTTGTTGAGTGGGTTTCTGGCCTCAAGGGATCTTTAAAAAAATATGCCGAAGATACCTATGTGGGTGTCTTTAATCACCACGCTTTAGAAAAACTTTTGCAGGATCGTTTTGAAATTTTAGATCAGATCCGATCCATTCAAGGCGGCAATAAAATTCCGCTTACGCTAAGTATTGGCGTTGCATCAGGTGAAGAATCGCTGTCGGAGCTCGATGAACGCGCTCAGGCTTGTTTGGATCTTGCTTTAGGGCGAGGTGGCGATCAGGCGGCCGTTCGTATTGATGGTAAAGTGCAGTTTTACGGCGGCAAAACGAAAGCGATTGAAAAAAACACGCGGGTGAAGGCGCGCATGGTTGCTCAGGCAATTCGGGAAACCATTGGTGATGCCGAGCTCGTACTAGTCATGGGCCATGTGGCCGAGGACTTTGATTCCCTTGGCGCTGCGTTAGGCGTAGCCAAAATGGCTCGTGTACTGAAAAAACCGGTTCATATTATTGTGAGTCCTGCTTGTATGGCCGTAAATAAATTATTAGATTTGCTGCCGGATTATCCGGAATATGAAGATCTGTTAATTACGCCGGAACAAGCCAATGCGTTAGTTGTAGATCATACCCTGCTATTTGTGGTAGATACGCACAGACCGGAAATGACAGCGGCGCCAGATTTGCTCAAAGAAGTGGGGAAAACGATTGTCATTGATCACCACCGACGTAGTGAATCTTTTGTGCAAAATCCCTTGCTCGTCTATTTAGAGCCCTCTTCTTCCTCGACAAGTGAGCTGGTTACTGAGCTTCTCATGTATTTTGATGATAATGTAGATTTGACCCGGTTAGAGGCGTCAGGCCTTTATGCGGGGATTATTGTTGATACGAAACATTTTACAGTGCAAACAGGCGTAAGAACTTTTGAAGCGGCTTCTTATCTGCGTCGGTCTGGCGCGGATCCTTCGATTGTACGCCACTTGTTCCGTATGGACTTTGAAACCATTCGTTCCCGGGCTGCTATTTTAAATAACACAGAAATTTATCCCGGCGGGATTGTCATTGCTGTGTGTCCGGAGAATATAAAGGATGCGCAAGTCGTAGCTGCACAGGCTGCTGATTTGCTCCTTGGCATTGAAAGTGTCAATGCTAGCTTTGTATTAGTTCCTGCCAGTGATTCTATCGGCATCAGCGCTCGTTCTGAAGGCAAGATTAATGTACAACTTGTCATGGAAGCGCTGGGCGGCGGCGGTCACCAGATGGTTGCCGGTGTGAAGGTCAAAGGTATCACAGTGAAGGAGCTGAAAAATAAGCTCTTGACCATTGTGAATCAATATTTAGAGGAGAGTGAAGTAAATGAAAGTAATTCTACAAGCAGAAGTTAAAAAACTCGGTAAAAAAGGCGATATTATAGAGGTTTCCGAAGGATATGCTAGAAACTTCCTCTTGCCGAAACAACTCGCTGTTGTGGCTACTGCGACGAATGTGAATACGGCAACTCAGAAGAAAGCTTCGGAAGAACGCCGCGCACAGCAGCAGCTTGACGAAGCTAAGGTTATGGCGTCGCAATTAACGAAAGTGAGCGTTACTATTGCCGCTAAACTTGGTTCAAATGGTAAATTATTCGGTTCGATTACGGCGCAAGATGTAGCTGACGCGCTAAAAGCACAGTATCAGATTGAGATTGATAAACGTAAAATTGAGTTAAAAGAAGCTGTAAAAAGCTTGGGAACCTATCCGGTCGTAATTAAAGTGCATCCGGAAGTGACCAGCCAAATTGAAATGAAAGTTACCGCAAAAGAATAAGCTTTTTAGCTGGGATAACTCATAGGAGAAAGGAATTAGTATGAAAAATTTTTTTAATAAGCTGGTTCAAAAAATGCCCTTTTCTGATAAATTAGATGCCGATGAGCAATTAAAACGGCAGGTTGCTTCCTTGTACCAGCTTTATTCCGGGATTATCGGTACAGATCGCCTTGTGCTTCGCGCTGGTAAACTGGATGCACTGACTCTTATGAATAGCGACGATATCCGTGAACGGGTTTTGGCGCTGCAAAAGCTCGTTTTTGAAGACCCCACCGTGGAAAAGACCCCTACGGCAGCTGAGATTCCCGCAATTTTAGAAGAAATTGAGGAAGAGTTAGCTGACCTCATGGCGCGCCGCGTTGTGGAGGAGCGAATTGAGAAAAAGATTGCTGATAAGATGGATGAACGCCATCA
The DNA here is from genome assembly GCA_900550105.1 of uncultured Pelosinus sp. Lineage (GTDB taxonomy): Bacteria > Bacillota > Negativicutes > UMGS1260 > UMGS1260 > UMGS1260. The sequence goes on from URQW01000048.1 coordinate 16,245, forward strand.
AGAATATGTAAAAGAAATAAAAATGCAGGTTTTAAAAGAAGAAAACAATGTGGAGAACCCTCAGACCCTGAAAAAATATGCCGAGCTCGAAAAGCTAGAGCAAATCAAATTGACAAAATCGCTAATGGAGCTGGTTCGGCCTGCTTCCTTGGCTGAGATTGTCGGTCAGGAACGGGCGATCGAGTCGCTACGGTCTAAACTGGCTTCGCCCTATCCGCAGCATTTAATTCTGTATGGACCGCCCGGTGTTGGCAAAACGACAGCGGCTCGTCTTGTACTGGAAGAAGCGAAAAAATCGAAAGTAACTCCTTTTAAACCGGAAGCTCCTTTCGTAGAAGCGGATGGCACGACGCTGCGCTGGGATCCGCGCGATATGACGAATCCGTTGCTTGGTTCGGTTCATGACCCGATTTATCAGGGGGCGAAGCGCGATTTAGCGGAAAGCGGTGTGCCCGAGCCGAAACCAGGCATGGTTACAGAAGCTCATGGCGGGATTTTATTCATTGATGAAATCGGCGAGATGGATTCGATGCTGCAAAATAAACTCTTAAAAGTCTTGGAAGATAAACGAGTTCATTTTGATTCGGCTTACTACGATCCCAGTGACGCTGGTGTGCCCAAATATGTCAAGAAGCTTTTTGAAGAAGGCGCTCCTGCCGACTTTATCTTAATCGGTGCAACGACGCGAGACGCTTTTGATATCAGTCCAGCTATTCGATCACGTTGCGCTGAAATCTATTTCGAACCGCTTACACCGATAAATATCGAAGAGATTGTTTATAATGCGGCAAAACGTCTGGAAGTAGAGATTGAGCCAGATGTTCCCCGGATTATCAGCGAATATACGATAGAAGGTCGTAAAGCCGTTAATCTGCTTTCTGATGCGTACAGCCTCGCGCTCTATCAGCGCGGTGACAGCGACGACGAGAAGCTGATCATTACGGCAGATGATCTTTATAAGGTCACGCAAGTAAGCCGCCTTACGCCTTATGTCAACCAAAAGGCTTCTTCCGTAGCGGCTGTAGGTCACGTATTCGGGCTTGGTGTGGCCGGGTATCTCGGCTCGGTTATTGAGATTGAAGCAGTGGCTTTTCCGGCTAGTGAAAAAGGCAAGGGCAGTATTCGATTTAATGATACGGCTGGCAGTATGGCGAAAGACTCGGTGTTTAACGCCAGCGCTGTTGTTCGGAAAATTACGGGTGAAGATGTTAGTAATTATGACATTCATGTCAATGTGATCGGCGGCGGCAATATTGACGGACCGTCAGCGGGAACAGCCATACTTTGCGCGATTATTTCAGCGATTACCGGACGAAAAGTTCGTCAGGATGTCGCTGTAACTGGTGAAATCAGCATTCAAGGACAGGTCAAGGCTGTGGGCGGCGTTTTTGAAAAAGCCTATGGCGCCAAGCAGGCCGGAATGACAACTCTCGTGATTCCGCAGGAAAATCAAAAGGATATTTCTCCCGACCATCTTGATCTTACTATTCATGCTGTCGATACAGTCGAACAAGCTCTTGATATTCTGTTTGTTCCCTGCAACGAAGCGAGCGCCTAAGGGCAAATCGGGAGGAATGTATTGTGATTGATCGCGTACCACCCCAGAATGTCGAGGCGGAGCAGTCCGTTCTGGGAGCCATGCTCATCGAAAAAGAAGCAATTTCCAAGGTAGCCGAGTTTTTGCGGCCCGAAGATTTCTACCGGGAGGCGCACCGTGTCATTTATGATACGGTGCTTGACCTCTTTAATAAAAATGACGCTGTCGACTTGATCACGATTACGGAAAGCTTGCGTCGTGTCGATAAGCTCGAGAGTGTTGGCGGTATTTCTTATATTACCTTTCTGGCCAACAGTGTGCCAACAGCGGCGAATGTACTATATCATGCTCGCATTATTGAAGAAAAGTCACTGCTACGTTCGTTGATTAATGCGGCAACTGATATTGCCAGCATGGGTTACGAAGGCAGCGAAGAAGCGGGTCAGATTCTTGATCAAGCGGAAAAGAAAATTCTTGAAGTATCAGGCCGTAAAATGGGTTCTGATTTTACACCCATTAGTACGATTGTTATGGATGCTTTCAACAAGATTGAACAGCTCTATGCTTCTAAAGGCGGGATTACCGGATTGCCTACAGGCTTTAAAGATCTTGACCGCTTAACCTCGGGATTGCAGCCTTCCGACCTTGTTTTGATTGCGGCGCGCCCTAGTATGGGGAAAACGGCATTTGTACTTAATATTGCGCAGCATGTGGCGATTCGTGAAAAGAAAGCTGTCGCCTTTTTTTCTTTAGAAATGTCGAAGGAGCAGCTCGTACAGAGAATGCTCTGCGCGGAAGCGCCGATTGATGCGCAACGGCTGAAAATCGGTGAACTAGAACAAAATGATTGGACGAAACTAGTGCGAGCCTCAGACAGGCTCTCTAGCGCGCCGATCTTTATTGATGATACGGCGGGGATTACTGTACTTGAAATGCGCTCGAAAGCAAGGCGCCTAAAGGTAGAGCATGACTTAAAGCTCATCATCATTGACTATTTGCAGCTTATGCAGGGTAGCAGCGGTTCTAGTCGCAGTGAAAACCGACAACAGGAAATCTCGGAGATCTCTCGATCCTTAAAGGCATTAGCCAGAGAACTTCATGTGCCTGTGGTTGCCTTATCGCAGCTCAGCCGCGGCGTAGAATCGCGTCAGGTAAAAAAGCCGATGCTCAGCGATTTGCGCGAATCGGGTTCTTTGGAGCAAGATGCTGATATTGTTGCTTTTCTATATCGGGAAGACTACTATGATCCTGATACAGAACGAAAAAATATTACGGAAATTATTGTGGCAAAACATAGAAATGGCCCTGTAGATACAGTGCCTCTGTTTTTCCACAAGCAGTTTACCAAGTTTTCCGATTTGGCGAAAATGCCAGGATAAGCGAAGCCACAGGCTTCGCTTATTGTTTTGTTGCGTAGACACATTTTGGCGATTTCAACCCCGAAAATTCCAAATATGTTATATATAAACTTTTAAAAAAGCGTTTTTGTCTGTTGAGAAAACCCAAACGTTATTTCCTTTATAAAAAGTACGAACGATATAATCTTAATGGTTATGAATATTCGATTTTTGATTGACAGGGAAAAGGGTTAATGATATGATATTCAAGGGATCGAACGCGCATACATTTTTGTGTTCTATTTACCTAAAGACAGCATAAAATATATTGTTGTGATTTTCGCACCTGCTTAAATAGCGTAGGGCGATTTTTGGTCTGCACAAAAACTGAAGATGTCGATGCCGAGGTTCACGTGGGTACTGTTTGCGGCATGTCGACACAATTATGGCTAGATTTGGCCGGGAGAAAGAGGGTAATGTGATGTCAACAGTAGTAGTTATCGGTACACAATGGGGCGATGAAGGCAAAGGCAAGATTGTAGATTATTTGGCAGAACAAGCCGATGTAGTAGTTCGTTCACAAGGGGGCAACAATGCGGGGCATACCGTTGTAGCCCATGGCGTAGCCCATAAATTGCAGTTATTACCTTCGGGAATTTTATACAAAGGGAAAACTTGTCTTTTAGGAAATGGTGTTGTTATTGATCCAGCAGCGCTGATTACTGAAATCAAGAACATGGAAGCCAAAGGGATTACAACACAAGGTTTGAAAATCTCGAATCGGGCTCATGTTATTTTACCTTACCATCGCTTGCTTGATGAAGTAGAAGAAGAAGCGCGTGGCGCTTTTAAGATTGGTACGACGAAGCGAGGGATTGGTCCTTGCTATATGGATAAAATGGCGCGAATTGGTATCCGAATTGTTGATTTAATGGATGAAGAAGAATTTAGCGCTAAATTGAAACTGAATATCGAAACTAAGAATAAGCTTTTGAAATGTGTTTACGAGGTCGAAGGCTTCGATTATGAAACGGTTCTTAAGGAATACTTGGAGTATGCTGATTTCTTACGTCCTTACGTGGCTGATACGTCTTATGCTTTAAGCAAAGCAGTAAAAGCTGACCAAAAAATTCTATTCGAAGGCGCTCAGGCGACGATGCTTGATCTAGATCATGGCACGTATCCTTACGTAACTTCTTCTAATCCGATCGCTGGTGGCGCTAGTGTCGGTTCTGGTATCGGTCCTAGCAAAATCCAACAGATCATTGGCGTAGTAAAAGCTTACAGCACTCGTGTTGGTGAAGGTCCTTTCCCGACTGAACTGCACGATGAAGTTGGCAATAAAATTCGTGAAACGGGCCATGAATATGGTACGGTAACAGGTCGTCCTCGCCGTTGCGGCTGGCTTGACGCTTGCGTAGTCCGCTATGCTGGACATTTAAGCGGTATTGATGCTATGGCGATCACGCGTCTTGATATTCTTGATGATCTTGATAGCGTAAAATTGTGCGTGGGTTATAAATATAATGGGGAAATGATTGGTGAGTTCCCAGCCAGCTTAAAAGTTTTAGGCGCCGTAGAACCAGTTTATGAAGAATTCCCTGGCTGGAAAACTTCAACCTGTCATATTCGTAAATATGAAGATTTGCCGGAAAATGCCCGTAAGTATTTAGAACGTCTGAGTGAAGTTGCTGAGATTCCCTTGGGAATTGTGTCGGTCGGTCCAGATCGGGAGCAAACCATGGTTTTAAAACAACCATTCTAAGCTGTTAACAGCTTAGACGCGGACACGAATACTAGATAACTGGCAAGAGGCCTGTAAAAGGCCTCTTGCTGTATTTTGAGGCGGAATCTCTCGTTTGTTTATGTAGTCGCATTACGCTTTTTATTAGGTTTTGAGCTCGTTAGTGCAGTTCATAAAAGATCCAAAAAAAAGTTATGAAAAAAGTGTTGACAGAAGTATAATCGATCTGTATAATAATATCTTGTGAGACACGATCCACTAGCTCAGTCGGTAGAGCACCTGACTTTTAATCAGGGTGTCCCGCGTTCGAGTCGCGGGTGGATCACCAC
>URQW01000049.1 GCA_900550105.1 uncultured Pelosinus sp.
AACCGCTGCCGCCCAATAATTTTTTGCTCTATTCTATACTTGCATTTTGGAGTTTACACAGAATTCGGGATACACCCGGAACTTTTTCGTATAATGCAAACAAGGGGCAACCAGCCCAGATGACTGTTTTGCCCCTATAAAAATATATGCTCTTTTTATACCAATTGACGTTTACACAAAATGAGGGATACTCCCCATTTTTAGAAACTTATATTTTAAGACTGGCCACTTTTATCAAATTTCAGTTTTTATTTCTACTTTCCTTTTCAGTTGAATTATCATTTATTATCTATGTCCACTCTTCTGAATACACCGTATCTACTCCTTGTTTCTTAAGCTTAGTAGTTAAATCCATTATAAAATCTTTTGGCCCACTGATATAGAAATCAGTACTCAAAACATCAACAATTATATCTTCAATTTCTATTCTCTTATAGTTGAATTTGCTATTTTCCCTATTAGTTTCTTTAGTTAGATAGTACTTTGCATGAAAATTTTTATGATTTTCAGACAAATGTTCAAGCTTATCAAAGTGAATTAAACTCATTGCATCTTTAGCAACATAATAAAGATTTATATCACTATTAAATGTTTCGAAATCTGCACTTCCAAAATAGCTTAAAAATGGGGTTATTCCCGTACCAGCTGCAATAAAAACTTTTGGTCTATCACCTTCACCTACTAAAAAATCTCCAAATGGGTATCTGATAGTGGCTATACTGCCTTCCTTAAGGTCTTTAAACATTTTAGTGGTAAAATTCTTTTCCCTTTTGACCACAATATTTATCTTACCATAATCTTTATCGTAATGACTTGCTATACTAAAGGCTCTAGAATCCGGCCATATCTGATGATTTTCAACTATACCAAATGCCAATTGCAAGAATTGCCCAGGTTCAAATTTTTTATATTTTTGAGGTATCAAGACAAATTCTCTTATACTATCGGATATATAATTTATCTTTTCTACTTTAGCCTCAGTTGTAACACTCATTTACTCATACCTCGCGAAGAATTCTCTAAATATTGAAGAAATGTACTTAATCCTCTGCTCGTCTATCCCTGGATAAACACCAATGAAGAAAGTATAGTTCATTATTATATCTGTTTTTTCTAAATTTCCAACAACTCTTTTATTTATATCTATATAAGCAGGTTGTCTTATAATATTTCCGGCAAAAAGCATTCTTGTCATGATTTTGTGATTTTCAAGGAATTCAACTATAGTATTTCTATCAAAAGGAGCATCCTTTTTAACCGTTATAGGGAATCCAAACCAAGAAGGCTCAGAATGTTCTGTAGCTATTGGTAATACCAAGAATTTTTGATATTCCGATAGCATTTCTTTTAACATTATAAAGTTATCATTTCTAAGCTTAATGAAATCAGGTAATTTTTTAAGTTGTTGAAGTCCTATAGCTGGCTGAAGATCAAGTACTTTTAGATTATATCCTATATGTGTATATATATATTTATGATCGTAGCCAGCGGGCAAAGTACCCATTTGCATTTGAAATCTTCTTCCACAAGTATTATTTGAACCAGGCTCGCAATAGCAATCTCTTCCCCAATCCCTAAAAGATCGGATTATCCTCGTTAATCTCAAATCATTGGTTAATACGGCTCCGCCTTCTCCCATAGTCATATGATGTGCAGGATAAAAACTTACTGTTGATATATGTCCAAAGCTTCCAACATTCTTACCTTTATATTTAGCACCAACTGCATCACAGCAATCCTCTACTAAAAAAAGATCATGCTTTTTTACTAACTCCATTACTTTTTCTAGATTAAACGGATTACCTAAAGTGTGAGCTAACATAATTGCCTTCGTCTTACTTGAAATAGCCTTGTCCAATTCATTTGAATCTATATTACAAGTTTCAACATCTACATCTACAAATACAGGAACTAATCCATTTTGAATAATTGGATTTACGGTAGTTGGAAAACCTGCCGCAACTGTTATAACCTCATCACCGTGCTTTAATCGCTTCTGCCCAAGATTAGGCGAAGTTAAGGCTGACAGTGCTATCAGATTAGCTGATGATCCTGAATTTACAAGAGAGCAACTTTTGACTCCAAAAAAATCTGCAAACTCCTCTTCAAACTCCTCAGCATTTCGTCCCGCAGTAAGCCAAAAGTCTAAGGAAGAATCCACGAGAGATATCATTTCTTTCTCATCGTACACACGCCCCGCAAAAGGAATAATAGTTTCCCCTGGAATAAACTTCTCCCCTTCAAACCTCTGTTTATAAATTTTTTTCACATTTTGAAAAATTTCTTCTCTTAGTTCTTTTTCCTGATTATTCATTTTTACTCTCCCTTTTTACTATTAAATCAAGATGGGAACAACGATCCCTTTATATAACTCCACAGTATTCAATCATATAGATAGCTTGAACATAGCTTAAATAATTAGTTTTGTCAATGTAAACCGCGACTTTTTAAAACCAAACAAAGCAAAAAAGCCACGAAATTCGCGGCTTCATAAGTAATTCGGATTTGATTGGTGGAGGTGAGGGGAGTCGAACCCCTGTCCAGAGTTTTAAGTCGTACGTATGTTTAAATTAAAGCCGATGATGTAATTGCAGGGTTCTTGATTTCGAGTCAAATAAACAATGTGACCAATGAATTAAAACTTAGAAAAATGTTCTTAAGTCTTTTTATATTAATCAATTAGAACCAAATATCCGTAACCTGTTGTTATAATTAAAAGCTAGATATTGTTGAAAATAAATTAAGACCATCTCATTACGAAAGAGGTGGTCGTTTTATAAATATCTTCCTGAATTCTACTTGACGAATATTCGAATCAGATAGCTACTGCCTTATATATAGCAGCAGATGGAGAATATGAAGGTTGGAATGCTCACTTTGTTGCTCTTAGGAAGATGGCTGAGATGAGGAAGAGTGAGATGAGAAGCTTTAGCGGATAATGTGTTATGAAATGTTAAACAAAACGACTCAAACAAATAGGGGTAGGTCAGTGAGCATAGAAAAAGCGGCGGGAATCGCTTCTGCCGCTCCAATCGGAAAAGCATTGGATGTGATACTTTAGCCATTACAGTCGTCAAAATGTTTAAAGATGCCGTTTGCAAAGGTATCAGCCATCATTAGAGCTTTTCTTTCAATTTCGTTCAAGAGACAAATACTTTTGCTATATTTTCCGTTTAACATAGTGACAGTTTCTTCCTTTGTTAAGGATAAATGTTTATACCACATGGCTTGCATAGATTCAACGGACCAATAAGGATTAATGTGATTTAAGAAGCAGGCGATATCATCAGCATTTTTGTACCAATGATTTTCTGTATTTGCTGCAAGTTTGTTTTTTCCGGCCTTGGCTGCTTTGACAAGTTCTGCTCCGATAGTTAGGTGATCTGTTATTAGCCGGTTAATTTCATGAGAAACTTTCTCGCCATAAAACTGGTCAAATGTTTTCGCAAAATCATTGGGATTGCGGAGAAGTCGTTTTTGAGTTGCAGCTAAATCAGGTAGATCAAAGACCACTACCATAATAAACATTCTTGTCCAGTATACATGCTGTTCCCAGAGTAAGCGAAAGCAATTTACTAAACGACAGTAAAGCGATTGATCGAAATAATGATATTGATCTTGATCTTCGCAAGGGATATATTCATACATTGATCTGTTCATCTCTATTCCCCTTATTCATTTTATATTACATAATACGTGACGTTTCAGAGGGTGATACTAAAAAGTTAGATTGATGACGTGCTTTTGGGAGTGGGACATGTCAGCACAAAAAATACCAAGACCACGAAAGTCGTCAATGGCCTTGATATTTTCAAAGGAGCGTACTTCCTCTGGTAGTTTGTAGCTGAAGTGGAAAGGCTATGCATTTCTTGAGACAAAAAGAAGAAGGTCGTCAGCGGTCCGGCCTTGTTCTTCAAAGTGCGTTACAGAGGAGCATGAAGATTCTGTAACACTATTAGTATATGCAATTTGTCGGGCTTAAGTGGCGTTGCATGGAAACCCTTATTTAGAACAAGGCTATTACCATTCAGAGTCTAAAGAAAAACGAATTGTTAATGAACTCAGTTCTATTTGACGTTGCTGATCATAGGAGGTTACTAGCTTTCGATAAGCGTGGTTTCGATCTGCAGGGTTATCGTTTCTATCAAGATATACTGTTTCGGAATCGAGGGTTTTTTTCCCAGGGTAACATTTCAAGAAAAATCGCCATCCTTTGGTATATTTGATAAGAGCTTCATGTTAGCCACTTAAGCATAACTATATGCTTTTATTTATGAATTTTATTGCGTTAAAGCGACAGCCTATGAAACCTAATTGCCCTATTGCGCTACGGTTCATGTGCCGTTAGACGTGCGGCTGTTACCGCAAATTCAAGAAGTACTGCAGCTTTAGTAAACCAAATAAATAAGCAAAAAGCAGGCGCTGGGGCGTCTGACTCGGTGCGTTTGAAATTTAGTTTAGGGGAAGAAAATACATTGAGATCTAAATTGAAGTTGATTAGCAGTAATTGTAATGCTTGTGGTGAGCCGATGGTTCGCGACAAGTTTGATTTTTATACTTGTCCAGGATGCTGTTCCCAGTTTTGCCCTCTAGAAAAGAATCACGTAAAGCCGTGCACAAGGTCATTCTCAACTGAGCGCGTAACGAGTAGGTATTTGCAATCCTCAGGGACAGATGATCGGTCCGGGCTTTGAAATGCTTACAATTGATATTCCTATTGAGGCACGCGAAAAGTTCCTTAATATGACGCATAAGGCGATTTTTGAGCAAGGTAAGTTGATCCTCAGCCGCAGAATTTTTCAAAGGTTTTAAGCTCATATTCCACTGGGCTAAGGTGTTGAGTGTATGTATCCAACAAGTGTTGATGATAGCTGCTTGTCAGAATATAAAAAAGATCGGAACGCAACTAGTCGCCAGTTTCGCGAAATCTGCGATCTTTTTTATACTTTTGAAGTGGCGGTTGAGGTGTTCTATCCTAAAGGTTTTTGAAAAGGATGGAAAAATTCTCTTTTTTAGAAACCCCGCAGTTACCGATAAGTATAAGTTCTGATAGCCATAATCTACCTCAAAAAGCCTAATTGACAACACTGACCAATGGTAGTATTATCAAATTGTATATATCGATACGATATATAAATAATAGATATAATATTCGATTGGAGGCTAAACGTGTTAGAGTACATAATCTTAGGTATTTTAATGTACGGCGATAAGAGCGGATATGATTTAAAGCAGTATATTCAAAAAATTATGTCCAATTTTTTTGACGCCAGCTTTGGAAGCATATACCCGGCACTAAAAAGGATGGAACATAGGGGGCTTATAGTTTCCAAGGAAACTGTGAAAGGAGGAAAGTTTAAAAAAATTTACAACATCAGCGATTTAGGGAAGGCAGAGTTTATGAACTGGATGGAGCAGCCAGTGGAGTTTTCACAAACCAAACCGGATCATTTGATTAAGGTTTTCTTTTGCAGATTTTTGCCAAAGGAAAAAGTGAGAGAGCATTTGTGTGCCCTAAAGAAAGAAGTGGAGCCCGTCTTACATGTGTTGGAGCACCATGGACCCGAGGTTAAGAAACAGTATGATATCTATCAGTTTTCCACGTTAAAGTTCGGTATAGGATACTATAAATACGTATTGAACTGGTGCGACGATTTATTGCAGACATTGAAGGATTGAAAAATGCAAAGTCAGGACAATGAGGAGGATGAGATATGAAAATAACAACTATACTGGGGAGTCCGAAGGAAAAGGGAAAAACATCTCAGGCACTGACTCTGCTGGAAGACAAACTCACAGCCCTGGGACACGAAGCGGAAAGGATATGGATTTGCCGCTATACTATCAGCGGCTGCAGCGGCTGTTACGCTTGTATGGCTAGTAAGAATGAACCCAGCTGTGTTCAAAGGGATGACGCTGTTTCTCTGTTTCAGCGGTTGGTAAACTCCGATGCGATCATATATGCAGGGCCTATCTACTTTTTCGATTTTACTGCTCAATTCAAGGCATTTCTTGATAGGCATTATTGTCTTACTGTTGACTTTGGCACTCCGGACGCGTCATCGATGCTGGCTGGCAAAAAAGTCGCTTTGCTAATTACTTGCATGGGACAGGAGGAAGGCAACGCCGACCTTGCGCAGGTCATTTTCGACAGATCAATGAATGGAATAATGAAATGCAACGTTATGGGAAAACACGTTATTGCCTTAAGTGAGACGGCCGATTTTGTGACGAGGGCGGATGCAGTCGCCTATAAACTGGTACAGGAGATTACGACAGAAAATATAGAGTTTAGGGAAAGAGAAAGATGAAAAATCGGCAAAAAGTCAGAAAAACATTGCTACTCATATTGTATTTATCATTTCCTGTCACCATGTTTTACTTTTCCCCGATGTTAATAATTATCGGGGCGGCTCACGGAATTATTACTGGCAGTTTCATTATGTTTCTGCTGATGTTCTTGGCAGCTTTGTTTTTGGGCCGGGGGTTTTGCGGCTGGCTATGTCCGGCCGGAGGGCTACAGGAAATATGTACGATGACAAACGACAAACCAACTGCGGGCGGCAAATATAACATAATAAAGTATTTGCTATGGATTCCGTGGATAGGTGCCATCATCTACTGTGCTGTTATCGCCGGCGGGTTGCACACGGTTAATCTATTGTTCGGCACTAAGTGTGGTATATCCATTGCACAGCCTATGGATTATATCATATTTTATTTCTTCAACGGCTTGATTGTCATACTGGCACTTGCTAGCGGCCGACGCGGGTTTTGCCACTATGTTTGTTGGATGGCGCCATTCATGGTTATTGGCGATAAAATCGGCGGCTATTTTAAAACCCGTGTACTCGAACTCACGGCAGATAAAGCTAAATGCATCAATTGTATGAAATGTACCCGTAATTGTGTGATGAGTCTGCCGGTACAGGAAATGGTGCAAAATAATTCTCTAGGCCATTCAGAGTGTGTGCTGTGTGGATTATGCGTGGATAGCTGTCCTAAAAAGGCAATTTCATTTACACTCTATAATAGCCGATGAACATCATGGCATAATCACTGCGAGATGATTTGATATGTCGCCAATAATACCGATAAATAATTTCAATAAACTTGTAGAAATGCATTGCCGCCAAATTATTGAAGCAGGTGCAGTTAATAAGTCATTCCAATTGGCGGGAGCAGCCTCCTGCCAATTGTTACATATGCCTTCAATGAGTCCGACAATGGCAGTAGAATTCCTAATGGTTTATTAAAAGCATTCACAGCAATTGTTTTTAATACTTCAAATACTGAAGAAAATCGAGAATTAGCAGTTTGGGGCGACCCCTACAAACTATATGGGAAAATTGTATTTTTGGTTTCTGCGGTGTGAGTAATTTTCATAGAAAATGTTTAGAATTAATTGTCGAGAGCATGCCATTACAACGCAAAGAATGGATACATGAAGTTGAACAAACGATTTCAACATTGTTATAATATTGCATTTCACAGGACATAGAGGTAAGTAGATTGAATTGTCCTTTCAACACGGCGAACAAAGCCACTTATTGTTGCAGAATAGTATGAAATTAGAAAGGTGTTTATTTTTGTGTCGCTAGGGTTCTAGTTTGCAAAGATTTCTGGCGGTTTCCCAAGTGCAAAAGCTGAGTAAATAAAAAAATGAAAGAAGTGTGACTCAATGAAAATTGCAGTGGTTAACGGCAGTCATCGCGGCAGAAATGGCAATACAAATATTATGGTTTCTGCTTTCTTAAAGGGAGCAAAGGAAGCAGGTGCAGAAATCGCAACTGTTTTTTTAGCAGAAAAAGAAATTAAATATTGTACGGCGTGTAAGGCCTGCTGGTTTAAAACGCCAGGGGAATGTGTCATCAAGGATGATATGGCTGAAATTGTAGCTCTCATAGAAGATGCGGATATTCGTGTTTTGGCGACGCCGCTTTATTTTGACAATATTTCAAGTATGCTAAAAATTTTTATAGATCGACTTATGGTAACAGCCAGCCCCTATTGGGGAGAGGATAGTGAGGGAGAATGCCGTCATATAACAATGAAAGCGGCGCCACAGTTAGTGATGATGGCGAATTGTGGCTTTCCGGAAAGATCACAATTCCAAGTGATTTCCCATTGGCTTAAACGGCATGCCCGGAATCTCAATGCACAGATAATTGGGGAAATATATGCCCCTCAGGGGGCGCTGTTGAGCGTCAGGGAAGGTGAGGTGGGCATTGTTGTCTCTAACTATCTTAAGGATTTGGAAACCGCAGGCAGGGAGATTGCTGTCAATCGAAAATTGACAGAAAAAACAATGGAGTTGTTAGAACAAAAATTTATTCCAGATGAAGTGTATATACGAGAAGTTAAAAAGTATGTTGATAGTCTATTGGTAAAGCAAGAGGATCAATAAAATTTAGACGGGGAAGATGGGGAAGCCGGGTAATTCTTCAATAACGCTAGCAGTTGTGAAGCATGGTGTTTTTTTGATTAAGTCCAAGGAGGCACCGATTTTATTATTGAAGTCTATGCTAAGGGACGTTTAACTAAGCAGGAATAGGTGGCAAAAATCTCTAGATGAAAAAAAATAAAAAATTAAAAATAATTACTATTGCAGCAATGGGTACACCTGTATTACTGATTTTAATACTAAGCATTAAATCTTGAATTTTTAAGTTGCATATCATAAAAATATAGTGATATGCACTGAGCGTGATATTGTATGACATATTCTCTAAAACTAACGGCGGTTTTAGATAAATAACGTCGTTTATTCCAGGCAAGAAAAAGTGTATTGGGATAAGTAAGCTCTTTATTCCTAACAAAAGTAAGCGGTAGGGCAACTGCTTTATTGGATGGTTTAGGTAAAAATGAGATACCTAATCCGGCATGAATCAAATTTCTTACGGCACTGATTTCATCACATTCGCATACTATTTTGGGAACAAAGCCAGTTTTCTCAAACAGTTCATCACAGCGTTTGCGGATGCTGTGATTTTCTTTTAACAGCACAAATGATTCGTGGGAAAGATCAGTAAAAGAAATCGTTTGGACGCTATTGAAAGGATGTTCCGGCGATGCAGCTAGTAATGCTGGATTATTTTTATACGTCAGAGAAATACTTTCATCAAGTGATAACTCAAGTGGCGATGCTAGAGTAGTTTGGGAAAATATAAGAAAGCAGTAGATGCCATAATGACTGTATTAATGAAAATAAACGGTGACTTCATGGTTGTTCCTTTCGGTTGTATCTTTTTAAGTTTATATTGCTTTGCTCGAAATGTTTAGATCAGTAGTGCAGTGATGACAGGGCAATGCAGTATTTGCTATCATGCTGCATTGCCGTTGTCATCTGATCATAAATAGATAGGGGAAAGCGTGCGGCAGGTTTAGTATCAATAAAGATTATTTGATAATCAAAACAGGACAAGGGGAATGATGGACTACGTATGTGCTGACACTTCCCAAAAGCAAGCCGGAAATCGTTCCTAAGCCCCGACTACCAATGACGATAACATCATAGTCATGTTGAGCGGCAAAATCGGTAATTAGAAGGCGCGGTTCGCCAATTTCGTTGTGTGCTTGAACGAGTATGTCTTCAGGAACTTGTTTGATCGATTCAGCCAGAATTGCTTTAGCAAAGGTTACGGGATCTGTAGATGCGTTTGGCGGGATTTTAGTTCCCTTGATTTGATTATATAAAGGGACTTGCTGCGATAAAACTGATACGTAAAGAATCCCGATCTTGGCAGCAAAGGAACGGGCTAACGCTACTGCATGAGACAATGCCTTGCGGGAATGGATAGAGCCGTCTATGGGGACTAAAATTTTTTTATACAAAATCTCCATGATAAGCAACTCCTTATAAAATGTATTAGTGATCTAACAAACTCAAGAAGTTTTCTGGATTTTAGCAATTGCTTGTGCAATTTGATTCATGCTACTGAGACAATGACTTTTCGGCATCATTTAAAGAATTGTTTTTGGCACTGTCAACTGGCTGTGCCTTATACCATGTGGCGTACATAACTGGCAACACCAATAAAGTTAGTATGGTTGCTCCCAGTAAACCGCCAGCAATGGCAATCGCCATGGAGCCCCATAAAGTACTGGGGACTAGCGGAATCATGCCGAGGATAGCGGCTGCGGCTGTTAACATAATTGGGCGGAAGCGGCTGATCGTCGCTGACACAATGGCATCCCATAGGGAGTCGCCAGCCACCAAATGTTGTTCAATCTGGTCCATTAATATAACAGTATTGCGCATAATGATACCGAACAAGGCGAGAACTCCCAATTGGACTACAAAGCCCATGGGGCTTCCGGTAACGAGGAGACTGATGGATACACCGATAATACCTAGCGGCGCTGTAAAGAGGGTTAGCAGCATTTTTGGAATACTTTGCAACTGCGTCATGAGCAGAATCATAATGATCAGCATCATGGCCGGAATGGGTTCCGCCAGGAATTTGCTGCTTTTTATGCTGCGTTCTGTTGCGCCGTCAAATTCAATGGAATAACCGACTGGCAGATTATTTCTGAGTTCTTGAAGGCTGCCATAAACTTGCTTGGTTACATCCGAACCAGTGAGTTTAGACGCGGGATTGAGTTCCGCCTGAACCATAATCATCGGTAGCAGGTCACGTCGGTAAATTAAACCTTCTTCAGCATCATAGCGGATGGTGGCAATTTGATCGAGCGGAACATATTTCCCATTCCCGATATGGATGTTGAGGTCTTTTAGCCGTTCCGGGTTATTACGGTCTGCTTCCGCAAACCGGAGAACCATGCTAACTGTTTTATCATTCTCACGAAATTCGGTAATCGGTGCTCCAGATAACTGGGTTTGGAGCGATTCGGCCAATTTATGGGAACTGAGGCCGAGGGCTTTTGCTTTTGCCTGGTCAATCTCCAAGTGCATCACTTTGTTTTTCTCATTCCAGTTGAGGTTTACGTTTTGTGTAGACGGATGGGCGGCCATGACGGCGCGGACTTGTTCAGCGATATCACGAACTTTTTCATGGTCAGGGCCTTTTACTCGCAGCATCACCGGATAATCAGGCCCTGTTCCGGTGAATAATAACTTGATATGTCCTCGAACATTTGTAAATTCGGTGTTTAATAATTGTTCGGCTTTTTGGGCCAGCGCATTACGGGCTTCCACATCCTTGGCCACTACAATGAATTCAGCGAAATTCGATTTGTTGAAAGTTGGTTCAAAACTGAGCACAAAGCGTGGGGCTCCTTCACCTACATGATAGGTGTAATAAGAAATATTCGGGTCATCATCCAATTCTTTAGCAAATTGGCGAGCAACTTCTTCAGTGTTGATTTGAGACGCTCCTTCCTGTAATTTGAGCTGGATGATGAGCTCCGGACGGCTCGACGGAGGAAAGAATTCCTGTTTGACCAACCCCAGGAGAAAGATAGAGCCGATAAATGTAGCAACAGTAGCTGTTAGTACGATTTTACGATGACACATGCACCATAGTAACAAGCGTTTAAATCGTCGATAAAACGGAGTATCATAAAGGTCATGGTGTACATTGTTTTCAGCGGCTGTTTGCTGGGCTGGTTTTATTTTGATAAATTGATAACCCAGCAACGGCGTGACTGCCCCGGCAACTAGCCAGGAGGCGAGGAGAGCAAAGAATATAACCCAAAAGAGATCGACGCAAAATTCGGCAGCGAGCCCCTTAGAGAAACCGATGGGAATAAAGCCTGCACAGGTTATTAATGCGCCAGTTAAACGAGGATAGGCGGTAGAAGTATAAGAAAAACAAGCAGCATTGAAGCGGCTCCAGCCTTGCTCTAGCTTGACTGTCGTCATTTCCGTAGCAATGATGGCATCATCGACCAACAAGCCTAACGCAATGATGAGGGCTCCTAGTGAGATGCTCTGCAGGGCGATTCCTGTCAGATACATTAAGGTAAAGGTAATGGCAATGACTAACGGAATGGTTAGGGCCACGACCACACCGGAACGCATACCCAGACTGGCAAAGCTTACGATTAAAACGATGATAATTGCTTCGACCAGGGATTCAATAAATTCGTTGATGGAGGATTCCACAACTTTCGGCTGATTTACAGTTTGACTGATTTCCAGCCCTGTTGGCAGTTCTTGCTTTATTTGAGAGATTGTGCTATCGAGATTTTTACCTAGGGTCAGAATGTTGCCGCCGGGTTCCATGGCTAGCGCAATGCCGATCGCTGGTTGACCGTTAAAGAACATTTTGGGGTCGGATGGTTCGGCGTAGGCACGAGTAATTTTGGCAATATCTCCTAGACGGAAAGTGCGTCCACCAGCTTGAATAGGTGTAGCACCGATGTCTTCCATATTTTCAAACATCCCAGTAATTCGTAAGTATGCATTGTCTGATGTCGTTTCCAGCATACCAGCAGCTGCCTGGGTATTTTGTTCCTTTAAAGTGGATGTAATTACGGACGGATCAAGACCTAAGTTGGCCAGTTTGCTATTTTCAATTTCAATGTAGATCTTTTCGGTTTGCACCCCTAGCAGTTGCACCTTGCTAACGCTGGGAACACTTAAGAGAATACGACGGATTTTTTCCGCTTTCTCTCGCATTTCTTCGTAAGTAAATCCATCACCAGTCAACGTATAGATTACGCCATATACTTCATCGAATCGATCGTTAAAGGTAGGTTCTGAAACTCCTTCCGGGAGGGTTTTTTTGATATCATTTACCATGTTGCGAGCTTCAAACCATCTGGCCCGAAGTTCTTTGGCGGGGACCTGATCTTTAAGATTAACGTAAATTACGGTCCGGCCCGGTGTAGAGTAACTTTTTAAATAGTCAAGTCCAGGTAAATCTTGTAGTTTCTTTTCAATTTTATCCGTAACCTGTTCTTCCATTTGGCTGGCAGTGGCTCCTGACCAGGAAACGCTGACAATCATTTGCTTAATGGCAAAATCCGGGTCCTCCATGCGTCCCACGTTTTTATAAGAGAAAAGACCGGCCACAAAGAAGAGGACGACAAAGAAATAAATGAATTGTTTGTGCTTTAATGACCAGGCGGTAAGGTTAAAATGGCTCATAGGGTATCACCGGCTATTTTTACCCTCTGCCCTTCTTCCAATTTATGAACGCCGGCACTGACAATTCGGTCACCGATCTGAAGTCCGGTCAGTACTTGTATCGTGCCATTACCGAAAGAACCGGTTTGGATGGGGCGCAGTGTTAGAATATTGTCGTTTACAACCCAGACAGCAGGTGTATCACCGGTTTGATAAAGTGCAGATATTGGAATGGAAAATCCCGTAGTGGCATCAACGTCGGCTAAGGAAACGGTAGCTGTCATTCCTAATTTGATAGAGGGTGGCGGATTGAGTAAGCTAATGCGCACTTTGAAGGTACGCGTCGTCGGATCGGCCATGGGAGCAATTTCTCGCACTTTGCCGTTCAGTGTCACGTTAGGCAAGGCCCAGAAAGTAACTTGGAATCGTCCCGCGGTTTTTAATTCTTCCAACCGGTTTTCGGGTACGTTGATTTCGATTTCTCGTTCTCCATTTTGGACGATGGTAACAACCGTCTGGCCGGGGCTGACAATTTGGCCGGCTTCGGCGGTAATAGCGGAGACAACTCCTGATTGATCTGCTTTCAATAAGGTGTAATCTAGCTGATTGGTTCCTTGCGTATATTGTGCTGTTGCCTGTTGCATTGCTGCTGCCGCGGCATTATAGGCATTGACGTACTGGTCATATTGAGCATGGCTGATTGCGCCGCTATCCAGTAATTGCCGGTATCGGTTTAAGTTGCTTTCGGCAAGATTAAGCTGTGATTGAGCGGAATATACCTGGGCAGAATTGCTGCTTACTGTCTGCTGAATGTCTTTGGCATCTATTTGCATCAGCACATCACCGGCAGTAACACTGCTGCCTAATTGCACATTGCGTTTGATGATTTTACCGGTGACTTGGAAAGCCAATTGACTTTCATAGCGGCCACGTACTTCTCCTGGATAGGTGTAGCTTTGTCCGTTATTAGCTGCCTGAATAACTTGGGTTCGGACTACAGGGGGATTTTCCGATTTTATTGGTGCTTTGGCAAAATGTGCTTTTGCCATGATTCCGACCATTAGGCAGCCTACAGTCAAAGCCGCCAGGACATAATAGTATTTTTTTCGACTGATATGCAGTCGTACGTTGAACATAAAAACACTCCTTATCATATGCAATCTGTTTTTATAAAAGAAAAATTATGGGGCGCGCTGGGCGATGCAAAACAACATTGTTATGATTTGCTGACGCATAGGTACATGCTGTGGCATAGAGAGATTCCTCCCTTAGTGAAGTAATTAGAATAAGAGTAATCGCAAGATCTCAATAGCAAGAGATTCATAGACGTTATGGATTGTTCTGCAGCAAGACAAAGGATGAATGAGTGCGAGCTAGGTCTGAAGGAGCTGAAAATTACAGTAAAGTTAACCAGGTGAACTATTTTGCAAAATATAAGGATTTCGTTTGCCTGTTTTCGCAAAAGATATCCTTGGTGTTGAAGTAATTACATTTTTTGTTCCAACTAGATAAACTTGATTATAGGTGTTACTCAATCGCCTGTTTATTTAATATGAAACAGTTATTTTTCTTGTCTTAAAAAAGTTAACCAGGTGAACAATAACTTTAAATAATAAGAATGTTGGTGTAGAAATTTTAATTTTACCAACACTCCTGACTAAACATCTTGATATTTTCATAGGGGTAACAAAAGTTTTGTATAAAGCTTTTTTATTCTGGTTGCTTCATATGGTCGATATACTGCTCTAGTTCTTCCAAGATATCGTTGAGAAACAAATATTCTTCTGGCGTTAATAAGTTGATTTTTTCCATAATACCTCTGTCGAAGGTTTCATGAAATTCGAAGTGGTGTTGAACAGCAACTCGGCCTTTGTCCGTCAATTCCAAGAGGATATTTTTTTTATTGCCGGTTTCTTGATAACGATAGATCAGATCTTTTTGGATCAGTTTGTGGACAAGCTTTGGTAGGGCGCTTTTGGAAATGCCTTGTCGGTCTGCTAGTTCGGTTACGGTTATACCGGGATGTTTGCCGATCATTTCGAGGGTATGAATTTCTGACGAGTATAAGAGTTGATCTGTGCCAAATTTATTTGGCTGTTTCATAGTCTCAAAAAATTTCTTTGACAGCCTAAAAATAGATTCCAGCATTTCTTTTCTTTGTTCTGTCATTGTTTTAACCTCATATCGTTGGTAAAATATCAGATTTGATGTTCTATGGTTATATTGTACACTAGGTTAACTATGTGTCAAGTTATATTTTATAAAGAATGAATAAGACCAATGCGAAAATGGAGGACAAATAACATGATTGCAGAAAAAAAACATGGTTAGTATAAGTCATACATACAGTAGTCATCGACACGTTCTTATTCTTACCGTAGTACATAAATAAAAGTGTGATGAATCGTGAAAGGCGTGTTTATTATGAACGATATAATTTATAAGTTGTTAAGGAGAATATTAAGTGGTATACCTGGAAACTCTTGTTTTAGAACTAGTTTATTACCAGTCGGTATTTAGAGAAAAACGAATGTTTAGATGAGTTTTTAAAAGATGATGGTCATGATCGTAACAACGTGTGAGCTTTTGATATGCTATTTTTGAGTCGACATGATGTCCTGTCCTATCTAAATATACTGTTTTGGGAAAAGTTTCTTTAGAATTATTTTCCAAGAAAAATCGCCATCCTTCGGTATATTTGCCAAGAGTTCCCCGTAGCCACTTAAGCATAACTATAATCCTTTAGTTAACAATTTTACATTTAGATTATTGCTTTAATATGTAACTATTTTGCCCAATAAACCATGAAGAAGAAATAGCGGCTACTCTATGAAACCTAATTGATCGACTTTGCTACGGATCGTGTATCGTCAGAAGTGTGGATGATGTTGCAACTGCAAGCAATTTTCTTTCCCTGTTTTTTGTGGTAGACTGCTGATAAAGCAATAAATTTATCCTAATCGGTGAAATTTGCGAAAGATAAAAATTTTTAAGAAAGGAGAATGGCTTATCATCTTATATTATTTGGAGTCGGTGTTATGCGGAGCAAAGGCTATCGCATAACAAACATGCTGTGAGATAGCCTTTGTTCCATCCTAAAACTATAATTTTAGGAGGAGCATAATGGGCTACAAGAATGCATTTAATGTATTTCCCGCGGACTTATTAGAAGCAATGCAACAATATATTGATGGTGAATATATTTATATACCACGAAAGGCAGAAAATAAAAAACGGTGGGGGGAAGTAAAAAATAGTCGGCAATATATTCAGAAACGCAATGAATTAATATTTTCTCAGTATCAAAAGGGTGTTTCAGTTGAGGATATTGCAAGCTGTAATTACTTATCACCTAAAACAATTTATAAAATATTGGCTGATATGAAAAGTCAATGCTAAAACGAGAGCGACATGGTGGTTTTGCCATGTCGCTTTTTTACTTCTGAATGATCTTGTAGGGAGTATTGCCATAATATAATTATTATAATGGATTTATAGCACGATAGGGGACTTACGGAGGAGGAAAATCATGTATGCCTTTACAAATCAATTTATTTCGAATCAAAACAATATGGAATTATTGAAAGCTGCGATGATGGGGCCTAATGCTATGCGCGTAGCAGAAGAACTTGCGTCCTATTTAAACATCAATGCCAATATGCGGATTCTTGATCTCGGGTGTGGGTGCGGTCTTTCTACGCTCTTATTGACACAAAAATACGGTGTAAATGTTTTCGCTGCCGACTTGTGGATTTCACCAACAGAAAATTATGAGCGTTTCAAAGCTAGCGGAATTGAGGATAAAGCAGTTCCCATTTCAGTAGACGCTACGAAAGGCTTGCCTTTCGCAAACGAGTTTTTTGACCTGTTGTTTACAGTAGATGCCTATCATTATTTCGGGGATACGGCGGAAATGCTTCCGTCGCTTATTCCTTTTGTGAAAAAGGGGGGCTATATCGTTGTAGCTATTCCCGGCTTAAAATACGAATTTGGGGAAAACGTTCCCGCCGATATGCTGCCATTTTGGAATAGCGAAATGGAAAGAACTTTACACTCGCTGGAGTGGTGGCAAGCTTTGTGGCAGCAGGCTGAGGGGATTGAAATGGTGGATAGTCGTGAAATGGCTTGCTGTAGTGAGGCGTGGAAAGAATGGCTGAGCGCCGATCATCCCATTGTCGCTGAAGACATCAAAATGATGCAGGCTGAGGGAGGACGGTACTTTAATCTTGTGCAGTTGATTGCTAAAGTCCTTTGAAGGGCGTCGGCACGACCAGACCCTTATCAGATAGAAGTGCAGCATATCCATTCGATGGCAATAAATAATGAAACTGAAAATAAAGCGGAGATGAGAATCTCTGCTTTATTTTTAGTTGGTGAAATGCAGCGACTTTTGTATGAAAGCTGCTGCGACTATGTGAGGAGGAGATTGTTTAATTCGGATAATAATTTATAACCAGAAAACTGACAAGGGTATTTTGCTCGTTTATATAAGTGTGACTGATAGAAGAATCAAACATAATGGCGTCTCCGGCATTGAGTGTATGTTCGCCCATTTCAGTTTGAAGTTTAAGTTCGCCTTGGATAATATAGATATATTCCTGGGCTTTTTTAGAGTGCCCGATCGATGCGTTAGACGACTTTGCATCTAATTCCACGTAGAAAAATTCGAAGTTTCTAACAGGAGTACTTGTAAAATAGCAATACACGCGATATTGTTCTGTTTCACCAACTTGTGCCGTAGGTTCAGAACGTCGGATCACGGTAGTTTCTTTTTCCATACTATCTATTAATTTCGTATAGGGGACATTTAGTCCATTGGCAATCTTCCAGATCGTATTGATTGTCGGGTTACTGTTTCCTTTTTCAATATCGGATAACATGGCTTTACTAATACCTGATATTTTTGATAATTGTCCCAAGGTTAAGTTACGTTCATCGCGTAATGTTTTCAAATTTATCGCTATAGTTTTTCCTAATTCCATAATTACTTTTCGCCTTCCTTGACAGATATATCGAACAGCTGTAGGATATATATTATAAAATTGTTCGATATACTGGATAATCGTAAGCTTTAATGTAGACTTACTGAGGTTATTATATGAAATATTAAAAAGAAAATCAAGGAATACGAGGAGTGATTTATTGATGAAAATCAAAGCATTTAAGGCGGCGCTGCCATACACTATACCGATTTGCGTCGGCTTTCTTTTATTAGGAATGTCCTATGGTTTTCTTATGCAAAGTAAAGGATTTTCATTTATTTATCCCATGTTAATGAGCTTATTTATTTATGCGGGTTCGATGGAATTTGTCGCAATCAATTTGTTGTTATCCGCATTTAATCCATTCGCAGCATTTTTTTTGACGCTTATGGTAAATGCTAGACATCTTTTTTACGGTATTTCTATGCTAGAAAAATACAAGAATTGTGGTTGGAAGAAATCCTATCTAATCTATGGAATGTGTGATGAATCTTTCTCAATCAATTGCACTGTGACGCCGCCTTCCGATATTGACAGAGGTTGGTTTATGTTTTTTGTCACATTTCTTAATCAAATTTATTGGGTTTTGGGAGCAACCTTGGGCGCCCTTTTAGGATATGTCATTCACTTTGATCCGACAGGGATTGAATTTGTCATGACGGCACTCTTTGTAGTTATGTTTATGAATCAATGGGAAGAAGCAGCTAATCATCGTTCAGCTCTTACTGGATTACTCTGTTCCGTATTGTGCCTATTGATTTTTGGCAGCCAGAACTTCATTTTGCCAGCTATGGCGTTAATCGTTTTTAGTCTTTCCCTAGATAGAAAGACTAAAGCAAAGGAAGTGGAATTATGACAACAACACAAGGGATAATCACAATTCTTATTGTTATATTTGGTACGATGGTAACAAGGTTTCTTCCCTTTCTCATTTTCCCCGAGGGAAAGACTCCGCCGCCCTATATTAAATATTTGGGAAACGTTTTGCCCTATGCGGTAATGGGGTTACTAGTTGTTTATTGCTTAAAAGATTCGTTTAACGGCAAGGGGGATATTATTCCTGAAATAGCAGCAATTATTTTTCTTGCTGCTCTCCACAAGTGGAAAAAGAATATGCTGCTGAGTATTGGAGCAGGAACCGCTTTATATATGTTTTTAGTACAAGCTTATTTTGGCTGAGATTGCCTTTGGCAAAGCTCATGTTAAGTGTGGCTTTAAGTAGCTTAATAAGTAATAAAAGTTAAAAGAAGAATTCTTTGAAAACTATTGTATAATAAAGCTAGCAAATTAATTCATGAGAGGATGTGCTGGAGATGATTCTTTGTATTGCAAAGGCTTCATACAAAGCTGCTACAGCGACGATTATATGAAGCGATAGATGTGTCGCTGTATGCCAGCTTTGCTAGAGGTGTCATTAAAAAATCTCAAACAAAGAGGGCAAAATGTATGAATTATAAAGTGATCGAGATGGACAAATATTATCGCCGTGGCGTGTTTCATCATTTTTCGGCTGACTGCAAGTGCTCTGTTTCGATGACCAGCCAACTAGATGTGACGGAGCTAGAAGCCTATTCTCGGCGTAGCGGTACGAAGTTTTATATTAATTTTCTTTATGTATTAGCAAAAGTCTTGAATTCTCGGGAAGATTATCGAATGGGATATCTTTGGCAGACAAAGCAAGTTATTGTGTATGACAAGATTAATCCCACTCAGTATATTTTTTACGAGGATACAGAAACCTGTACGCCAGTCTATACAGAGTACCAAAAGGATTATAAAGCCTTTTATGCTGCCTGTGTAGCCGATATTGCGAAAGCAAAGCAGACGCGGAAGTATGGGGTCGATATGGAAAATCATCCAAATTGGTTTGATGCCTCGTATATTTCCTGGTTGTCCTATGATTCACTGCATGTGGAACTGCCAGATGGCTACCTTTATTTTATGCCAATCGTGAATTGGGGGCGTTACCGTAAGGTAGACGGCCGTTTAATGATGCCAGTCAGTATACGCTTGAATCATGCAGCAGCCGATGGGTATCTTTTGGCTAAGGTGTTTTTGTTGCTGAAAGACGAAATTCTGAATTTTACTCAGCAATAGAGCTGCTTAGGCTTTTTATTCTTTATATGGAGCGGATCATGGTAGCTTTTTAGAGCATATATTGCAAACTGTATAATATTGCTTTACTCCTAGGCAAAATAGGGCGGCGAAGAAGTGCGACTTGAATGAGTAGGAACAAAGAGAAACGGCGAATTTAGAAATTCGCCGTTTCTCTTTGTTAAATGTAAGACCACGGCAATCGTCAATGGCCTTGATATTTTTAAAAGAATAGTATGTCCTGGTAGTTTGTAGTTGAACTGGGAGCTTTATGCATTGTTTATATAAAAATATTTATAACAAAAAACACCTTTTTATAATAAACAAACTATTATATTATTTGATGTATAGAAAAGCAGAATTACACGACAGAAACATAACTGGTTATAATAGCTAGATTACTTTATAGCTTTTCTTGATTTATAAAACTTATTATATTAGGAGTGATGAACATGCGAATTCTTGTAATTGAAGATGATAATGTCGTGCGTGAAGCGATTGTTTCGCTTCTAATAGAGGAAAATTATGTTGTCGATGAGGCGTCAACCGGTGAAGCTGGGTTGTGTGCCGCTGAGCAAGAAATACATGATCTATTAATAATAGACATTATGTTACCAGAGATAAATGGAATTGATATAGTTAAAACATTAAGAGAAACTGGCTGTACTTTGCCAATACTGCTTCTTACAGCCCTAGACAGTGTCGATGATCGGGTGATTGGTTTGGAGTCGGGAGCAGATGACTATTTAGTGAAGCCTTTTGCTGTACGGGAACTGTTAGCAAGAATAAAGGCCCTCTTACGACGGAAGGGCAATCTTGGTATGGATAGCGGATTGAGCTATGGCGGTATCTCATTAAATAGCAAGATCCGAGACGGGTATATTGATAGCCAGTCGCTTAAACTAGGGGCTAAAGAATATGATATTTTAGAGTTTCTTATTTTAAATAAAAACCAAACTCTAACAAGAGAACAAATTTTTGATCGAATTTGGGGATACGATTACGATGCAGCGATTCAAATTGTTGATTTATATATTCATTATTT
>URQW01000050.1 GCA_900550105.1 uncultured Pelosinus sp.
TGATATTGGCGGCGCTACGACAGATGTGTATTCCTTGGCCAAAGGACAGCCGACCAAGCCGAATGTGCAGCTTAGGGGCTTAGAGGAGCCTTTTGCGAAACGAACCGTTGAGGGCGATTTAGGAATGCGCTATAGTGCCACGGCCTTACTGAAGGCGGCAGGAGCGCCGAAAATTGCTGCTTATGGCGATGTAACAGAAGAATCTGTAACTCGTTATATCGAAAAAATTGATCGTGACAAAGACTACCTGGCAACAACGCAGGAAGAACATACTTTGGAAACGGCCATGGGCAAAGCCTGTACAGCCTTAGCGGCTGACCGGCATGTCGGGCAGATTGAAAGCGTGTATTCTATTGTCGGTACCGTTTTTGTACAGACTGGCAAAGATTTAACAAAGGTAGAAACGGTTTTGGGAACAGGCGGTGTCATTGTCAATCATGGTGAGCCTGAGAAGATTTTGGCAGGCATTGTCTTTGATGAAACGGCGCCAGATTTGTTAAAGCCGCAAAAACCAAACATGTATGTAGATAGGCTTTATATTCTCGCGGCTATGGGACTTTTGGCAGAAGCCTACCCTGATACAGCTGTGCGCATGATGAAAAAATATATGTTGGAAAAATAGATGGAGGGAAGCAAAGTGGAACTAAAAAATAAGAAATGGTCCCGCGATGAATTTTTTGCAATGCGTGAAGAGGTGTTGAAACAATGGCCTACAGGTAGTGAGGTCGATTTTGATGAGGCTGTGAAATACCATGAAACGATTCCCGCCAAAAAACATTTTGCGAAACGGCTAGTAAAAGCCAAACGCGATAAAGAAACTTTAACTCAGCCGCGCGCTGGCGTTGCCTTAATTGATGAACACATTCAGCTCTTGAATTTCTTAAAAGAAGAAGGTTTAGCTGATCTTTTACCGACAACGATTGATAGCTATACGCGGCAAAATCAATATAAAGAAGCGCAAAACGGGATTGAAGAAAGTAAACGGGCCGGACGTTCGCTATTAAATGGTTTTCCAGCAGTAAATCATGGCGTTCATGGAGTTCGTCGTTTAATTGAAAGTGTCAACGGACCGCTACAGGTTCGGCATGGTACGCCTGACGCTAGATTGCTTACGGAAATCTCTTTAGCAGGCGGCTTTACTTCTTACGAAGGCGGCGGTATTTCTTATAATATTCCTTACGCTAAAAGCGTTTCGTTGGAACAGACGATTTTAGACTGGCAGTATGCTGACCGTTTAGTAGGTCTCTACGCCGAAGCTGGAGTAGAAATTAACCGCGAGCCCTTCGGACCTTTAACAGGAACGCTTGTACCGCCTTGTGTTTCTCATGCTGTAGCAATTATTGAGGGCCTCTTAGCAGCAGAACAAGGTGTAAAAAATATTACGCTTGGCTACGGTCAGTGCGGTAACTTAATTCAAGATATTGCGGCGATTCGGGCCCTGGAAGAATTGGCTGCAGAGTATTTTGCGAAACATGGCTATAATGATTGCGTGCTTACTAGCGTTTTCCATCAGTGGATGGGCGGTTTCCCGCAGGATGAAGCCAAAGCCTTTGGGGTTATTTCCTGGGGAGCTGCTGCGGCTGTATTGTCAGGGGCTACGAAGGTTATTGTCAAGACTCCCCATGAAGCGCTGGGTATTCCGACGAAAGAAGCCAACGCGCAAGGCCTTAGAGCGACGAAACAGGTCGTTAATATGCTGCGTGACCAGGTATTCCCGGTTACCGCGGAAGTGGCGGCAGAAATCGCTGTTATTAAAGCAGAAACTCACTGCATTTTAAATAAAGTGCAAGAACTTGGCAATGGTGACTATGCTGTGGGCGTTGTACGGGCCTTTGAAACAGGCGTTCTTGACGTTCCTTTCGCACCTAGCCGCTACAATTTAAATAAAATTTTACCGGCTCGTGATAATAACGGCGCTGTTCGTCTCTTTGATGTAGGCAATCTGCCCTTTACGGACGATCTCATTGCCTTCCATCGCGATAAAATTGAAGAAAGAGCGCAAGAAGAAGATCGCGCAGCAAGTTTCCAAATGGTAATCGATGATATTTATGCAATTTCCAATGGTCGTCTCGTCGGCAGACCACGCTAAGTACACAGAAACTTTCTAGCCCGGCCTTGCCGGGCTCTGCCTAGTTTCCGTTCATAAATCTACGATAAAAAGTCAGGAGATGGAGTTATGAAAATTGTTGATGTGATTTGTTCCCGTAGTTTAACAGGTTTTTATTTTGATGACCAGAGAGCGATTAAAAATAATGCTGTACATGAAGGCTTTACCTATGCAGGTACGCCGATTACGCCAGGGTTTAAGGCGATTCGTCAAGCCGGGGAAGCTGTATCTGTTACGATTTTATTAGAAGATGGTCAGGTGGCTTACGGCGATTGCGCCGCTGTGCAATATAGCGGTGCTGGCGGACGGGATCCCGTTTTTTTAGCTGACGATTTTATTCCAGTGATTGAACAGCAAATTCGGCCACGCCTTTTAGGCCGCGAGTTGTCCTCTTTTAAAGCGCTTGCCGAAGAAATTGATAGTTTAGCTGATGCCAATACAGGCAAACGGATTCACACAGCGCTGCGTTATGGCGTAACTCAGGCCATTTTGGACGCAGTCGCTAAAGCAAAACATCAATTGATGTGCGAAGTCATTGCCGACGAATACAACACTACAGTCAGCGATCGCGAAATTCCTATTTTTACGCAGTCTGGCGATGACCGTTATGATAATGCTGATAAAATGATCATTAAAGGTGCGCAGGTATTGCCGCATGCGCTTATTAATAATGTCAAAGAAAAACTTGGTGAAAAAGGTGAACTCCTTCTTGATTATGTAACTTGGTTAAAAAACCGCGTCTTAAAACTGCGCACTGATGAAGCCTATCTGCCTACGCTGCATATTGATGTTTTATGGTACGATTGGTCTTGCTTTTAAAGGGAATATTGACGCTATGGTCGAATATTTCCGTAGTCTTGAACAGGCCGCTGCGCCGTTAAAACTTCGCATCGAAGGTCCAATGGATGTAGAAGAACGGGAAGGCCAGATGAAAGCTCTTACCGAGCTTACGGCAAAACTTCATAAAGAAAATATCCAGGTAGAAGTAGTTGCCGATGAATGGTGCAATACTTACGAAGACATCAAAGATTTTGCTGACCGGAAAGCTGGCGATATGCTGCAGATTAAGACACCGGATCTTGGCGGTATCAATAACATTATTGAAGCTGTCTTATATTGCAAGGAAAAAGGCGTTGGCGCCTATCAAGGCGGTACTTGCAACGAAACAGATCGTAGCGCGCAAGTCTGCGTGCATGTGGCTATGGCGACCCAACCAGCACAGATGCTGGCTAAACCAGGCATGGGCGTCGATGAAGGTCTCATGATTGTCTATAATGAAATGCAGCGTATCCTGGCTGTTCGCAAGGCTCGTAAAAACAAATAAACAAAAGTTTCAGGAGGATTCATTCATGAGAAGTATGATGCTTGGCGATCATTTGATGTATGCCAGTTATTTTGCGCCGCGGGGCCGCAATCGGATTTATGACCTGGGACAACAGCTTAGCGAAAGATATTTATCTCCCTTAGATCGCCTTATCGGCATTATCGGCGGTCCGGGAGCAGGCAAATCTTCTCTCGTCAAAGGCATGTTTCCAGGACTTGAACTGACAAACGATGATGATGGCGTTAATATTCGACCTTTGCCACTACTCAAGAATATTGATAAAGGCTTTTTTAACAGTCATACCTATCATGTTGATATCCGTTTCGAAATGGCCTTTACGCAGCTGCATGTTTTGGCGGAAGCCGTGCAAAAGGCTCTGTCCCATGGCAAGCGGGTTATTGTGGAGCATTTTGATCTTCTATATCCAGCCCTAGAAGTCAACGCTGACGTGCTCTTTGGCGTAGGCGGCGAGGTCATTGCGGTAAGACCGACGGTTTTCGGTCCCTTGCCGCAAGAGGTGCTGGAAGTTGTTACTCATACACTGCGGTATCGGAAAATGGCTCATACGGCGGAAGATTTGACGGCTATGATTTTGCGCAACGACTATAATGCCATTTTAGATTTTAGTCATCGTGATGTGCATCATGGCTTTGTTCTTGAGTATCCTTTAAACATCGAAGCCGATTTGGCAGAAGTGGAGAAAAAAGTAAAGGACCTCATTGATGACGGGGTCAAAGTTTGTTATCACGATGAGGCTCATATCCGAATTGGGAAAGATTTATGGGATTGTTCCGGGCCACGGACTCATGTGAAAAATACGGAAGACATTGAAAATTTCCGGCTTGTTCACCATTATACTTATGATCCTAAGACCAAGAGTTATTTGATTATTGGAATTGTCGGCCCTAAAGCTGATGATTTAGACGGCTTTGCCGCTTTGAGCTACTCGGTTCGATAAGTATAGCGGCACCCGTCACAATGGAAAAGAGGAGGCAGACTCGATGCAAAAGCTTCAACCTGCCCAGGCGGGGACCTTGGAATCAAATGATATTCAAATTACTTTATCGCCAGCGGCTGCCGGCAGCGGCATCCAGATTGAGTTGACAAGTGCTGTTCTACTGCAATTTGGCGATCAGATTAAAGCGGTTCTTCTGGCTGTAGCGCAGGAGCAGAATGTAACCGATATTTTGGTGCAAGCCCATGATCGCGGTGCGTTAGATTGTACGATCCGGGCTAGAATGCTGGCAGTTTTAGCCAGAGCCGGTGTGACCATAAAGGAGGCGATGGCATGATTTCGCTTCGGAGAAGTTTGCTTTTTTTGCCGGGGAATAATCCGGGAATGTTGCAAAACGGCGGTGTATTTGGTGCCGACGGTGTCATTTTAGACTTAGAAGATTCTGTAGCGCCTAACCAAAAAGATGCTGCTCGGTTTCTCGTATCTCAGGCATTGAAAACAGTGGATTATGAACAAAGTGAGACTATTGTCAGGGTAAATCCCTTGGACACTTTTGGGAAAACAGATATTCCGGCCATTGTTGCTTGTCGTCCTTCGGCATTGCTGTTGCCCAAGGTAGAAAGTCCTGATGATATTTTAGCGGCAGTACGCCTGATTGAAACGGCAGAAAAAACGCCGGGAGAGGTCAAGATTATTGCCCTGTTAGAAACGCCGAAAGGAATTGCCGAAGCCTATTCGATTGCGAAAGCCCATGAGCGGATTGTGGCTCTTGCCTTAGGGGCGGAAGATTATACGGCAGCGCTCGGAGCGAAGCGGACGAAAGAAGGCAATGAAATTTTCTCAGCTCGGACGCAAGTCATCAATTCGGCAGCTGCCGCAGGAATCCAATCCATTGATACGCCGTTTACTGATGCGGCGGATGAAGCAGGTTTAATCGCTGATACGATGCTAGCAAAACGTCTTGGCTTCAAAGGAAAATTGAGCATTAATCCGCGGCAAATCGACTCGATTCATTCTGTATTCAATCCATCGCCTCAAGATATTATCTGGGCTGATCAGGTGATTGCCGCTATTGAAAAAGCCGAATCGGAAGGAGCCGGTGTGGCGTCTTTGAACGGGAAAATGGTTGACGCTCCTGTTGTGAGTCGGGCGCAGACGATTCGTTTTCTGGCAGAACGGTTAGGACTCAAGGGGGAAGATGCGCTATGAAAAATAGTATTGGCAGAGAAGTACCAACAGAGTTGGCTGGACGTACTTTACAGCCCTTTCAAGGAGCCTTTGAGACACCGCCGACCATGCGTCGCGCTGCACCGCCGGTAAAAACGATTCACCCTGGCGAAGACAAACTATTTGACAGTTTGGAAGCCGTTTTTAAAGCGATTCCCGTTTGTGACGGAATGACCTTAGGATTCCATCACCATTTGCGTAATGGTGACGGTGTTGTCAATCAGGTGCTAGCCGTAGCTGCCAAGCTGGGCTTGAAGAATTTAACCATTGCGTTAAGTTCGGTTTTCCCGGTTCATGCGCCGCTCGTTGACTATGTAAAACAAGGCGTTGTCGCCAAGTTAGATACAAATTATATGTCTGGTCCTGTAGCGCAGGCTGTTTCGGAAGGCCTTTTCACCGAACCAGTTATGCTCCGTACTCATGGCGGCAGAGCCAGAGCCATTGAGTGTGGCCAGCTTCATATTGATGTGGCTTTTGTGGCTGCTCCAGCAGCAGATCCTTACGGGAATCTAAATGGCGTGGCTGGGCAGGCTGCTTGTGGTTCGCTTGGTTATGCTATGCCTGATGCTGAATACGGCGATGTTGTTGTTGCGGTGACAGATCATATTGAAGCGTATCCGCTTGCTCCTGTTTCGATTCCTCAGACGAGAGTAGACTATGTCGTCAAAGTTGATTCGATCGGCGATCCTAAGGGGATCGTATCAGGTACGACGAAAGTAACGAAAGATCCTGTTGCCTTAAAAATTGCAGAATCAGCCGCAAAGGTCATTGATGCTCTCGGCTTTATTAAAAACGGGTTTTCCTTCCAGACAGGCGCTGGCGGCGCTTCGCTGGCTACAGCAGCTTTTGTGAAAAAAATGATGCAGGAACGCCAGGTAAAAGGCAGTTTTGCTTTAGGCGGCATTACTGGTTTCATGGTTAATATGCTGGAAGAAGGCTTGTTTGAAAAGATCATTGACGTACAGGGCTTTGATCTGGAAGCGGTTCATTCCATTGCAACGAATCCCAATCATCTCGAAATCAGCGCTGGCGGCTATGCCAGCCCCTTTAATAAAGGTTGCGCTGTAAATCAGCTTGATGTAGTGATTTTAGGCGCTACCGAAATTGATACGAAGTTCCATGTTAATGTTGTAACTGGTTCTGACGGCGTAATTATGGGCGGTTCTGGCGGACATAGCGACGCAGCGGCTGGCGCTAAAGTAACGATTGTTGTAGCGAATTTAATTCGCGGTCGGTTACCGATCATTGTTGATGAAGTGCTTACAGCGACTACGCCAGGTGAAACGATTGATATACTTGTTACCGAACAGGGAATTGCAGTGAATCCTAAGCGTCCGGAACTAACAGAAGCTCTCTTAAAACGGAAGCTTCCCGTAAAATCCATAGAGGAATTAAAAGCAAAAGCGGAGAAAATAGCAGGAAAACCGAAAGCGATCCCCCATGACGGTCCTGTTGTTGCTCTTGTTGAGTATCGCGACGGAACGATCATTGATGTGGTTCGCAAAGTTGTGAGGTAATAATATGTGGAATTCCTTTACGGAGAGAGTTGTAAATCTAAATAATCAGAAGGAAGTTGCGGAAATCAGAGATTTTCTTGCTCCCTTCGAGCTATCTTTTGATGGTCAAGTTGATTATACCGTTGCCATCATGGATAACGATACTCTGATAGCCACAGGATCGCTTAGCGGTCCTGTGCTTCGTAATTTTGCGGTAGATGAAAATTACCAAGGTGAAAATCTTACTGGTAAAGTAGTGACTCATTTACTGAGCGAAGCGGCAAGGCGTGGTCATTTTCACACATTTTTATTTACAAAACCGAAAATTGTCCAACTTTTTACGCAGCTTGGTTTTGCTTTGCTCTGCGAAGTCGAAAAAGCGGCGCTGCTGGAAACGGGCCTTCCGTCGATTGCGAACTATAAGCAAGATCTTGCGGCGCAGACTGCCGATCTGCC
The DNA here is from genome assembly GCA_900550105.1 of uncultured Pelosinus sp. GTDB lineage: Bacteria > Bacillota > Negativicutes > UMGS1260 > UMGS1260 > UMGS1260. Next base: position 7,566 of record URQW01000050.1, read on the forward strand.
CCCGGGGAGGCGGGCTGTTCTGGTGATGAATTGCAATCCCTTTACGAAAGGCCATCAGGCCATTATTGAACAGGCAGCGAGGGAGTGTGATTCGGTCGTCGTGCTTGTCGTCAGTGAAGATCAGTCTGCGTTTCCGTTTGCCGTTCGCTATGAACTTGTCAAGGCTGGCGTGAAACATCTAGCGAATGTCCGCGTCGTGCCAAGTGGTCCCTATACGGTATCGCGGGCTACCTTCCCTGATTACTTTGTGAAAGGGAATGATGTTGTGACGGCGCAAACCCAGCTGGATGCTAAACTTTTTGCTGTGCATATTGCTCCAACGCTGCAAGCAACGGTGCGTTATGTAGGAGAAGAGCCTTATTGTGAAGTAACTAGAGCATATAATAGTGCTCTAGCGGCTGTTTTGCCTCAGCATGGCATCGAAGTAAAAGTAGTTCGCCGTTTAGCTCAGGATGACGAGGCGATTAGCGCTTCGAAAGTTCGCGAACTAATTCGGCAAGGCAAAATAGCCGAAATCGCTGCCATTGTGCCGGAAACTACCTATGAATATTTACAGTCTGATCAGGCAAAAGTGATTATTGAAAAAATTCGCACCTTTTCCACGCGACATTAGTCAGAATGGGTTGAATATTGTCCCACTTTTCTATACAATATACATAGAAGCAGTTATTTAGAAAGTATGGGGCTGCTAACTCATTCATGAGGGGGAAGTGTTGTGGATTTAAATGAAGAATCAGTAGAAATGCATAAAAAATACCAAGGAAAACTAGCTGTTGCCAGTAAGGTGCCTGTAACAAACCGTCATGAGTTAAGCATTGCTTATACGCCGGGCGTTGCTGAACCTTGCCGACGCATTAAGGAAAATAAAGATTTGTCTTTTGAATATACTTGCCGTGGTAACATGGTTGCTGTTGTTTCTGATGGAACTCGCGTACTGGGCCTTGGCGACATAGGGCCAGAAGCGGCGCTTCCGGTTATGGAAGGAAAGTCCGTTTTATTTAAAACTTTTGCGGATGTGGATGCGGTGCCAATCTGTATTGACACCAAAGACCCTGCAAAGATTATTGAAACAGTTCGTCTGTTGCAGCCTAATTTTGCCGGCATCAATTTAGAAGATATTTCTTCGCCAAAATGCTATGATGTAGAAGATGAGCTAAAGAAAATCATGGATATTCCTGTATTTCATGATGATCAGCATGGTACGGCAATTGCCGCTCTTTCGGCTTTGATCGGTGCGTTGCGTTTTGTAAAGAAAGATATTAAAACAGCGAAGATCATTGTAAATGGCGCTGGTGCTGCCGGTTCCGCTATTGCTCGTCTTATTGTCAATGCTGGTGCAGAAAACCTTTTTGTCATTGATCGCGATGGCGCTTTGTATGATGGTATGGAAGGCTTAAACCGCATTCAACAAGATTTAGCGCAAAAGTCGAATAAAAATAAAATCAAAGGCTTCTTGGCTGACATTGCTAAAGGCGCCGACGTGCTTTTGGGTGTTTCAGCACCAAATGTATTTACAAAAGAAATTGTTTCAACGATGAATTCCGGTTCGATTGTGTTGGCTATGGCGAATCCTGTACCAGAAATCAGCTATGCTGATGCGAAAGCAGCTGGTGCAGCTGTAGCTGGAACAGGCCGCAGCGATGCGCCGAACCAGGTTAATAATGTTACTGTATTCCCTGGCGTATTCCGCGGCGCTTTAGATGTTCGCGCTCGTCAGATCAATGAAGAAATGAAAATTGCCGCAGCTTATGCTATTGCTGGCTTGGTAACGGATGAAGAACTTCGCGAAGACTATGTGCTTCCTGATGCTTTTGATCCTCGTGTAGCTCCTGCTGTAGCAGCTGCTGTAGCCAAAGCAGCTATGGATACTGGCGTTGCCCGCATTACAGTAGATCCTGAAGTGATTCGGGAAAATACAGCAAAACGGGTAAAACGGTAATCAATTTTAAATTTTAAAAATTTAGTAATTATAGCATAGGATACGTATTGACATAACTATGGTCCTATGCTATAATTTTATCTTGTCGGGGATAACTTGAAAGAAAACTTCTTATAAGTGATAAAGTACAAAATACGATCTTGAAAAAAAGAAGTTGACAAACAAAAATATCTCTGGTATACTAAGTAAGTCGTTGATCGGGGCGTGGCTCAGTTTGGTAGAGTACCTGGCTTGGGACCAGGGGGTCGCAGGTTCGAATCCTGCCGCTCCGCCCATATAAAAACAGTATGCGGGTGTAGCTCAATGGTAGAGCGCTAGCCTTCCAAGCTAGTTACGAGGGTTCGATTCCCTTCACCCGCTCCATAGTAAAATCAAGGCCTCACGGTACTTTCCGTGAGGCCTGTTTTTTTGCGTTTACACCTTATTGGGTCTTGGTCGAAAACAAGGGCATTATGAATTACCACATAGACGAGCGAAGAAAGAAGTAGAGTTATATTTTTTACTAACGCAAAGGGTTTGAGTTTAAGAGATTCACAATATTGTTCGAGATGAGAGGATGTGGAAGGAACCAGTTCCAATTGAATAGAAACTATGTATAGGAAGAACTTATAGTCTTGACAGGCAACAATGATGTATAAAGAGCGTAAGTTAAATGAGCGAAAAGTAATAATCGCATTTATGACAATTATCTTGTTAGGCGGTAACAAGTCGGGAATATATAAAATCAATGTTTAGCGGAAGTTGGTTTGTAAAATATTATAGTAGTGCAGAAGATTTTTTTCCTGCTTTGCCTGAATTTCTTTAATAAATATTTTTAAAACAGATACTAAAATATGAAAAAAAGGGGATAAGAAGATGACCGATCAAGCACTAACTAAAGAGCAATCTCAGGTAGTAAGAGTAAAAACAGCGAACAAAATTGCAATTATTACAATGAATCGACCTAAAGCTATGAATGCGTTGAATCAAGACATGGTGAATCAATTGCTTTGTACCTTACAGGAGGTAGAAAATGATCCGATTATCAGGACTGTTATACTGACTGGTGAAGGTCGGGCCTTTTCCGCTGGTGGTGACTTAGAATACATAAGCAGTATTACTGATCCGATTGCAGCCAGAAATTTTATTTCAGAAGTAGGGGAAATCGTAACACGAATAATGACCATGAAAAAACCAGTCATTGCTATGGTAAATGGGGTAGCTGCTGGAGCTGGCTTTAATTTGGCATTAGCCTGTGATATCGTATTTTGTGCTGAATCTGCTCGATTTGCCCAGAGCTTTGTGAAGGTTGGACTTATTCCCGACTGTGGCGGCTTGTATTTGTTACCACGGATCGTTGGGATGCATAAAGCGAAAGAACTGATGTTTACTGCTGACCTGATTCATGCGCAAAAGGCATTAGAATTAAACATTATCAATAAGATCTTTGCCGATGCTGAGCTTGAAAGTAAGACGGTTGCCTTTGCTGAGCAGTTAACTAACGGCGCCCCAATTGCACTTAGTATGGTAAAATCAATGGTTAATCGCTCTGGCAATCTGGATTTGGCAAGTGTGTTGGAATTGGAATCTGATTTACAAACGATTTGTATGCAAACGGAAGATCATAAGGAAGGCGTCAAGGCATTTAAAGAAAAACGGCTGCCAGTATTCCATGGGAAATAGTTTGCAATAGAGTAGTGCGTGGCATTGCAGTACATCTCTGTATAGCAGAGGATAAGGAGTTGTAAAATGAAGGTTTGTATTCTCATGGGAAGCCCAAGGAAAAACGGGAATACCATAGCTCTATTGGAGCCCTTTATGGCGGAACTAGAGCAGAATCAAGTCGAGCACACTCTGACTTGGCTTCATGAAACACAAATTGAGCCTTGTATTGCTTGTCGAATTTGCCAAAAGGATTGGGAAATTTTCGGCTGTCATTACAAGGATGATGTACAAGAAATTTTCGATAACATTCTTGCTTGTGATGTGATTGTGCTAGCGACGCCAATCTACTCATGGTATTGTACGCCACCCATGAAAGCTTTATTGGATCGTCTGGTGTATGGTATGAATAAGTACTATGGCGATAAGGTAGGCCCAGCGCTTTGGAGCGGAAAACAGTTAGCGATCATTGCCACTTGTGGATATCGGCCTGAAAAGGGCGCTGATTTATTTGAAGAAGGGATCAAACGATATTGTAAGCATTCGCAATTACAATATATAGGAATGCTGGCAGAAAGAGATTTAGGCTATCAATCGGTGTTTATGAATGAGGAGAAAGCGCAACATTCCCGTCAGTTTGCACAAAAGATGATTAGTCTAGCTTAAATATGACTTCAGCGGGAATAGATCATATGCGGAGAATAATTGATTATATTCATCAATTATCAGAGCGGCTATTCCATGCTGCTGGAAAATGAATGTTTGGGAATCGGGGTATGGTTTTATGAATGGAACAGAGCGAAGAAATATTAAACCAGGATCAAAGGTTAAAGTGGTACAAAAGATTCATCAAAGAACCGGGCAATTAACCGAAGGCATAGTAAAAGATATTCTCACGAATAGTGCCCTGCATCATCGCGGAATAAAAGTACGGCTGATCGATGGAATTGTCGGGAGAGTTCAAGAAGTAATCGATTAGAAGAATTTTCTCGTTATAAATGATACTCAGAGGTGTATTACTTCTGAGTATCATTTTAAGTTTTTTGCAAGAAATATTGTTGTAACATTTGGATTAGATTGCCCATAACCCAATATAAACCAAGTCCGGCGGGAAAATTCATTGTCATGTAGCCAACGAAAAAAGGCATGATGAGCAGCATTACTTTACTTTGTTCATTGGAAGTTGTTGCAGGCAGGCTTTGTTGCGAAGAAAAATAGGTTGTCAGAGCTGCTAATAAAGGTAAAATGTACAAGTGATCATAGCCAGATAGCGTTTTGATCCAGAGAAACCCGGGATGACTTACATAGTTATAATTACGCAGCGCATAGAACATACCGCTTAAAATTGGCATTTGTACGAGAAGCGGTAAACAGCCTGCGAGCGGGGTTATTTTTGCTTCTTTATATAAAAGAGAAATTTCTTTTTGTAACTGTACTTTGTCATCTTTATATTTTTCCTGCAAAATTTTTAATTGAGGATTTAATGATTTCATTGCGTTCATAGATTTTGTTTGTTTGGCTGCTAACGGAAATAAGATAGTTTTTATAACGAGTGTTAATAAAATGATGGCGATGCCATAATTAGGGAAGCCGAGGCTTAACGTGATATTATAAAAAAAGGTTAGCAGAGATTGCATAAATTCAATAAAATGATCAAACACATATTTCACATCCTTTAATGTGGTACATTCAATAGTAATCTTATGAAAGAGCTTATTCGCCATCAAACAAACAACTCCTTTATTATTGAAAAGTTGTTTGATTTATAAATGATAAGTCTACTTTAGTAATCACTGATTAAAATTTTGACTGACAGGCATTTCTAGATTTTTAGGAAATGCCTGTTTTTTGCGCGAATAGAAAACCCCACGCTAAGCGTGGGGTTTTAGAGGTCCATACTGCGGCAATTACACAGATCTATATTTCATCAGTAGCAAAGGTTGTTTTTATATATTCGATAAAAGCTTGAACTGCCGATAATTCCAAGGAATCGGCATGATATAGAAGCCAGGTACGTCGTTTGAGCGGCGTACCGTCTTTCCAGAATAGATGTTGTACGAATAAATCATCTTGTTTAGGCAAACCGATTTCAGGAAAGACAGCCCAGCCAAGTCCGTTTAAGACCATTTGACGGCAAGTATCCATGCTATCAACTTCCATATTGATAAGCGGTGGAACAGAAAAAATCTGTCGCCACCACTCTTCAATCATTTTTTTTAGTGCAGAGTCTGTTCCATACGTAATTTGTGGTTTTTTCGGTAAATCCTCTAACGTCAGCGGCGAGGGGGATACAAGACAGATCGGTTCTTCTCGAATCAAATATTTTTCAGTATCCCAAGCGAAGTCACCGCGAACAATGGCAATTGAAATTTCTTCGGTTTGCAGCAAGCGGTTAATTTTTTGACTGAGTCCTGTTTTCAAAGAAATATCCACCAAGGGATACATTTCTAGGAATGTTTTGAGAAGTCGCGGTAACTCGTAGTAAGCAAAGATTGCCGAAGAGCCAAGACGTAAAGTCCCTTGTACCTTACCAGACATATTTTGAATTTTTTCTTTTGCTGCTCTAAACTCCAGAAGCATTTTTTGGGCATAAGCAAGAAGATATTCACCTTCGGGGGTTAGTGTGACGCCGGTCGAATTCCTGGAGACGATCTTCGTAGCAAATTCTTTTTCAAGTTGTTGCAAACGATACGTCATTGAGGGCTGTGCAATAAACAAGCGATTGGCTGCTTTCGTAATATTTTTTTCTTCAGCAATAATTTTTAACATAAGCCAGTCTTTTTCATTCATAAGACACCTCTCTTTATCTCGATCGAAAAAATCTATGAGGATTAATAGAAATCAAATATTTTATATATTTTAATTATTGTACTACAATCAAAATCAACAGGCAATGTCCTATTTATTATCTGAATACTGTTTTCAGAATAAATTGTTTTTTTGATCATGAAAAATGAATGGAGGCTGGGAAATGGGAAAAAATTTAGTAGAAAAAATCATTGGTGCACATCTTGTCTCGGGAGAGATGACACCAGGCAGCGAAGTTGGCATTCACGTAGATCAGACCTTAACGCAAGATGCCCTTGGTACCATGGCATATTTACAATTTGAATCTATGGGGATTGATCGAGTTAAGACGCTTTCAGTATCGTATATTGATCATAATACGTTGCAAGATGGTTTTGAAAATGCTGATGATCATCAATATTTGCAGACTGTAGCCGATAAATATGGGATTAAATGTTCTAAGGTCGGAAATGGTATTTGTCACCAGATTCATGTAGAAAGAGTGAGTCGTCCCGGTGAAGTGCTCATTGGTTCAGACAGTCATACGCCTACTTCTGGCGCGGTAGGAATGTTGGCGATTGGTGTTGGTGGTCTTGATGTTGCTGTAGCGATGGCAGGCGGTCCTTTCTATCTTACTTACCCCAAAGTTATCCGAGTAAATTTAGAAGGAAAACTGCAGCCTTGGTGTTCGGCAAAAGATATTGTGCTCGAAATGTTGAAAATTCTCACTACGAAAGGGAATGTGGGAACATTAATTGAATATGGCGGCACTGGTCTAGCTCATCTTACCGTACCAGAGCGGGCCACGATTACGAATATGGGAGCAGAAATGGGAGTTACGACTTCTATATTCCCAAGTGATGAATTGACTCATACTTTCTTTAAAGCGCAAGAGCGCGAAGGCGATTGGCAAGAACTAAAACCTGATGCAGATGCTAAGTATGATCAGGTGATTACTTTGGATCTTGCAGCAATTCAGCCTAATGTCGCTTGTCCTCATTCGCCTGATAATGTAAAAACGATCCGAGAAATTGAAGGCTTAGAAGTGAACCAAGTTCTTGTTGGTAGCTGCACGAACTCTTCCTATCGTGATCTGATGATGGTTGCCGCTATGTTAAAAGGCAAAAAAGTACATCCTAAAGTAAGTTTCGGCGTTGCACCAGGAAGTAAGCAGGTTCTTGCGATGATTGCTGAAAATGGTGCACTTGGCGATTTAATTGCAGCGGGAGCGCGGATTTTAGAAACTGCCTGCGGTTTTTGTGTTGGCTGTGGACAGGCTCCGCAAACAAAAGCAGTATCCCTTAGAACCAATAACCGTAACTATGAAGGACGCAGCGGCACGAAAGATGCAAATGTGTATCTAGTAAGCCCGGAAACCGCAGTGGCTGCTGCATTGACAGGAAAAGTTACGGATCCTCGTGACTTAGCGCTTGATTATCCGCAAATTGTATTGCCGGAAAAATATCTTATTGACGACAGTTTGATGATTGAACCATCCTGTCAGTCTGATATCGAAGTATTTCGCGGACCAAATATTGGTGAGCCGCCGAAAAATACAGCAATGCCAGAAACACTGACAGCGAAGGTTTCGATCAAGGTCGGCGATAAGATTACTACCGATCATATTATGCCTGCTGGACCTTATTTGAAATATCGCTCAAATGTGCCTAAATATTCGGGATATGTATTTTATCATATAGATCCGACTTTTTCGGAAAAATGTAAAGCCAATAAACAAGCCGGATTTGATTCAGTCATCGTAGCCGGATTAAGTTATGGACAAGGCTCTTCCCGGGAACATGCAGCGCTTTGCCCGATGTATTTAGGCGTTCGTCTGCTGTTAGCCAAGAGCGCCGAACGAATTCACTCCGCTAATTTAATTAACTTTGGGATTTTGCAGTTGACCTTTGTAGATGATGCCGATTATGACCGCTTGCAAGACGGCGATGAGGTTGTAGTAGAAAACGTCTATGAAGCCGTCCAGTCAGAATTGATTACCGTGCTTAACAAAACACAAGGTTATAGCTTTAAAACAAGATGTTTGCTGACAAATCGCCAAAGAGAGATTGTGCTTAGCGGAGGTCTGTTGAATTACGCTGCTAAGGGCGGAAAATAAGCATCGAAGGATGTGGACAAATGAAAGAGTATGTAAAAATCCCAGCATTATATATGCGTGGCGGCACCAGTAAAGGTGTTTATCTAATGACGAAAGATTTGCCGGAAGATCCTGCGAAGCGTGATGAAGTCATTTTGGCGATTTACGGTAGTCCTGATATTCGCCAGATTAACGGGATGGGCGGGGCTGATCCTTTAACAAGCAAGGTAGCTCTTCTTAGTGTTTCCGAGCGTGAAAATGTGGATATTGACTACACTTTTGGTTATGTGGGGATTCAGGATCGCGTTGTCGATTATGAAGGGAATTGTGGTAATATTTCATCAGGCGTAGGGGTTTATGCTATTTTACAAGGCCTTGTGAAAGCAGTAGAACCTATCACTTCTGTTAGGATTTACAACACAAATACAAAGAAAATTATTGAAGCATCGATCCCTGTGAAAGATGGCGAGGTTGTTACAGAGGGGGATTATGCAATTGACGGCGTGCCAGGAACAGGTGCTAAGATTGTACTCAATTTTTTGAATTCCGGTGGGGCAAAAACAGGAAAGTTGTTGCCAACAGGGAATGTGGTAGATGAAATTACGTTAAAAACAGGGAAAAAGGTACGAGTTAGTTTAGTCGATGCTGCCAATCCTTCTATATTTGTGAAGGCGGAAGATATTGGGCTTACTGGCTTGGAGTTGCCCCAGGATACGGAAACAAATCCGGAAATTTTAGCGATAATGGAAGATTTGCGTACGACAGCTGGTGTCATGATGGGACTTGCTGATAGTAAAGAAAAAGTTGGCCCAGCTGTACCTAAAGTTGCTTTTGTAGCTGCACCTAAGACGTATAAAACGACTACAGGAGCTGAAATACGCGCAGAAGAGATTGACTTGGTTGCTCGTACTAAGGCAATGGCTGTGCTGCATAAAGCGTATGCAGTCACTGGCGGAATTTGTGCATCGACAGCTGCTTTGATTGACGGGACTGTAGTCAATGAAATTGTAAGTGAAACAGCGAAAAAAAGCGGAATTGTCCGTCTAGGCCATCCGTCCGGTGTGCTAGGCTTTGAAATCGAGCTTCTAAATGAACAGAAAAAGTGGAATTTGGTCAAGGCTGGGGTCAGTCGTACAGCCAAGCCCATAATGGAAGGTTTTGTATACGTTTCACGCAAGGTTTTTCATGGTGAAGAGCCAAAATAAAAAGTGAATTGTAGGAGGAAAAGGCATGTCGGAAGTTATAAAAAAGAATCCCTATAAGCCAATTCATATTGGTATTGCGTTAGCTATATTAATCGGTATCGTTTTGCTGCCAAATCCTGATGGTTTGTCAATTGCTGGGCACAGAATGCTTGGAGTCCTTGCTTTTGCTGTGTATATTTGGATTTCAGAAGCAATGCCTTTTCCTGTTAGTGGTATAGCAATTACTTTTTTAATGATTATGCTGCTTGGATTATCACCGGAAAAAGGCGTTTCAGGCAAACTTTTAGGAACTGGGAAAGCGATTCCTATGGCTATGTCAGGTTTTGTGAATTCGGGCTGGGTCTTGGTTGCTGCCGGACTTTTCTTAGCAGAAGCTGTTCGATTTACTGGGCTTGATCGTCGAATCGCTGTTAATATTCTGCGAGTTGTTGGGACAGAACCAAAGAAAATTATTGGCGGCATGATTATTGCCGGATTTTTGCTGTCTTTTATCATTCCATCGATTGCGGCACGGGCGGCAGCTTTGATTCCAGTGGCATTAGGTCTTATTACTGCGCTGAAAGTAGATAAAAAAAGTGCTTTTGCCAAGCAAATTATGTTAGTTACGGGCTTTACTGCAGCGATTACTGGCGGGACAGTTTTGACGGCAGGTGCCCCAAATCCATTTACAGTAGGTCTGTTAGCTAGCCAATTGAATCACACAATTACTTGGCTAGACTGGTTTATTTATGCTGGACCGTTTACTGTGGTTTTGGGAATTATTATGTATGTGCTGGTTATTACCATGAATAAATTTGAAAAGCTAGAAGGCGGCGAGGCGCTCATTGCTAAGTATATGACCGAACTTGGTCCGATGACTTCGAAAGAAAAGCGGATTGGTTGGATTTTTGCCTTTACTATTTTGCTTTGGGGTACTGAGCATACTCACCATATTGATGCGAACACGATTACCGTATTTGCAGCATTACTAATTTTCCTGACACAGGTGGCTACCTGGAAAGAAATGAGCGATCGTGTTGGCTGGGGTACTTTAGTTTTATTCGGTGCCGGTATTACGATCGGGGAAGTGCTTCTTAAGACGGGGGCTGCGGCCTGGGCTGCCAATGCTGCCCTGGGGCATATGGGGCTGCAATCAATGAGTGCTGCCATGATTCTTGCCACTATTTCAGTGCCGATTATCGTCATTCGTGTTGCTTTTTCTAGTATTGTCGCATTAGCAGCCATTGTTGTACCTACCATGCTCGGCTTATTGACTAACTTTAATAATCCTGATATTCCTATCTGGAGTGTCACTTTGATATCGTCATTTTTGGTTTACTTTTCCTTCTTATTGCCAGTTAATACGCCGGCAACCCTGTTGACTTATTCTACGGGGACCTATGAACAAAGTGATATGCTTAAAATTGGCATTCCGCTTACTTTATTAGGTTTGGGAGCGTATATTTTATTTGTTAACACCTATTGGCATTGGCTGGGATTAATTTAATTCATTAATAGTAGGGGCTTTATGCCCCTGCTCTTTTCATAGTCGCTAAGAGAGAGGATTCGTTATGAAAATAAACACTGTGCGTATTCGTCTTCTCCTTTTATTTATACCGCTTTTTGCGGTTTCTTTTATTGTGCTTTCCGGTACTAGTTATTATTTGGCTATGAAAGCATTAGAACAAAGTAATCGAGAAGTTATCAATTCCATTGATTCCGATTACTCCAATCAAGTGAAAACACTTATTAGTAAACGGGTCACTGAACTAGAAGATTTGGCTTCGCAGGAAGCGATTCAAAAGAATACCGATTCAGCTAAAGTGGTAAGTATTTTAAAGGAAATGAAGCAGCGTACCGGCGATTTTGATAATATTAACTGTTTGCAGCCTAGTGGCAAAGGTGTCAGGTTTGATGGATCCACTACGGATGTATCTGATAAAGAGTATGTAAAAAACGTTGTAAAAACTCACAAACTATATATTTCTGATCCCATGTTGACAAGGGGAACAGGAAAGCTGGGCCTGATTATTGCAGTGCCAGTCATCGAAAACGGCATGTTGACTGGGATCGTTACAGGCAATGTATCACTAGAGCATGTTACAAGTTTAATTCAGGATAAGAAGGTTAAGGAAACTGGCTTTATTACTATTTTAGATCAACATGGCATTATTATTTCTCATGCACAAAAGCCAGAATTGAATGGTCAGATCAATATTACGAAAAAACAAATTGATCCGAGTTTTAAAACTGTTTTGCAAGAAGTAGATGAGCGGATGCTTGCTTTATTTCATGAAGCGGAGCAGGGACGACAAAGTAGTGGTCAATATACAAACTTTGATGGAGTAGTGCATCATGGGATTGCATCTTCAGTAGATTTAGGTGGCGGACAAAAATGGGTAGTTTTTGTTTCGGCGCCAGAGCAGGAAATCGCAGCAGCAACGAATCAACTATCGCGTGTTCTACTAGTGATTTCTGCAATGTTTTTGCTATTGTCGGTTGCATTGATTGTTTTTTTCAGCAGGAAGTTTTCTTCGCCGATTCGCGAAATTCGCGATGAGTGTCTATTATTGGCTAAAGGCGATTTTAGAAGGCGGGAAGTAAAAGTTCAATCTCATGATGAAATTGGACAGCTTAGTACAGGCTTTATTACTATGAAAAATAATTTAGGTAACTTAGTCGGCCAGGTACAAGACAAGTCAGATCATTTGGCGGCGGCAAGTGAAGAGTTTCTTGCCAGTGCGCAACAATCCTCTGAAGCTTCGTTACAAGTTGCTGAATCTATCACAAAAATTGCAGCAGGAACCGCCGATACAGCAGTATTGTCTAATAAGATTGCCACAATTACGCGGCAAATTTCTGAAAGGACAGAGCAGATTTCTTCTGCAAGCGACGCTATGGTTGACATAGCTCGTAATACATCGCAACAGGCAACACGAGGTACTGTTGCTGTAGAAGAAGCTGTTGCACAAATGCAGCAAATTGGCAAAGGTTCCGAAGAGGTAGAACAAGCTGTTGCTAAATTGGCCGAAGGTTCGATGGAGATTGGTAATATTGTCAATTTGATTTCTCAAATTGCCGGACAAACGAATTTATTGGCTTTAAATGCAGCGATTGAAGCAGCAAGAGCCGGTGAACATGGTCGTGGTTTTGCGGTCGTTGCCGAGGAGGTTCGGAAATTAGCCGAAGCTTCTAACCAAGCAGCGCAGCAGATCGGCGCTTTGATTCAAACGAATCAGCAAAATATGAATCAAGCTGTCGTAACAATGGAGTCTGGAACAAAAGGAATTCGGCGCGGAATTGAAGTGGTAACGTCAACTGGAACAACTTTTCAGGAAATTGTCCAATCGATTGTGGTATTGTCACGACAGATTACAGAATTCTCAACAGCCATTCATCAAGTTACCGAACATAGTAAAGGGTTGGTTGATCTTGTTTGTGATATAGATCGAATTACGAAAGACAATGCAGCTGAAACAGAAACGATTTCTGCTGCTGCCCAAGAACAAGCCGCCGCTTTAGGTGAGATAGCCGAAGCAAGTCGTTCTTTAGCTCAATTAGCTGGCGATTTAAGTGAAAATGTGAATCAATTTTTAATATGAAGTTATTAGAATTTTAGTATGAATATGGAGGGATCGAAGTGAGTCAAATTGTACAAATGGCGGTTGCCGGCACGATGGAGTCCAATGATATTTATATCA
>URQW01000051.1 GCA_900550105.1 uncultured Pelosinus sp.
CATAAAGCGCAAGAGGTGGGGGCGGAGTATTTAGCAACAGGTCATTATGCTCGGATCGCTTTCGATCAAGGACGGAATCGTTATGTATTGCAGAAAGGGATTGATACAAGCAAAGATCAGTCTTATGCGCTATATCACTTAAATCAGCACACATTAGCGCATTTTTTAATGCCCCTTGGCGAATATACGAAAGTGCAAACGCGAGAAATGGCACGAGAAATTGGTCTTGCTGTAGCTGATAAGCCTGACAGTCAAGAAATTTGTTTTGTGCCTGATGACGACTACAAACGCTTTCTAGAAGATCGGGCTCCAGGTTTACTTAAGCCAGGTAATTTTGTAAATCTACAAGGTGAAATTATTGGACGTCACCAAGGATTGCCGCTTTATACGGTAGGACAGCGCAAAGGACTAGGCATTGCTGCGGGTCGTCCCTTGTACGTAGTGGCGCTCGACTATGAACGCAATGAAGTAATCTTAGGAGAAAATCAAGATGTTTTTGCTAGTGCTTTTGTAGCGCATGATTTAAACTGGATTACTTTAGATCGGTTGGAAGCGCCTTTTTCTGCGCAAGTTAAAATTCGCTATGGGGCGAAAGAAAGCACGGCATTCATTGAACCCTTGGGCGAGGATAAAGTTCTTGTTACCTTTAAAGAACCACAGCGCGCGATTACGCCTGGTCAGTCAGCTGTTTTTTACGAACAAGACACCGTGATTGGCGGCGGTATTATTGAAAAAGTAAAAAAAGATGAAAGATAGCTAAATAAAAGGGGCATAATAACGGTACCGACTGCAAAGAACGGTACCGTTATTTTATTGCAGGTCGGCGGAGGTTGATGCAAGTGGAACGTTGTCCGGCCTGCGGCAAAAAGGCTATTGGCAAGGTGGGCGTAGATCAGTACTATTGTTGGGAATGTTGTGTAGAATTTGTCTTTCAAGACGACCATTATGAAATTTTCACCATTGATGACGATGGCGCATTAGTTGCGCAAACGACAGAAGGGTAGGGGGATTTTATATGCGTAACAATTTTTGGCAGGGGTTGCTGCTAGGCGGTTTGGCCGCTACCGTTCTTGCCGCGTTGACAAGTCCGTGGCAGGAGCACCATAGAAAGCCGCTTGTTGAACGAGGCGTAGAGGCTGTGAAAGGAACAGCCAATGAGCTGGCTCGCAAAGCTGTCAGAACAAGACGTCGTATTATGCGACCGTAGCTAGGAGGGATTCATCTGCTTACAAGACGAATCTTGCGTTGGGGTGCAGCAGGCGGTGCGATTTTGGCTGTCTGCTTTTTTTTATGGCTGCTGCGGGCGGCGCTGTATCCTTTTGTCGGGGCCTTGTTTATTGCCTATTTTTTAGAACCCCTGATTCGCTATGGAGAAAGGAAAGGCTGTTCGCGACTTACTGCTTTAATCATCGTATATTTTTTGCTTTTTTTCGGCGGATTTTTTTTTATTCGCCTGATTTTGCCACTTTTGTTTCGCGAAACAAGAGCTTTTTTCGAGCAATTGCCATCGATGCTGCAACAAGGGCAAAATTTTCTTGTTTCCCTTGACAATCAGTATGATATGGTGCAAATTCCTTGGGCGATGCGAGAAGAAATCGATAGCTATATTGAACAGCTAGGCAATGAAATCAGGGGAAGTCTGGCCGCTGTTATTGCTTTGTTTATTGCATTTTTTCGCCATAGCTTAGATATTATTATTAGTCCGGTGCTAGCTTTTTATTTTTTATATGATTGGCCCAAGTTTAAGCGACAAGGTTTCATTCTTATTCCCCAAGATAAGCATCCTTTATTGCGCTCCCTGGTGAAAGATGTGCAGCAGGTCATCAAGGGCATTATCTGTGGACAAATTATCATCGCAGTACTTGTAGGTGTTTTAGTTACCATTGGACTTACTTTGCTAGAACTCCCCTTTGCTTTGCTTTGCGGCGTTATAGCGGGGTTTCTTGACGTCATTCCCTATTTCGGCGCTCTACTAGGCGCTGTACCTGCTGTAACGCTGGCTTTACTTTACTCCACTTCATTAGCATTTAAAGTAGCTTTGCTGTTTCTGCTCATTCATCAAATTGAGGGCAGCATCATCGGCCCCAAAATATTGGGCGATTCTATGGGATTTCATCCGTTAGTCGTAATATTTCTGCTGCTAGCTGGCGGTGAACTATACGGTGTCGTCGGCATGCTTTTTGCTGTACCCGTTGCGGCGCTGCTTCGGGTCTTTCTAATTCATGGATTCCAGGTTTTTCGCTAGGTTGAAGGCTCTAGAAGCAAGCGAAACCCCGCCCCTAAAGATTGACATAGAAAGCTAAATTATGTATAATTCCATAAGATGAGATAGGAGAAAGTAGAGGTTGATGATAGTGACGGGGAACGAGCTTCGCAGGAAGTTTCTAGATTTTTTTAAGAGCAAAGAACATTTAATTTTAAATAGTTATCCCTTAATTCCGGAAAATGATCCGACTTTACTTTTAATTGGTGCGGGAATGGCTCCCTTTAAACCTTTTTTTACTGGAAAAATGAAGCCCCCTCATCCACGTATTTCTACCTGCCAAAAATGTGTTCGTACTGGCGATATTGAAAATGTTGGACGTACGGCTAGACATCAGACATTTTTTGAAATGCTTGGCAATTTTTCTTTTGGCGATTATTTCAAAAAAGAAGCAGTTGCTTGGGCGTGGGAGTTTTTGACGAAAGAGCTTGGATTGCCTGCTGATAAATTATGGGTAACTATCCATACGGAAGACGACGAAGCTTTTGAAATTTGGACAAAAGATATTTCTTTTCCAGCGGAACGGATTGTTCGTATGGAAGATAATTTTTGGGAAATTGGGCCAGGACCTTGTGGTCCCTGTTCAGAAATTTATATTGATTTAGGTGAGGAACGCGGTTGCGGCAGCGATACTTGCGCTGTAGGTTGCGATTGTGATCGCTACCTGGAAATTTGGAATCTCGTATTTACTCAGTATGATCGTGATGAAGCAGGCAATTATACGCCACTGGCGAAAAAGAATATCGATACTGGCGCTGGCTTAGAACGGATTGCTTCTGTATTGCAAAATAAGCCAAGCAACTTTGAAACAGATTTGCTGTTTCCCATTATTGACCATGTTATGAAAATTAGTACCGTTAAATATGGCGAAAGTGCTGCTCACGACGTATCTTTGAAGGTTATTGCTGATCATGCTCGCAGTATGACGATTATGGTTGCTGACGGGATCATGCCTTCCAATGAGGGACGCGGTTATGTACTTCGTCGCATTTTGCGCCGTGCTGTGCGTCATGCCCGCCTGCTCGGTATTCATGAGCCATTTTTGGCGAAAAGCGTAGATGTAGTAATGGAAATCTTTAAAGAAGCTTTCCCTGATTTGAAAGAGAAAGAACAATATATTAAACGGATTATTGAACTGGAAGAAAAACGGTTTGATGAAACGTTGCAGCAAGGTACGGAATTACTCAATCGCGAAATTGCCGAACGGAAAGAACAGGGTAAAACAGTTCTTGACGGCGCTACGGCGTTCAAACTGTATGACACCTTTGGCTTCCCTTGGGAGTTAACGGAAGAAATATTAGCGGAAGAAGGTTTCACGCTTGATAAAGCCGCTTTTGACGCTGCCATGAAAGAACAGCGGGAGCGGGCTAGAGCGGCTCGCCAGGAATCGGAAGAAAAAGTAGTGATTCCAGATTTGTCTGGCTTAGTCAGTGCAGCGTTGGCGCAAGACGAAGCCGCTAAAACGAGTGATATTGTATTGCTCTTTAAAGATGGTAAGGTCGTCGATCGCGTCCACGACGGCGAAGATGCAGCGGTTATTTTAGCGGTTACGCCGTTTTACGCCGAAGGCGGCGGACAAGTCGGCGATACAGGATTCCTTACGGTTCCTACAGGTCGTATTGCTGTGACAAATACGAAAAAATTACCTGACGGTACAGTGTATCATCTGGGTCATGTTGTGGAAGGAACGATTGAAAAGGGTCAGGTAGCTGAGCTGAATGTCGATCAAGGAAAACATAGCGCCTGTGCGCGGAACCATACGGCAACGCATTTGCTGCAGGCAGCTTTGCGGTCTGTCTTGGGTTCTCATGTCAATCAGTCCGGTTCGTTCGTTTCAGCCGATCGGCTGCGCTTTGACTTTTCCCACTTTTCGCCAGTAACGCCCGAAGAAATTACAGCGATTGAAATGCAGGTTAATGAAGCGATTTTGACTGACTATGCTGTAACGAAAGTGGAAATGCCCATAGAAGAAGCGAAAAAGCTTGGCGCTACGGCACTGTTTGGTGAAAAATATGGCGATCAGGTTCGCGTGGTTACTGTTGAACCGATTAGTCGGGAGCTGTGCGGCGGCAGTCATGTCGATCATACTGCACAAATTGGTCTTTTTAGAATTTTATCGGAAGCTGGTATTGGTTCCGGTTTGCGGCGGATTGAAGCGATTACCGGCCAAGCGGCCCTTGATTTTGTAAATCAAGAGCGCAAAGCACTAACGGAAGCTGCCCAGGCGCTTAAGACACGGCCAGAAGAAGTCAATAATAAGTTACATCAACTGCTTTCTCATGTAAAAGAACTTGAGGTGGAACTGAATGCTGCTCAGAAAAAGTTGGCTGGTTCGGTCGTAGAAGATTTGATGGCTGGGCTGCAACGGCAAGGGGAAGCGGAAATTGTTGTTCACTCTGTAGTCGCTAAAGATATGGACGAGCTTCGTTCTATGGCTGATTTAGTGAAAGATCGTATCAAAGCAGGTGTTGTTGTTCTTGGCGCTGTTAATGGTGAGAAAGTGAATTTTGTTGCCATGACGAAAGGTGCAATAAAAGGACTTCATGCAGGCAATATTGTTAAAGAAGCGGCTAAAATTGCTGGCGGCGGCGGCGGCGGCCGCCCTGATATGGCGCAGGCTGGTGGCAAACTTCCCGAGAAAATCGCGGAAGCGTTGGCAAAAGCGAACGCGGTTATTATTGACCAGCTTGCTAAAGCGTAAATCGAAGAGGAGCAGAATCAGTATCTGCTCCTTTTTTTTATTTCGCTAGACTTTTCGAAGAAATAACAGGAAAACCTTTCCTATTTAGCGAATAAGATAAGAGAATCAGAGAATACTAGCTTGTGAGGAGGCTGCTCTATGAATAAAGTATCAGATCAGACGATGATGTTTCAGGTAGAAGCAGAAGAGAAAAATGCGGCCGCTGTCATTATTACGACCGTATATCAAGCCTTAAAGGAAAAAGGCTATAATCCGATTAATCAACTTGTCGGCTATCTGATCTCCGGCGATCCCACTTATATTACTAGCTATAATAATGCTCGCGGCTTAATTCGCCAGTTGGAGCGGGACGAACTTTTAGAAGAATTGGTAAGAGCCTACCTGAAGGAAGAATAAAGATAGGCCAAAGAGTAGGAGAAAGTATGAAGAAATTAGGACTTGATGTAGGCGATCGTACGATTGGCGTAGCCGTAAGTGACGGCTTAGCTCTAACGGCGCAAGGCGTCGAAGTAATTCGCCGCAAATCCTTGGAAATTGACTTGAAGCGGTTGGCCGAACTTGTAGCTGAGTATGAAGTTGACACCTTTGTAGTAGGGTGGCCGAAAAATATGAATGGCACGGAAGGGCCGCGTTGTCAATTTGTTGAAGAATTTAACAAGGAATTAACAAAGCATTTTCCGCTCCAAAAAGTAGTCTTATGGGACGAACGCCTTTCGACAGTAGCTGCCACAAAATCCTTGATTGCCGCTGATGTCAGCCGAGCCAAACGGAAAAAAGTCATTGATAAAATGGCTGCTGTTTTTATTTTGCAAGGTTATTTAGACAGTTTGGGAAGGTAGTTTCTGCCTTGACAGGGTGTTTTTTCTAAGATAAAATTACATTACATTTGAATGAAAGAGGTGATCCTCGTGGCTGATTTTGAAAAAGAAGACATGGAAGATCTAGAAGAAGAATTAGTAGTTGTTATGACAGATGAAGAAGGCAACGAATTCTATTATCGTGAAGATATGATTATTCCTGTAGGAGAAAAACGGTATGCTATATTAGTACCGATTGAAATTGAAGAAGATTGCGGTTGCGGTGAAGATGGTTGCGACTGCGCTGAAGCCGATGTGTTTATTGCCAGAATTGATATAGATGAAACAGGCGAAGAAGTTTATGTGGATCCAACGGATGAAGAATTTGAAGAAGTCCGTGCCGCTTACGAACAGTTAGTAGAAGATGAGGACGACGCCGAATAATCTACAGAATAAGTTAAGGAGCCGTAAGGCTCCTTTTTTCTGTTGAAATATAGGAATCTGTGCTATAATAAGAAAGCTAAAATCGCTTTTTGGTTAATACGAGGTGATGTAATGAACCCCTTTGATAAGCAGAAATTCAACAAATATAAGCTGCGGTTAGACGAGTATAAAAAACAAGCTAATCCTTATTTGGCGCAAAGTTCCTATTTACAGAAAAAATGGGTGATTCCCTTTCTCGTAGGAATCTTTTTACTAGGCGTCGTTTTTTATGGCTTTACGGCTTCACAGGTGACAGCCAATCAAAAAGATGAAGTTACAGTGCAGGTAACAGATGGCATGACTGCTGATAAAATCGGACAAATTCTTGAACAAAAGGGCTTATTTCCAAGTGCGACCGTGTTTCGTGTTTATGCGAAAATTTATGGTTTAGAAAATTCCCTGCAAGCTGGCGATTATGTTTTTACAAAAGATATGTCTATAGGTAAAATTGTGTCGATGTTGTCTAAGGGTGATACAGCTTACCAGAAGTTGACCATACCGGAAGGCTATACTGTGGAGCAAATCGCGCAATTGCTTGATAAAAACAAGATTGCCGACGGCAATGTGTTTAAAAAGCTAGCGAAAGAATATATTCCCTTTCCTTTTGTCGCACCATCGCCGGTTGCGGCTTATAAGGCGGAAGGCTATTTGTTTCCTGATACGTATCGGTTGCCCCGTAAAGTGACGGAAAAGCAACTCTTGGAAATGCTAGCAGGCCAGTTTGGTCAACAATTCACGCCAGAAATGCAAGCAAGGGCGAGGGATATGGGTCTTTCGATTCGCGATGTAGTGATATTAGCTTCTTTAGTAGAAAAAGAAGCGGCGAAAGAAGCCGATCGGCCAGTGATTGCCGGCGTCTTTTTAAATCGTCTAAAACAGAGTATGCCACTACAGTCTTGTGCCACGATTCAATATATTTTAGGCTATCCTAAAGCGGAGCTTTCTGTACAAGATACGGAAATTCCTTCGCCTTATAATACCTATCTGCACCAAGGACTGCCGCCAGGACCGATTGCCAATCCCGGGATTGCTTCGATTCAGGCCGTGCTTCATCCTGCAGCTACGGACTATTTATACTTTGTCGCTGACCGAGACGGATTTCACCATTTCAGCCGGACCTATGAAGAGCATTTAGCAATGATTGCTAAGGTGCAGCCATGAAACATTCTCATTTATTAACGGAACTGGAGGCCTATGCGGCGCTGCAGCATGTGCCGATTATTCAACAGGCCGGAAGTCAAGTTTTGTTGGATGCAGTACGCCAAAAACAACCGCTGCGAGTTTTGGAGATTGGTACGGCCATTGGGTATTCCACTTTGTTGATTGCCCAAGAAATGGCGGCAGGCGGTACGATTACGACGATTGATATTGATGCAGATAGACAAGCGAAGGCTAGAGATGTGATCGGACAAGCTAACCTTGCTGTTACTGTTGAATTTGTATACGGTGATGCTCTGCCACTGATAGAAAAACTTACAGGACCCTTTGACTTTGTGTTTATTGATGCGGCAAAAGGCCATTATGTCCATTATCTGCAGGCGTTGCTGACAGGCAAGTTGGCAGCAGATGCACTTATTGTCGCCGACAATGTGTTGTTTCGCGGCTATGTAATGGGACAAGAAGCGCCGCCGCGGCGCTTTCGCACGATTGTAAAGCGGTTGAAAGCCTATCTAGAGCTTGTTTCGAATCCGGAACTGTTTACCACGGAGATTTTTCCTGATGGCGACGGGTTAGCTGTTTCTCGATTTTTGGGAAGCGGAACAGGCCTTGGTAGTGAGAGAAAAGGAGATACACATGAATAAACCGGAACTTTTAGCTCCTGTAGGGAGCTTTGAAAAATTAGTTATGGCTTTAGCTTACGGCGCTGATGCTGTTTATTTTGGCGGCAAGTCTTTCGGCCTAAGAGCTTTTAGCGGCAATTTTACGGAAGATGAAATGAAAGAGGCAGTGGCCTATACCCATAAACTAGGTAAAAAAGCTTATGTGACAGTCAATATTTTTCCTCATAATGATGATTTAGACGATTTGCCAGACTATATTCGTTTTTTAGCCTCGATTCAAGTTGATGCTGTTCTTGTAGCTGATTTAGGCGTGTATCGAATTGTACGCGATACAGCGCCTGATTTGCCCATTCATGTCAGTACGCAAGCCAATAATACGAATTGGTCTTCGGTGAAAATGTGGGAAGAACTGGGCGTCTCTCGTGTTGTTTTGGCGCGAGAACTTTCTTTGCAAGAGATTCGTGATATTCGCGCTAAGGTGCAAGTAGAACTAGAAACTTTTGTTCATGGCGCTATGTGTATTTCCTATTCGGGACGCTGTCTGTTAAGTAATTATTTTTCTGGTCGTGATTCAAACCGGGGCGCCTGTGTGCAGTCTTGTCGCTGGAAATATGCTCTTATGGAAGAAAAACGTCCTGGCGAATACTACCCGGTTATGGAAGATGAACGGGGAACTTATATTTTCAACTCAAAAGATTTATGTTTGTTAGAGTTTTTGCCAGACTTGCTGCAAGCTGATATTTCTAGTTTGAAGATTGAAGGCCGCATGAAAAGCGTTCACTATGTGGCGACTGTGATTAAAGTATACCGTGAGGCGATTGACAGTTACTTTGAAAATCCAGCGGCCTTTGTAATTCGACCGCAGTGGCTGGAAGAATTGCAGAAGGTTTCCCACCGGGAATATACAACTGGTTTTTATTTTAACAAAACAAGTGAACAGGACCAAATTTACGGTACGAGCAGCTATAGCCAGACCCATGATTTTATCGGACTTGTAAAAAGTTACGATCCAGTCACGAAACTAGCTGTAGTCGAGCAGCGTAACAATATGAAGGTTGGCGAAGAAATTGAAATTGCCCAGCCTGTTGGTCCAGCCTTTACGCAGACAATTACTGCGATGTATGATGATACGGGAGCGGAAATTTTAGTAGCGCCTCATCCACAGCAGATTATCACGATGCCGATGAGTCAGCCTGTTAGTCCTCTGGCCATGCTACGGCGGCAGGTGAAGCAAGATGTTTGAAACTATTTTTGCCCAGGTCGATAAACATGATATTAATTATGTGAATCGGCTTCTTGAGGGGTATGAAAACCTTGGCGTACTGACTACCGTTGACAATCAGACGGGTCTTGTTATGATTCGAGTTACGCCTGATACGTATCAGACCGTAATGGATATTTTACTGACAATGCCTGTGGCTATTCAAATTGTATAAATGAGTTGAGAAAATTGCCATACTATCACTGAGGTGACAGTATGGCAATTATTGCAAAACGGCTGAGAAAAATTACTATTTTACTCGGTATCCTAGTCGGTCTACTCATGCTTCGGCTAGGCTATCTGCAACTTTATGAAGGGAAAAGCTTGGCTCTAGCTGGGCTTCATGGGCGCGTACAGGAAATTTCAGCTGAGACAAAGCGCGGGGATTTTTTCGATCGACATCATGAAAAATTAACGAATAGTACTGTTGCTTATGAACTATTTCTGTTTCCGGCGGAAATGCCGGATCAACAAACAATTCGGGAGAAGTTGACCGGTATTATACCAGAACAAGCGGTTGCCGTGATTCTGCGGTTAGCCTTAGCTAAGCAGCCACTCAGATCTCATATTTTTGTCAGTGAAGCAACTAGCCAGTTTTTAAATAAAGAGTGCCCTATCCCTGGTCTTATTGCCGTGAGAGTACCGCTTCGTTACGAATCGAACCAGCCTGCCGCCCATGTGATTGGCTATGTGGATCAAACAAATCATGGGATTACCGGTTTAGAAGCTCGTTATGATTTACTGCTCACAAGCTCTGAGGAGCGTTATGTAGCGGCAATGCTTGATGGTGAAGAAAATTTGATTCCTGGCCTTGGCTACAAAGAGGTAAACGGCGGGGAAGCAAAGGCGTCAGAAATAGTTCTTACGCTAGACAAAAATTTGCAGCGAAAGTTAGAAGCTTTGGCTGATCAGCGAATGAAGCGGGGAGCCCTGATTGTCATGGAAGCAAAGACGGGGGAAATTTTAGCGCTTGTTTCGCGACCCAATTTTTCGCCCGCCCAAGTAGCGCGTTCGTTTCAAGAACCCTATTCGCCACTGGTAAACAGAGCGATTACGGCTTATCAGCCGGGATCTGTATTTAAACTTGTCGTAGCGGCGGCCGCTTTAGATTTAGGTATCGTTACACCAGAAACGGTCTTTTATGATGCTGGGTATATTGATGTTGATAAGCTACGGTTTTTTGGTTGGGACTATAAGCAAGGGCCACGCGGTAAAATATCATTTCAAGACGCTTTGGCTTTTTCAAGCAACCCTGTTTTCATTGAAGTCGGACAAAAAATAGGCGCAACAAAATTGCTGGCTTATGCTGACAAATTAGGTTTTGGTCATAAAACGAGTTTGTCCTTGCCTGATGAAGATGCAGGACATTTGCCGCCAGTCGATCAGGTTTTTCCCGGCGATCTTGCCAATTTGTCGATTGGGCAGGGGAGCTGTGAGGTAACGCCGCTGCAGTTGGCGTCGCTTGTTGGTACGATTGTCAATGATGGAGTTTTGGTAGAGCCAAAGCTGGTTGCGGAAAGATCTGCTGACAGCAGCAAACAGCTGCTTCAGGTGCTTACCGCAAGGCAACTGCGTGAGATGATGGCGGCTGTTACTTCCTACGGTACTGGGCAGGAAGCTGCTATTTCTGGTTATGGCGCCGCTGGAAAAACTGGTTCGGCCGAAACGGGGCGCGCCGATTCAGGCGGTAAGGGCATCAATCATGCGTGGTTTGCCGGTTATACCCCTCGCGACAATCCGCAATATGTCATTGTAGTTTTCGTCGAAGAGGGACATTCGGGCGGCGAAGTGGCCGCCCCTTTATTTGGTGCAGTGGCTCGTGAAGTTATGCAGCAGAAGTGACAAGAATATTCTGGCCAAATAGAGCGATCTATGCTAAAATATAAAGGCTAATATACTCGATTGCCTCGTAAAAAGGCCCTAAGGAGATGGCAGCCCATGCAAGGGCGATTGCAAAAATGTCGGTATTTATTGCAAAAAATTTCAGCGCAAGCTGTAATTGTAACAAAAGGGAAAAATCGTCAATATCTTAGCGGATTTACCGGATCCTCTGGTGTCTTGCTCATTACGAATACCGAACAAGTGCTATTTACTGATTTTCGCTATGTCGAGCAAGCCAAAGCCCAAGCATCTGATTTTACGGTGATACGTCATGGAACGGATTTGTTTAGTGATATAGCCGTATGGCTGCAGGACCATCCATTGGAAGTTATTGCCTATGAAGCAGATCAGCTCACAGTAGATACTTATGAAAAACTGCAGAAAACTTTGCAGGGCAAAACTTTGCTAGCGACAAAGCTTGATGAACTCCGGCAAATCAAAGATGATGAGGAATTAGCTTACATAGACAAGGCAGTTCAAATTGCCGATCAGGCTTTTAACCAGTTGCTTACCTTGCTTCGTCCTGGTATGACCGAGCTTGAGGCGGCAGCGCAGCTTGAATATGCTATGAGAAAACTAGGTTCTGAAAAAACTTCTTTTGATACAATTGTTGCCTCAGGCGAGCGTGGTGCTTTACCGCATGGACAAGCGTCGCTGAAAATGCTTTCGCCAGGAGAACTCATTACCTTTGATTTCGGCGCGGTCTATAAAGGATACTGCTCTGATATGACTCGTACGGTTGCTTTAGGCAAAGCCAGTGAGAAACAGCGCGCCGTTTACGATACAGTACTGAAAGCTCAGCTGGCTGCTTTGCAAGAGATTCAGGCAGGCAGGGTATGTTCTGAAGTTGATAAGGTTGCGCGGGATGTAATTGCTGCTGCTGGCTATGGCGATTATTTCGGTCATGGTTTAGGACATTCTGTTGGTCTTGCCATTCATGAGGAGCCACGTCTATCGCCTACTTGTCAGGACGTTTTAGCTGAACAGATGACGATGACAGTGGAGCCTGGTATTTATATCCCTGGATTTGGTGGTGTAAGAATAGAGGATTTAGTGGTTGTGTCTGCTTCTGGTTGTCGCATCCTGACTCAAAGCACCAAAGAACTTATAGAATTAAAGTGTAATTAGGAGGGTATTCATGATTTCGTCAAACGATTTTCGCACTGGAACAACAATTGAAATCGATAATGCTGTTTGGCAGGTTGTTGATTTCCAGCATGTAAAACCAGGTAAAGGGGCCGCTTTTGTGCGGGCTAAATTGAAAAATGTAAAAACAGGCGCCGTAGTAGAACGGACATTTAATGCCGGTGAAAAATTGCCGAAAGCTCATGTAGAACGTCGCGATATGCAGTATCTTTATGAGAGCGATGGCTATGTAATGATGGATAATGAAACATTTGATCAAGTTACGCTTACTGAAGAGCAACTTGGCGATGGCAAGAACTTCTTAAAAGAAAATATGAATATTGGCGTAAACTTTTTCCAAGGCAATGTAATCGGTGTAGATTTGCCGAACGCCGTAGAACTAGAAGTTGTTGAAACAGACCCTGGTATTCGTGGCGATACGGCTACCGGCGGCAACAAACCAGCAAAACTGGAAACTGGCTATGTCGTAAAAGTTCCTTTGTTTATTAACATCGGCGATGTACTACGTGTTGATACGCGTACCGGTGATTATATTGAACGGGCTTAAATAAAACAAAAAACCTCCTTTGTTCATGTTTTTTGCTTCTTTGGGGATACTACCTCTTAGACGTCTTACATGGAGTAAAAGGAGGTTTTTTATTTGTCATCAGCTGTTAAAGAAAAAGTCGCCTATTTGCAGGGCTTGAAGAAGGGCTTAAATGTAAATGACGCTTCGGCGGAAGGAAAGCTGCTCATTCATGTGATTGATGCGCTTGATACATTTGCGGGAGAAATTGAGGGATTGTCTCTGTCGCAAGAAGAACTGGGAGAGTATGTTGAAACGATCGACGATGATCTCAGTGATTTAGAAGAAGAAGTTTATGTAGATACCTTAGATGATGATTATATGGAAGTAGAATGTCCTGAGTATCATGATCATGATATAAGTCATCCTGGTTTATAATTTTATGAGTCAATTTTTCCTTATGTGAATAAAGATTCCTTTGTAAAAACTGCTGCAAAAAGAGTTTTTCTAACTTAGAAAAATTCTTTTTGCAGCAGTTTTATTTTGCTATCATAAATAACTAGTCTTGTTTATATCTATGTAAAGAGAAGGAGGACAGGATCATGGAAGAAATGCGTTGGCAGACGATTTGGTCTTTTCTCGTACCGCGAATCCGTTCTGCCTGTGAGCTACTTGATCAAACGTTTCTTTTCTTGTTAACAGAAATTCGGCTGCGCGTTGGTTGGGCGCCGCTGTTAGTAACTAGTAAAGACGATGAGTGGCTGCGTGACAGCAGTGGCAACGTGCTGGAGCCGCTTTCAGCCGAAGAAATTCAGCAGATGCTTTATGTAATGAGCCAACATTCGCTCTATGCTTTTTCGGAACAATTAAAAGAAGGTTTTATTACGATTCACGGCGGCCATCGGATTGGCCTAGCCGGACAAGTTGTCGTAAGAGAAAAGACGATAGCCGCACTTACCGCTATCAGTTCACTAAACATTCGTCTTTGTCGGGAAGTCCTTGGCTGCGCTGATGCGGTTATGCCCTATTTGTTTTGCCCGGATCATTTTCTCTGTAACACTCTCATTATATCACCGCCGCGTTGTGGTAAAACAACGCTATTGCGTGACATTGCCAGGCAGCTTAGTTGCGGTTTACCAGAGCTTTCACAGCAAGGGAGACAAGTCGGGCTTGTTGACGAACGATCAGAAATTGCCGCCTGTCGCGACGGAATTCCGACGGTAGATCTTGGTCCTCGGTTAGATGTTCTTGACGCTTGCCCCAAAGCGCAGGGGATGCTCATGCTGATTCGTTCGATGGCGCCTGATGTAATCATTACGGATGAACTTGGTCGGGCGGAAGACGCTCAGGCGATTGCAGAAGCAATTCATGCCGGTGTAGCTTTGATTGCTAGCGTTCATGGCCGCACAGTTGATGAGGTTCGGCAGCGGCCTTATATTGGAAGACTAATTGAAGAACGATATTTTTCTCGGTATATTTTGCTAGGAAATACGCCTACTCCAGGCACTATTTTACAAATTGTGGAGGCCGAGACGGGCCAAGCGCTTTATCCGATGCGTAAAAGCAGTTTTAGTGATTGTTCATAGGGAGATGAGTTTATGGTATTAAAAGTCGCAGGCTGTTTGATGATTTTATTAGCAGGGACTTTGCAAGGGTTTTACTATGCCAAGAGGTTTCAAAAGCGCGTTGTTGAGCTACAAGATTTAATTTTGGCGCTTACTTCGCTGGCTTCTTATATTGAGCATCTAGCCATGCCCTTGACATCCGCACTGAAATTTAGTGTGGAAGGTCTTCATGGCGCCGTTTATGACCTGTTTGTATTTACGGCCGGACAAATGAAAACAAAACCAGATCTTTCTTGGCAGCAAGCTTTGGCTGCTGCTTGGGAGCAGAGCCGAAACCAGCTTTCATTGGCAGAGCCGGAACGGCATATTTTATTTGCGTTGGCGGCCAATTTGCCTGTATTAAACCCGAATGGCTATAGCGCCTTATTTCAAACGACACAGGAACAGCTACGAGAAATTGAAAAGCAGGCTCTGGTGGAAAGAGAAAAAAATGTGAAACTTTTTCGGTATTTAGGATTTTGCGGCAGTTTAACTGTAGTCATTTTACTTTTATAGGAGGGACGGTTTATGGGACTCGAAATGCTGTTTAAAATTGCTGGCGTAGGAATTTTAGTATCTGTATTTCATACCGCGCTTAAGCAGGCTGGGAAAGAAGATATGGCTCATTTATGCACTTTGGCCGGATTTGCGCTCGTTTTACTCTGGGTTGTTCAATTGCTTGGTAAATTATTTTTTACGGTACAAGATGTTTTTAAGCTCATGTAGGGGGAAGCCTCATGGATATTGTGCAGATTGTAGCCATCGGATTTATTGCAACGCTGCTCAGCCTGCTAATCAAAGGTGATAGACCGGAATTTGCCCTGCAACTTAGTTTGGCCCTGACAGCGCTGATTTTTTTATTTGTGCTTGGTAAACTGAGCGTCATTCTAAATGTATTTCAGGATTTAGCTCACCGGGCCAATTTAGATCCCTTATATCTTGGACTCATTTTAAAAATTATTGGAATTGCTTATATTACAGAATTTGGTGCGCAGATATGCCGTGACGCCAATGAGGGCGCTATTGCGGGGAAAATTGAATTTGCTGGCAAAGTTCTCGTTATGGTTATGGCCGTCCCAGTTTTGGCTTTAGTGTTAGATACCATTACGAAGCTGTTACCTTGAGGTGAAATGATGAAACGTGTCATAAGCATTTTTCTCTTTTTAGGATTTTTTCTTTTGCCAGGCGTAGGAGCAGCACAGAGTGAAAAAGATGCTGAAGCACTGACAGCGCCTTTATTTGAAACGTTATCACTAGATACAGTCAATCAATTTGTCCGAGAAATGAACGGGGATTTTCAGGGGAAAGTTCCGGAATTGACAGCCTCGTCAGTTATGGAGTTTTCTTTGAAGGGATTTGCTGGCGGATCTTTTGATTTCGGTCGATTTATCATGGAAAAACTGACAGCAGAAGGGAAAAAAAATCTGCTACTACTAGGGAAAATACTTGTTCTCGCTGTATTTTGCGCTCTCTTACAAAATATCGAAAATTCTTTTGAGCGGTCAGGAATTAGCCTTCTTTGCCAAAGCCTTTGTTTTGCTTTCTTAAGTGTAATGGCGCTTCATATTTTTTACGAGGTCGTGCTGGCAGCTGGTCAGACCGTAGATCGTATGGTGGGATTTATGGAAGCGTTGCTGCCTGTCTTGCTTTCGCTGCTTACTGCCGTAGGCGCTTTTACATCAGCAGCACTTTTTACGCCCCTCATGCTCTTTATTGTAAATGCTACGAGTTCAGTGGTAAAAGATGTCGTACTGCCGCTATTAATCTTTTCTACTGTACTGGAATGCGTCAATTATCTAGCGGGAAAATATCGACTGGTACAATTGGCTTCGTTACTAAAACAGGGAGCTTTAGTTATTCTTGGCTTACTGCTTATTGTGTTTATTGGTTTTGTTACGGTA
Source organism: uncultured Pelosinus sp. (assembly GCA_900550105.1). Classification (GTDB taxonomy): domain Bacteria; phylum Bacillota; class Negativicutes; order UMGS1260; family UMGS1260; genus UMGS1260. The sequence continues at coordinate 16,324 of URQW01000051.1, forward strand.
CAGGGAGCCGCTGGCGGCGTGGCTGATAGCGTGAGTCTCAGAACCGCTAAATTTGCCGCAGGAACTTTTATTCCGGTAGTGGGTAAGATGTTTGCTGACACAGTAGAGGTTGTAATGAGCGCGTCTTTGTTGCTAAAAAACGGGGTCGGAATTTTTGGCCTTTTCGTTATTTTCCTGCTATGTCTGTTACCCTTGTTAAAGCTTCTCTCTTTAATCATTACAATTAAGTTGGCAGGTGCTTTAGTAGAGCCGCTAGGCGATGCAAAACTGGCAGCCTGTTTGCAAGGAATCGGGAATAACTTATTACTGATTTTTGGCGCAGTCCTTGCGGTGACATTAATGTTTTTTTTGGTCATTACTATGTTGATTGGTGTGGGAAATTTAGCCCTTTTGTGGCATTAGGAGCGACATTTTATGATAACTGCAGCAAGCGCTTGGCTGAAAACTATTGTTTGTATCTTGCTTTTTTCCGCTTTTTTGGAATTGTTACTGCCAAGTAGTCAAATGCGCCGCTTTACCCAGGTTGTTGTCGGGCTGTTCATTATGCTGGCACTGTTGCAACCTGTCCTTACCTTTTTTGATCCTAAAATGCTGCCAACGTTAGAACAAAAGCTAAGTGAATCTTACGAGAGCTCGCGTAGTGGTGCTAAGAGTGGCAACAATAACAGCCAAACGTTGAACGACGACAAGATCGCCAAACAAATTCGGGCAGCGTTGCTGTTACTTGATGGTGTGGGCGATGTTCAGGTAACCGTGACGCTTGCTACGGACAAAGACGGAGCTTCCCTCACTAAGTTGGGCGGTGTGCATGTGCGAGTCATCAGTTCTTATAAGCAAGGAATCGAGCCTGTTGTGATTCCCGCAGTAAATCCGGCGCGAAAAGAAATTTCGCCGGAACTGAAAGAAAAGATGGTCGCGATGATTTCTCAGCTTTATCAGGTTGCCCCAGAAAAAATTCTTGTAGAATAAACAAATCAAAAAGGAGGGATCTTGGTGCAACAGCAATTATCGGAAGTTTTTGCTAGGTCGGGATTAAAAAAAGCGATTCTCTACCTGCAACATAACAGCAAGATTTTTATTTTGGCTTTAGCTGGGTTTATGCTGATTGGCGTAAGTAGTTTTTGGGAGAATCCCGTCAAAACAGATGTCACTACGAAAGATATGAAATTACCATCTGCAGTGGAAAAAACGCAAGAGGAAGTTTTAGAAGCGAAGCTGGCCAATCTTTTATCACAGGTGAAAGGCGCTGGTTCGGTAACGGTACAGGTCACGCTGGCAGCTGGCGCTAGTACGGAGTTTGCCAAAAATGCAACAACCGAGAGCCGCACAATCCAGGAAAAAGATCCATCAGGGGGCGTGCGCACCACAACGGAAAATAAGAAAAACGAACAAGTTCTGCTAGCTACAGAAAATGGGATTGATAAACCTGTGATTGTAAATGAGACGAAACCGGTAGTGAAAGGCGTTCTAGTGATTGCCGAAGGCGCGGGCGACTCTAGTGTGAAGGCTAACTTGACGAAAGCCGTGGAAACAGGGCTCGGAATTGCAGCTTATCGGGTTACTGTATTACCCCAGAGAAGGTGAGGGAAAAGTATGGTTATGACAATAGGCCGTAAAAAAACTTTTCTAGTATTCGTTTGTTTCGTGATGCTAGGCGCCGCTTTTTGGGGCGTTAAGGTATATCGAGAAGATAGCAGCAAGCAAGCAGAAATGCAGCTGAATGCGCTTCCTGTCAGTCAAAATCATAGTGAGGCGTTGCAAATAGCGGCAAGTCCTGATTTTTTTGTGGAATATCGCCTGGAACGAGAAAAAGTGCGCAGTGAAAAAGCTGAGGTCCTTAGAGAGATTATCCGCAACTCACCGACAGAAGAAGCGCGCAGTCATGCGCAAGATTCTGTGCTTCGTTTAATGCAGGATAAGCAGAAAGAATTGGAAATGGAAAATCTCATTAAATCAAAAGGCTTTTATGATGCACTTGTTTTTATTCGCGAAGAATCGGTTAGCGCGGTAGTGAAGAGCGCTAGTCTGTCGCGAGACGATGTATTGCAAATTGCTGATATTATTCATCGCGTAGCCAACGTGAAAGCAGAGGAGATTACAATTAGTGCAAAACCGTAAGAGAAGCTCTCATGTAAAAAGAGGAATACTAGAAATAAAAGAGAATTTTTTTAGAGGGAAAGAAATAGTAAAATGATAATGTCTCTGGTATAATATGATAGTTAGTAACCGACCTTATAGGTAAGAATAAAAGCGAAATAGAGAGTGGTTTGCTTATATTGGAGGGGTTTCTTCTTGGAAGAAAGCAAAAAGGATGGAACAGCGCGAGGCGATGTAGGATCGATTCGTATTGCTGATGAAGTCGTCGGTATTGTAGCTGGTATGGCTGCTACGGAAGTTGCCGGAGTAGCTGGCATGAGTGGCGGACTTGTAGGCGGGATTGCTGAAATGCTCGGAAAGAAGAATTTATCTAAGGGCGTTAAAGTAGAAGTCGGCGAGAAAGAAGCGGCGGTTGATCTCTATGTGATAGTGGAGTATGGCGCGAGAATTCCTGATGTAGCGTTAAAAGTGCAAGAAAATGTAAAACGGGCCATTGAATCCATGACCGGTCTTGATGTAGTGGAAGTTAATATTCACGTGCAGGGCGTCGGCTTTAGCTCCGATATAAAAGAGGAAGATATTCGCGTTCGCTAAAGGAAAGGGGTCGCTATGGGAATTGTCGATCGGATCATTATTACTCTTTATACACTATTATTGGCTTTCTTAGCTGCTGCGGTTGTGTTATTGGCCGTGGATCTTCTTCCTGTTGAGATTGTGTGGACAAGCATTCATTATATACATGGAAGGTGGGAAGCAGGGCTTATTGGCGTCCTGCTGCTTTTAGTGAGTTTAAGACTATTTCTGGCTGGGCTTCGTTCCAGTAAAAAATATCATGAAACCATTGTTCATCACGGTGAGCGCGGCGATATTTTAATTACGCTTGATGCTGTAGAAAACCTTGTGGAAAAAACGGCCCGTCATACGCGCGGCGTACGGTCTGTTAAGGTAAAAGTGCGGAAAAATGCTGAAGTCCTGCAAGTTACCGTGAAAGCAGTGATTAGTCCTGAAAGCCATGTGCCTACTGTGGGCGCAGAAATGCAAAAACGCATTGACGATTATATAAAAAACACAGTAGGTGTGGAGTTATCCCATGTAGAGGTTTTGGTTGAAAATATTTCGAATGATTTTAAAGCCAGACAGCGTGTGGAATAGGAGGGCAATTGATGAATCGTGAATTGATTGAGGCAATTTGGGAGCACCATAGCGGAAAAATTGTCGGGGCTTTGAGCGGTTTTCTCATTGCTACTTTTATTTTGTTTTTTGGATTTTTCCATACTTTGTTTGTGCTTTTTTGTATTGGAATTGGTTATTTTATTGGTAAACGAATTGATGAGAAAGAAGATATTATGGATATCTTGGAACGCTTTTTGCCGCCAGGGTATCATCGTTAAGGAAAGAGGTTGATTATGAGTCGTAGAATAGCAAGAGAATTGGCGTTACAAGCTTTATTCCATTTGGATTTTAATAAAAGCACGGTAGATGCTGCCTTAGATAGTGTTTGTGAAGAACGAGAAGAGCTTTCAAAAAGCGCCCGTGATTATGCGAAGCTGTTGCTGATCGGAACGAGTGAGCGGCAGGATGAGATTGATCAAATTATTACTGCCATTTCTAAAGAATGGAAAGTAGAGCGTATGGCGGGAATTGACCGGAATATTGTTAGGATGGCAATTTATGAACTGCAGTTTGCGAAAGAAAAGCTTTCGGCTGGCGTAATTATTAATGAAGCAATCGAATTGGCAAAATGTTACGGAACGGATCAATCAGGACGTTTTGTCAATGGAATTCTTGGATCGCTCGTAAAAGAACAACAGTCATGAGACTCTTTTTGGGCCTTGATACAAGCTGTTATACTACGTCAGCAGCTGTATTTAATGAGGCCGGGCGTTTTCTTGGCGCTAGTCGCAAGCTGCTTACGGTCCCCGCAGGGAAACGCGGGTTGTCTCAGTCAGAAATGGTCTTTCAGCATACGAGAAATTTACCGGTGGTGTTAAAGTCCGCGTTACAATCGCTGTCAGAAACAGATTGGGCGGCTGTGGCCGCTTCGATTGCGCCTCGTCCTGTAGCGGATTCTTATATGCCGGCTTTTTTAGTTGGCAAGGGGATGGGGGAAGCGATCGCTTTAAGTCACGAAGTTCCTTTTTATGGGCTAAGTCATCAGGAAAATCACATTTATGCCGGGCTCGTTTCAGCCGAAGGCT
>URQW01000052.1 GCA_900550105.1 uncultured Pelosinus sp.
CATAATGCCTTTCATCGCAAAGATGTAAATGACTCCAGCTACAGATAATAAAGTCGATAGTTTTTGCCATTGGGTGGATTGTTCTTTTAAAAAATAAGTAGCAAGAACTAAGGTGAATATGGGCACTGCGGCTTGGATGATTCCTGCTTCCGACGAAGACGTATAAACTAGACCAAAAGCCTGAAAAGTGAAAAATAATGCTGGGTAGAGTATGGCTAAAGGGAGTATCGCTATAAAGTCTTTGCTAGTAATATCTAAACGGACTTGTTTTGTAATAAGCGGTATGGCAGCAGCTAAGAAAGCAAGAGTGAAGCGGTGCGCGAGGGTATCTATAGGACTAGCTGAAGCTAAAGCTATTTTTACAAACATAAATGAGAAGCCGATAATGAGAGCATATAAGAGTGCGGCAACATAGGCCTTGTTGAGTTGTGTCATGAGAATCATCTCCCTAGTGTGGATAAATTTTATTTGAATTTATAGTAATACAAATAGAACAGATGTACAATTAGAATAAAAGTAAATTGTATGGTTACAGTTTGGTGGGATAGCATCATGTATAAATATCTTTCTTTGGTCAATGAGTTGGAGAAAATGATTCAAACGAATCAATATAAAGCGGGGGAAAAGCTTCCATCAATCCGTGATTTGTCAAAGCGATATCAATGCAGCCTCAATACGGTCATTAAAGCATTTCAAAAATTGGAACGACAGGATATGGTATTTACTATACCTCAGAGCGGCTATTACGTAGTGCAAAAGCGGTTTGATATAACAACAAAGAACAAAAGTGAAGAATTGAACTTTGTCTCTAGTGCGCCGAGTTGGAGTGTATTTCCTTATCTGGACTTTCAGCATTCTTTAAATAAAGCCATTGATACGTATCGGCAAGAGCTATTTAATTATGGAACACCAAAGGGACTACCGTCCTTAATCAAGGTTGTGCAGAAACAACTAGCAACTTATCAAGTTTTTACAAAGCAAGAAAATATTTTTATTACTTCTGGTGTGCAGCAGGCGTTGGCAATTTTAAATACTCTGCCTTTTCCCAATCATAAAACTAAAATATTAGTGGAACAACCAAGCTATCACTTATTTCTTGAGTACTTACAGGTCTATAACATACCAGCAGTTGGAATAGCTAGAACCGTCAATGGCATTGACTTAGTTGAGTTAGAGCGCATTTTCCGTGATGAAGAGATTAAATTTTTTTATACTATGCCAAGATTTCATAATCCGTTGGGAACTTCCTACTCCCAAAAAGAAAAAATAGCAATTGTTAAATTAGCGGCAAAATATAATGTATATATTGTCGAGGATGATTACTTGGCTGATTATGAACAAAACTCTAAAATCGATCCGCTGCATACTTATGATAGAGATGATAAAGTCATTTATTTAAAAAGTTATTCGAAAATTATGTTCCCCGGGTTGCGGGTTGGCGTAGTGGTTCTACCTAAAGATTTAGTCGAAAAATTTCAGCAGTATAAAAAAATTGCTGATATTGACAGTTCCATGATCTCGCAAGCGGCGCTCGAAATATATATAAAAAGCGGTATGTTTGAACGACATAAACGAAAAATTTGCTCTCGCTATCTCTTACGTGCAAAACTTTTATATGAGTCGCTTGCTAAATATAGTAATGAGACTTTAGATATAGAGAAGATAACAATGCCTTCATCGTTTTGTATGCATACCCATATTGTTTTACCGGAACATATTAATAGCAATCAATTACTTAGAAATCTGAAGCGACAAGGTGTCCTAGTTGAACTGGCAAAAGCCAATTATCTAGAATCATTTCCGTCAAGCAAGCTTTTAAAACTAAATGTTTCTAGTGTTGATGAGTCTAAAATTGAGGAAGGCGTCAAGAAAATCGTAAAAGAAATTAACAGTGCGTGCAGAAAGAAATTTTAATAACGAAAGGTTGTATCTCTCCCCGGACTTTTAGATTCGGGGATTTTTTATGTTTTAGCGGGAAGAGCTCATTAGAAATATTTGAAATAAATAATGCTTGCTTTGAAATTAATGACCTTACTATTGCGATGAATCCGCTATTTATTGAAACAAAATGCCGATTAAATGAATTTTATAACCGGAATATTGAAATGAAGACATGTAATTCAATTATTTTTTCTTGCTATGTAGGAGAAAGTGCATCGTTACGGCTTTTATAGAATTGGCATAAAAATTGCAAATTAACTTAGATTGACTAGTAAATTCAGAAATTTATTCTTTGAATTACTGAGCTTTTAAAAACAGGGGGATTTATGATGGGGCAAACAGTAACTGAAAAATTGCTTGCGGCTTCTTTAGTAGAGGGCGTACTGGAACGGGGCGCACGCATTGGAATCAGAGCGCATCAGACTTTATCGCATGATTTAAATGGCGTTATGGCGCATTTGGCTTTTGAAGCGATGGGAGTCGAGCGTGTCAAAACAGAAGTTTCGGTTCATTATACGGATCATAATATGATTCAAGCTGACTATAAAAACTTTGATGATCATCGTTTTCAGCAAGATATAGCCGCAAAGTACGGGATTATTTATGCGAAGCCAGGCAGCGGGATCTGTCATCAGCTTCACTTAGAACATTTTGGCAAGCCGGGAAAAACTCTAATTGGCTGTGATTCTCATACCGTTGCCGCTGGTGGAATTGGCATGCTTTCTATCGGTACAGGCGGTTTTGATGAAGCCATGTCCTTAGCGGGAGAACCCTTTTATTTAACGATGCCAAAGATTGTTAATGTCCGTCTGCTAGGCAAATTGCCGCCGTTGGTATCAGCAAAAAATGTAATTTTGGAATTACTCCGTCGTGTATCGGTAAAAGGCGGCATTGGCAAAGTGTTTGAGTATAGTGGCGATGGGGTCGCTACATTAAATGTTACGGAGCGTTCCACAATTACCAATATGGGAGCGGAAACCGGGGCGACTACTTCGGTATTTCCGAGTGATGAACAAACGAAAAAATGGCTTGCAGCTTATCACCGGGAAGAAGACTGGATTCCTTTAAGTGCTGATGAAGGTGCAGTCTATGATGAAGTGATTGAGATTGACTTAAGTACTTTGGAACCGCTAATTGCATTGCCGCATCAGCCTGATCGCGTTGTGCCTGTACGCGAAGTAGCCGGAACGCCTGTAGATCAAGTGATGTTTGGTAGCTGTACGAATACGTCCATACAGGATGTGGCGATTATCGCTCACTTTTTAAAAGGCAAAAGAGTTCACCCTAATGTAGATGCCGGTTTATACCCGAGTACTCGTACGGTTGTAAGAGAAAGCATTGCATCAGGCGCTTATGAGCAGGTCGCAGCTGCTAACGTACGTATTTTTGAACCGATTTGTGGCGGGTGTAATGGCAGTGGTTTTGCGCCTCAGACTGATGGCGTCTCCTTACGTACAGGCCCGCGCAATTTTTTGGGACGCTCAGGAACAGCATCAGCTCAGGTTTATCTTGTAGCGCCAGAAACTGCTGCCGCCTCGGCGCTTACCGGTGTGATTACAGATCCTCGTGACTTAAATATCGAGCCCTTTGCATTTACTCTTCCGGAAAAACTGACTTATGATCGGGAACAAATTTTCATTCAGCCGTCGAACGAGCCTGAGAAAATTTCGATTCGTCGGGGCCCTAATATTAGACCGCTTCCTGAGATGGGGGCAATAGCTGATGTGACAAAAGGCGAAGTTATTATCAAAGTTGGCGACAATGTGACAACAGATCATATTTGCCCTGCCGGTGCTTTGTACTTGCCGATCCGTTCTAACATTCCTGAAATATCCAAACATGCTTTTAAAGTTGTCGATGAAACCTTTTCGACTCGCGCCCAAGCAGCCGGCGGCGGTTTTATTGTAGGCGGAGTAAATTACGCCCAAGGGTCTAGTCGAGAGCAAGCAGCTGTTGTGCCGCGCTATCTAGGCATTAAAGCGGTTATTACCAAAGGCTTTGCTCGCTTACATTTGGCCAATATGATCAATTGGGGGCTTTTACCGCTTCTCTTTAAAAATGAGAGCGACTATGAAAAGATTGATCAAGGCGACCAATTATCGTTAGATACGAGTGTTTTAACCGAAGGTCAAAATTTCATTTTGAAAAATGAAACAAAAGGCATTGAAATTGCGCTCTACTCCCCGCTTTGTCAAGCCGATTTAGATGCGGTAAAACTAGGCGGACGCATTAACTGGGTTAAAAATAAGTATAAAAAATAAATTGATACAAAAGGCTTAAGCAGTTTGCAGTGGTTTGCAGCTAATCATGCTGCAAACTTTGCAAATGCCGAAAGATTTCCTTTGAAAAGACGGAATTTATTGAATAACCTTACAGATTTTATTTAAAAAATTTATATATTGAAAGGTGGATAAGTCTATGAAGTACGAAGTGATTGTGCAAGGATTTCCCGGAAAGCGTCTTAGCGGTTCTTTGGCTTGGAGTTCTGCCACGTATATAGAGGCAGGCAAAGAAAAGATTTTATTTGATACAGGTGGTCCGAACGTAAGATCAAGTATAAAAAAGCATTTGCAGGCTAAAGGCGTAGCTCCGGAAGAAATTACAATGCTCATCATCAGCCATTTTCATGATGACCATGTACGTAACTTTGACTATTTTCCCAAAGCGCAGATCTTTTTGCATGAAATTGATGCGAACTGGGCGGCAACAGAGCCAGAGGATTTTGCTGTTCCGCTGGGACTCTTGGATATCATTAAGAAAACTGGCCGATTGGAACTTGTTAAACAAGACGGTGAACTCATTCCCGGAGTTGAAACGATGCTGGTGCCAGGACATACACCAGGCAGTATGGCTGTTTTTCTTCACCATGACTCGATGCCTGTTACTGCCTTAACAGGAGATGCTGTTAAGAATTTGGCAGAATTGGCAACTGGCGTAGTTTCGCATAGTAAAAATCCTGAGGTCAGTGCGGCAAGTATTAAGAAAATCAGAGATAAAGCACAGATTGTAATTCCAGGACATGACCGAATCCTAGAAATCACCAAAGATCGAATTATTGCAAAGACAGCGGCGCGTCAGACGATCGTGGTTCCGGCGAATGTAGTCGATAAGGGCGAGCGTTTCCTGGAATTGACACTGGAGCCGACTTGGCTTTCCAAAGAATAAGTGGGGAATAAAGGAGAAATTATGAAAAAGGTCTTGTTCATAAATGGAAATGACAAGCGTATCGCGGAACTGTTCCAGCAAATAGCGCCGCCTGATTTTTCTGTTGTTTGCATATCAAACAAGGATAATGAGGAACAGCAGGCTCTTTTGTTGGCAGAGGCGGATTATCTTGTACTGCATCCCGCCGTATTGTCCGAAAAACTGTTGAAAGCAGGCGTGAATCTGAAGCTTGTACAAGCGTTATCAGCTGGCTATGACCAAATAGATATAACAGCCGCACAGAAGCGACAAATTCCCGTAGCGACAAACGGTGGAGCAAATTCATGGGCTGTGGCTGAGCATGCCATTACATTGCTTCTTGCACTTTATAAAAAACTTTCTTTAAGTGAAGAGTCAGTTCGAGCTGGAAAGTGGCGTCAAGCAACAGACAGCTTCAATATTTTTGAAGTGGCGGGCAAGACTGTCGGCATTATTGGTGCCGGAAATATTGGCAGTAAAGTGGCTCGTCGTCTGAAGGCCTTTGAAACAGAAATTTTATATACGAACCTTGGTAAAGTTCCTGATTTGGAAAAGAATACCGGGGCGATCCGAGTTCCATTGGAAGAGCTGCTAGCAAAGTCTGATATTCTATCGTTGCATGCGCCGTTACTCCCCAGTACCCGTGGCATGATTGGCGAAAGGGAGCTCTCTTTAATGAAAGCGACTTCTGTCATTATCAATACTTCTCGAGCAGAATTAATTGATCAGGCAGCGCTAGTCAATGCACTACAATCTAATAAAATCGCTGGCGCTGGAATTGATGTATTTACGACAGAACCTGTTTCCCTAGACGATCCGCTGCTAACACTTGCGAATGTGCTGGTTTCGCCGCATATCGCTGGTCATTCTTGTGAGGGATGGTCGCGCCGAATTCGATTTGCTTGGGAAAATATCCGGCGGATTGAGCAGGGCGAAGTACCCCTTTCTGTCGTTCGAGCAGAGTAATTTAACTTGTATTTAGGAGGAAATATATGCAAAGTCTATCAAAATGGAAGATTATTTGGAATCTATTAGCCCTTGCGTTGATGCTAGTCATCGCTTTTTGGCCACCTTTTCCCGGACTGTCCTTAGCTGGGCAGCGAGTTCTGGCAATTTTAGCTTTTGCTGTAGTCATGTGGGTGACTGAAGCAGTTCCTTATACAGTCAGCGCTGTAGCAATCGCCGTATTTATGGTGCTATTTATCGGCTTTTCTCCTGTGAAAGGAATTGACGGTCCATTATTAGGAACAAGTAAAGCATTGCCGATTGCCTTCGGAGGCTTTATTAATGGCGGACTGATCCTTGTCGGCGCCGGTTTATTTATGGCTGCTGGTATTTTGCAGACGGGTCTTGACCGCCGAATTGCTTTGTCAATTATGAAATTATTTGGTGCAAAAGCGAACAATATTATTGCTGGTATGATCGTGATTATGTTTGTTCTCGATTTTCTGATTCCTTCGATGACAGCAAGAGCTGCCGCGGTTGTTCCTTTAGCTGTTGGTATTTTAAAAGCCTTTAATATTGAATTAAAGAGCGTTTTTGGCCGCAGTCTGCTGTTGACGGTTGCTGCTTCTGCCTCTATTTCCGGTATTGGTATTTTAAGCGCCGGAGTTCCAAACCCTATTGCAGTTTCATTTATTTCACAAAATGTAAATCATTCGATTTCCTGGATTCAGTGGGCTGTTTACGCCATGCCCTTTTGTTTCTGCATGATGATTGCTCTTTATTTTCTTGTGACAAAATTGAATCGCTTCGAGTTTACTGAAATACCTGGCGGGCAGGACACGATCAATCGCCAGTGTGCTGAGCTTGGGCCTATGAGTAAAGATGAGAAAAAGATTGGTGTCATTTTTGTGATTACCATCTTATTGTGGGCTACTGACTTCTTACACAAGGTTGACTCCAATAGCATCGCTGTTGTGGCTGTTTTGATGATGCTGTCTCCTTATATTGGGATTACTACTTTTAAAGAAATGGCGTCAAAAGTAGAATGGGGAACACTTGTTATCTGCGCTATTGCCATTTCTTTAGGGGAAGCTTTATTTAAAACAGGCGCTGCTTTATGGCTTGCGAAAACGATGCTAGGCGGTCTCGGTTTAGAAACTCTGGCGCCTACCGTGATGATGGTACTCATGTCTTGCGCTCTGTTAATTTTCCGCTTCGCCTTCGCAAGTATTGCTTCGGCAACCGCGGCGCTAGTACCAACCGTTCTCGGGTTTCTGCTTAGTTTAAATGCACCTGATCTTCCTGTTTGGGGGATGACAGTCATTGCTACTTTTACTATTTACTTTGCTTTTATTTTACCAGTCAGCGCTCCGCAAAACATGATTGCTTATGCAACAGGCGCTTTTAGCGTAAAACAAATGATGAAGGTAGGCATTCCTTTAACTGTGGTCGGTTTTGCCTTGCTTGTCTTATTTACCTTTACTTATTGGCATTGGTTGGGGCTTGTTTAAGCAACCCATTTTCTTTTGTTTACACAACATTAGACTAGAACGATCTCGCTGTTCATAGAATGTCTATCAGACTATTTTGATCAAAGAAGGTCCGATTACTTTGCCACAAATCTTTAATCGAGCATAAATGAGTGTTGAAACGAAAAAGTTATTGTCTTTAGGAGATAACTTTTTTCGTTGTCTCTAGATCGAATTGTAGTGCTTAAAGAGAGTTGGTACAATGATGATAGAACAGTACAATCTTTTTACTTTGCATAAGTAGGGGGGAACTATGAAAAAGATTGCCATTTTAGCACCTAATGACATAAAACTCTCTCATATTCAATCGATACTGAGTCAGTATAAAAAAGAAATTATTTTTGAAGTTGGTTCATTGGAAGATGGTCTTATTCAAGCTAAAAAGCTCAGGCAAAAAGGCATAGAAGTCATCATTGCTAGAGGGGAAACTGCCTTTAATATTCGGGATCGTTATCCCGATATTGTTGTTGTTGCTGTGCCGATTACGGGGATTGATTTTGTGCAAAGCCTGGAAGTGGCCAAGCAGTATGGCGGTCAGGTAGCTGTTGTTTCTTTTCCATCGATGATGCGAGAAATTGAACGGCTTGAGTCAGCTCTCGGCGTAAAGATCAGAAAATATGGCTTGCAGAAACGAAGTGATGTTGATGCTGCCCTTAAACAAGCCGTAAAAGACGGCGCCGATGTGATACTAGGCGGCTATACGGCGATGCAAGCAGCGAAAAAATATGATTTTCCTTATGTAGAATTTGTTACAGGGGATCAGGTGTATTTAGATTGCTTTCATACCGCAAAAGGCATTTTACAATCTATTTCGCAGCAAAAAAGACGGTCTGGGATGATCAAGACTGTATTGAATCATGCCTATGAAGGTATTTTATCTGTCGATGAGCAGGGGCTGATTTATTCGGTTAATCCCATAGCGCAGCGGATACTACAAATTTATGATAACAGTCGTGAGGCGGTAGATAAGGTATTGCCTGAGTTAGGCTTAAGTTCTGTTTTGCGTTCTGGTCGTGAAGAGTTAAATCAGTTTTTAACAATGAACAACATCCAAATTCTTTGCAATAAAGTGCCGATTTTGGACCGGGGACGGATCATTGGAGCTGTTGCCACATTTCAGGATGTTACTAAGATACAAAATATGGAGTCAAAAATTCGCCATGAGTTTTATGCGAAAGGCCATCGGGCTACCTATCATTTTCAAGATATCAGTGCCAAGGACCTTACCACAAAAGAACTGGTTCGTATGGCCAAGCGTTTTGCGGTAAGCGAGGCCAACATCTTATTAAGCGGTGAAACTGGTGTTGGTAAGGAAGTTTTTGCGCAAAGTATTCACAATTATAGCAAGCGAAAGGACGGTCCCTTTGTAGCTGTAAACTGTGCAGCTTTGCCAGCACAACTTTTAGAAAGTGAACTGTTTGGCTATGTTAGCGGCGCTTTTACCGGCGCTAAAAAAGAGGGAAAGCCAGGCCTGTTTGAAGTGGCTCATGGCGGAACTATTTTTCTCGACGAAATCGGCGAAATGGATTATGTAAATCAAGGAAGGCTATTAAGGGTTTTACAGGAGCGATCTGTAGTAAGACTAGGAAGTACGAAAGTGACGCCTGTTAATGTTCGCGTTTTAGCGGCCACCAATAGAAATTTGGAACAGTTTGTCAAGGAACATAAATTTAGAGAAGACTTATATTATCGACTTAATGTACTTTTTCTTAGTATTGCGCCGCTACGCGAACGGAAAAAAGATATTATTGGTTACGCTCATCAATTTTTAGAAGAATTTTGTCGCCAGAGCTCTATATCAGGTCTAAAATTAAGCAGTGAAGCGAGTAATTTATTAGAGCAGCATCCTTGGCCGGGAAATATCAGAGAATTGCGTAATGTAATCCAGCGCGTAGTTGTGCTCTCGACAGGGAAAACGGTAAGTAAAATTCAGATGCTTACTGCTATCGGCATTCATAATTCTGGCAGGGCAGATAAGGACAGTGAAGAAGCCAAGGGTATTTTGGCAGCGTTGCAAGCTTGTGATCGAAACTTAGAGAAAACTGCAGAAAAACTATCTATCAGTCGGTCCACTTTATGGCGCAAGATGCGAAAGTTCGGCTTGTAAGAACGTATCAATTATCGAGCTTTATATTGCAAAAAAAGCGTGTATTGTTTTCAAGATTTGGAATAAATAGCTTTGATTTATTTGAATCTGTGGCTAGGGAGCACTATGATGAATACGAAAGAAAAATTAGCAGAATCGCTTGAGAATCTTCTTCAAAAGAAAAATCTCGATGATATTCAGGTAGGAGATATTGCAGCAGGCGCATTGTTGTCGCGAAAGACCTTTTATCGTCATTTCAAAGATAAATATGATCTTGCGAGTTGGTACTTTTCCCAATTTTATGAGTCGAGTTTTGGGCGTATAACTGATGATTTGGATTGGGAAGACGCTTTACTGGCGTATCTTGATACTTATCAAAAAAAATCCGGTATTTTAAAAAATGCTTATGCAAGCCGTGATGTGAATAGTCTTCGCAGTTATGACATTGCTGTTACCAGAAAAACATATGAAAAGTTTCTAGCTGATAAAGGCGCTGACATCCATTCTGAGATTATGGCTTTTGCAATTAATATAGCGGCACGAGGGGGGACTGATATCGTTATTGAATGGCTGCTTACTGGTATGAGAATGGAAAAGGGTCAACTAGTTTATTTTCTCAAACGCACCTTGCCTAAGGATATTCTTAAATATATGGAATAACGACAGTAAAGTCACAGATGTGTCATTCTGTGACTTTACTGTCGTTTTAAGATCCGTTAGAATGTAAATTACTTAAGAAAATATAGTCATTTTGTCTTCTGCTTCCATTAGAGCAGAAGGCATTTTTGTTTGTAAAATATAACAGAAAGGGTGAATCGGATGAATCTTTATGATGAACTGATTGCTCGTGGATTGATTGCTCAGGTGACAAATGAAACAGAAATGAGAGAATTTATTAATACAGGTCGTGCAACTTTTTATATCGGATTCGATCCAACGGCAGATTCTTTGCATGTTGGCCATTTTATGGCGTTATGTTTGATGAAACGGTTACAAGTAGCGGGAAATAAACCAGTTGTTCTAATCGGCGGCGGAACAGGTTTTGTCGGCGATCCTTCTGGACGGTCAGATTTACGATTGATGATGACGCCAGAAAGAATCCAACATAATTGCAATTGTTTTAAAACCCAGATGGAAAGGTTTATCGACTTTGATAATGGAAAAGCCATTATGGTTAATAATGCCGACTGGCTTTTGAAGCTGAATTATCTGGAAGTGTTGCGAGAAATTGGATCGCACTTTTCTGTAAATACAATGTTGCGGGCAGAATGTTATAAGCAGAGAAGTGAAAAAGGCCTGTCCGTTTTAGAGTTTAACTACATGGTGATGCAAGCCTATGATTTTTATCATTTGTATCAGAACTTCGGATGTAATATGCAATTCGGCGGTGACGACCAGTGGTCGAATATGCTGGCAGGTACGGAACTGATTCGTCGGAAATTAGGAAAAGATGCCTATGCTTTGACTATTACATTATTAATGAATTCGGAAGGCAAAAAAATGGGGAAAACAGCGAATGGCGCTGTTTGGCTTGACCCGCAAAAAACGACGCCTTTGCAATTTTTCCAATACTGGCGCAATATTGGAAATGCTGATGTTCTCAAGTGTATTCGTATGCTCACTTTTTTGCCGCTTGCCCAAATCGAAGCGATGAAGTCGTGGACTGGAAGTCGATTAGAAGAAGCCAAGGAAATACTGGCTTTTGAATTGACTGAGCTGGTTCATGGTGAACGAGAAGCAAAGTGTGCACGAGCAGCAGTTCAAGCTTTGTTTACTAACTAATGTCGTTGAGTTCTAATTGGTATGTAGCGAAATAACAAATCGTTGCCCAGATTGCAGAGTTGATCAGTGCCGTGTAAAATATGATTTAACAATCAGAGATGAGTCGATGTTTACCAGACTGACACTGGGAGGTTACTGATGGAAACGCGAGATTGGATGATTTTAAAAATTCTTCACCAGGAAAATAGCATAACAAAGACGGCAGAATTACTGTATCTTTCCCAGCCAGCAATGACAAAGCGCTTGCAGCAAATTGAAAAGGAATTTGGCGTAGAAATTGTTCATCGGGGAAAAAGAGGGATTCACTTTACACCACAAGGCGAGTATTTAGCAAAATGCGCTTCTGATATTTTGATTATGCTAAATAAAATCAATGACGGGTTAGTGAATTTGAATGATAGCATTGAGGGAACCTTGCGGATTGGCGCGTCTTACTTTATTACGCGGCATAAACTGCCGGAATTATTGTCTCGTTTTAAAAGAACGTATCCAAAAGTGAATTTTAAAGTTACAGCAGGCTGGAGTAAGGATATTTTTAATTTGGCTCATAACCAGGATGTGCATATTGCAATTATTCGAGGCGACTACAATTGGAAAGATCAAAAGTCCTTATTAATGGAAGAACGCGTCTGTGTCGTTAGTTCTGAACCATTAGATTTACAAGACCTTCCTCAGTTACAACGAGTTGACTATAAGTTGGATTATAAGTTAAAAGAGCTCATAGATCATTGGTGGTGGGAAAACTATTCAGAACCACCACACGTGTGTATGGAAGTAGATAAATCGGATACTTGTAAGGAAATGGTGGTTAGGGGCTTGGGGTATGCGATTATGCCGGAATTTGTATTAAGCCAGACGGAAGGGCTTCATACGATTGCCATCAAGGATCAAAATGGTACAACGATTAAACGCAATACTTGGCTGCTTTACCACAAAGAGTTTCTTGATCTAAAGCTTGTTAAAACCTTTGTCGAATTTACTAAAGAACTGAATTTTGCTGAGTTACGCTAAAATTAGACTGTAAATATTTTTCTTGCACTATATGCTTTTTTGATAGATAGCCAAAAATTTTCGCGATAATGGCCGAAAGTGAGGAAGACGCGCGGAAAAACAAGCCAAATGCTCCTAAAATTGCCATGGTAGCAGAACCTCAAGACTATGTGACCACAGGCGGAGACGTCATAAAAAAAGCGCAAGTAGATATTTTAATTAAAGCCGTATCAATGGGAAAATTGCATCGTACTTGCCCGGCCAGCTGTTTATATAATGTAGCAGCCGCTTCCTTGCTTTCTGGCACGGTGCCGAATCAAGTTGATGGTTTTACTCCAGAGACGAAAGAACAGATGGTAAGAATCGGACATCCGGAAGGAGTCGTAGAAGTTTTAGTCACTGTGGCTGACGATGGTGTAAGTGTATCTAGAGTTGGAATGGAACGGCAGAAAAATTATGAAAGGTGAACTTTTTATCTCTAGTTAAAACATATGAAAAGAGCAAAAAAAGTGTAGCTACAAAACTGTCGTTGCTTAGGTAATGGCAGTTTTTATATTTAAAAATGTTATGACTACCTATGAAAAACATCTATTATACTTATTGTCTGATAAACGATACAGTATATTTATAAAAAAATTATATGAGCTGCCCAAACGCCTAGCAACTCCTATGGCAAGTCCTCTTTCCGAGCAAGAGCTTGCTTATGTAAAAGTGGGCGGTCGATTAAACTGGATCAAAATGAGAAATCGAAAACGGTTAAAACAGAATTAAGAAATATAATGAACACAGGGGGTCATGATGAATAAGGTAGTGTTTTTTAACGGCAATGATCAAAGAGTGGCCGATATCTTTGGCGAAATGGTGCCAGAAGGATTTGAAGCTGTAGTTGCTTCGAGTGAGTGGTCTGATGCCGATAAAATAGAGCTTTTAGCTGATGTCGAGTACGTGGTGCTTCATCCTGGGGTTGTTTCCGGCGAGGTACTTAGAAAATCCCAATCGTTAAAGTTGATTCAGTCGTTAACTGCTGGCTATGACAAGATTGATATTGTAACGGCGAAAAAGTTAAATATTCCCGTAGCTACAAATGGCGGGGCAAATTCTTGGGCGGTGGCCGAGCATAGTGTGGCTTTGTTGTTGGCTCTTTACAAACGGCTGATTTACTGTGATCTATCAACTCGGTGTGGTGAGTGGAGAAAAGCCATAAATGGCTTTGACACGTTTGAAGTTGCTGGGAAAACTGTCGGTATTATTGGCGCTGGAAACATTGGTTGTAAGGTAGCAAGAATCTTAAAGGGATTTGAAGCAAAGATTATTTATTCTTCGCCTAAGCGGTCTGTTGAGATTGAAACAGAGTTAGAGGCGCGACTCGTTACTTTAGATGAACTAGTAAGTACAGCAGATATTATTTCGATGCATGCCCCATTGCTAAACAGCACGTGGGGCATGATTGGCAAACGTGAAATTTCTCTGATGAAACCGACAACTGTGATTATCAACACTTGTCGTGCCGAACTTGCTGATGAAACAGCGTTATTCGATGCTTTGCAAAACAAGAAAATTGCTGGAGCTGGTCTAGATGTATTTTATAAAGAGCCGGCGCCTAAGGAAGATCCATTTTTGAAATTGGACAATGTTGTTGTATCGCCGCATACAGCAGGTCATACTGCCGAAGGCTGGTATCGTCGCATTGGTTTTGCTTGGAAGAATATACAACGCGTAGCTAATGGTCAAGCGCCCTTAGCAGTGGTAGAAAAGGTATAGACAATAGGAGGAAAGACTGTGGAAAAAATCATTGAAGAATTAAAAGTATTACCTGCTACTTGTATTTCCGATGCGCTGAAGGGCTTTAATCATTGTCACCCCACAGTAAAACCGTTAAAAGAAGAATATAAAATCTGTGGCCGCGCCGTGACTGTCAAGGTTCCAGCTGGTGATAACTTATTAGTACTTAAAGCAATGTTGGAAGGAAAGCCAGGCGATATTCTTGTTGTTGATACTGAAGACTTTTCTTATCGTTCTTTTGCTGGCGATATCGTAATCGGTCTTGCTCAAGTCATTGGCTTTGGTGGTGTTGTGGCAAATGGACCAGTTCGTGATGTTGTCTCGATTAAAGAAAGTAATTTTCCAGTTTTTTGTACGGGAGCTACTTTAGCCTGCAGTAAAAAAATCGGAAAAGGTCAAATCAATGTACCTATTTCTTTTGCCGGGGCGGTGATTCATCCTGGCGATATTATTGTCGGCGATGCTGGCGGGATTATTGCAGTGCCCCAGTCTATGGCACAAGAAGTGCTGGAAGGCGCTAGAAAAAAATTACAAAGTGATGATGTCAGGAGTGCGAAGATTTTAAGCAGCCGCGAAGCAGCGATTGCCTATATTAAGGAATTGCTGCCGGAAAAATAATGGTGGTTTGTGAGGTGGGAAATAAGCATGGTTGAATTGATCTATGGCGGAGTTTATTTATTGCAAGGCAGGTTGCTGGTTTAGGATGCCGATCAAGTAAGCTCTGCGGTGCTGCGGTAAAAGACAATTATCGAAGGTCTACAATCTATCCTAAACGGATAAAAACTGCGATATCATAATCAGAAGCACTATATGCCTGATTAGAGGCTCATAGTGCTTTATTGTTTGCTATTTTCTGCGTAGGGCATTATAAAGTTTCGCTGATTCGGTTGCAATAAAATCACTAGAATAGGTATGATCCGCTGTTGCAGTATAAAAGCTGATTAATATGGGATCATGGCCGTCCTGAATGACCCCGACATCACAAAGAATATCATCTAATTCGCCGACTTTATGAAATACCGTTGTCGCCATATAGCGGGGAATTTCATCGTGAAAGATCGTATTAGCGAGTTCTGATTTTAATTGCTCGCCTTTGGCTTTGTTCAAATATTTGTTAGTGTAGATGCTTTCGAATATTTTGGCCATCTCGTAGGGGGTTGTGATGCTATGATAACGATAACTATTAAAAGCGTCTTCACTATGAATTTTTGTTTTACGAAGATGAAGGTCTTTCGTTACTTTGGTTAGTGCATCTTTGTTAGTAGCATCTATTTCATCTAGTAATTCCTGAAAAGAGTTATTATCGCTTATTGTCATCATTAATTCTATATCCTGATCATACTTATTGGCCGTATCCGCTCCGGCTTTGGGATAGAGATATTTGTAGGTTGCCAATGCCACAACTAATTTACTGGTTGAAGCTGTAGGGAACACATCGTCCTGATTAAATTCAATCATTTTTCCGGTGTTTAGGTTTTTAGCAAATACACCAACTCGACCATTAAATCCTTTTAAATCATTTTTTATTTCAATCTCCGGCTTTGCTGCCGCAAAAGCATTAGTAGTAAAAATTGTTAAGACAATTACTAGAAGTATCATTTTTCTTATCATTCGGGCACCCCCATTAAAAGATAGAATTGTTTTATTTATCATATCAAAAAACGATGACGAAACGATGACAATTTTCACTTTACAAATTTATATTGACAATTGATAGTGATGAAATGTACTATAAAGTTAGTTTTATGAAACTAATATTTGGTGAGGCTCAAAATGATAATCGAAGATTTAATTGTAAAAACGATTGGTGTATTATCGCAATCGATGCGGCAAGTCATGCGAAAACATAAGGAGGAATCGCTTGAGGGAAAAGAGCTTTTTGATCTTACAATAACCCAACTTCACTATCTTTATGCGATTCGGGAAAGGGGAAACCCAACTTATACTGAGTTAGCTCAAAGATTTAATGTTCAAAAGTCGACGGTAACAGTTACAATTAATAAACTAATTCAACGGGGGTATGTCTATAAGACACAGTCAACGGAAGATTTGAGAGTTTTTCATCTCCAACTTTCGGATAAAGGTCAAAAGCTGTTGGATATAGAGGATCAAGGGTATCGTCAGTTTGCTGTCCAAATTACAGCGTGTTTAGACGATTCGCAAAAAGAACAGTTTAAGGAACTATTAATGATCATTGCTGAAGCTTCGTCTCGCAAGTAGCGAGATTCTATTTTGGCTAAACGATTAGTTTCATATAACTAATCATTTAGCGGATAGACCGATTATAGTTTTTGTTGCTTAGATAGATGGACTGAGGGTTATTTTTTATAATATAATTCGCGGAGGTGTCAATATGATGATTTTAAAAAGTTTTTTTTATACCATTATAATCACTTTGATTTGTGCAAGTTTCGTACAGATACAGACTTGTCAAGCTAGTGCAAGAGAAGATGTGCTTTTAGTTGTTGTCGACAGTTCGAAGGAAGCCTATGGCAGTCAGTTGAAAAAGGAAGTGAATCAACAGTTAGAAACACACTTATCGCTTCAAGGTAGCACAGAGCAGAAAATAGAAACGATGATTCAGGAGTTTGGAGTTAACGAGTTTTCAAACGTGGAGAAGCCCGAGTTGGCAGAGTTGACAAAAAAAATGGGGGTCCATAAAGCCGTTATCGTAGAAATACTTCCTGCTATGATTGAATATAATCAGATTGCTTCTTTCCAAAAAATTCAGGCTGATGCCACGTTGCGAATCCGCCTATACGATGCCGATAAGGAGCAGTATATTTTTATGGGCAATATTTCAGGAAAGGGGAGTAATAAAACCTTCCTTCCTTTTACTTCCATTGGAACAAAACCCGCTGTGCTAGAGGCGGTGCAAAAGGCAGCGTTGGTTGCAACTGAAAAGATATCGGGAGCTTTGCATCAAGCAATGTAATACAGATCCTGGTATAACATGATTTAGCTATTTATTGCAAAAAAATGATAGGAGCGATTCCATGAACGAGACAACTAACATATTTACTGAAATGAGGCATAAGAATAAGCTTATGTCCGAGACAGACGCTATTGAAGTTTTGACAAAAGCCGAATTTGGAACTTTAGCTTCTATTGGCAAAAATGGTTATCCCTATGCGGTGCCATTAAATTTTGTTGTTGAAAATGGCGCGGTATACTTTCATTCCGCTCATGAGGGAAATAAGATTAATAATATTAAAAATAACGCAAAAGTTAGTTTTTCTGCAGTTAGCTACGTTAATTTAGTACCAAGTAAGTTTGATACAGAATATGATAGTGCCGTGATCTTTGGGACAGCTGTTGAAGTTACCGATGAAATAGACAAGCGGCAAGCGCTTATTGCCTTAATAAAAAAATATTCAAGTGAATACTTTGATAAGGGAATGGCTTATATAACGAATAGTATCAATACTACGACTGTTTATAAAATCCATATTGAACATATGACGGGAAAACGAGGCCGGTAGCTAGACCAGATTGTGATGAGGAAAACGTCTCTAAAAGAAAACGTTTCTAAAGTGAAAAATTCGTTTTAGGTAAATTTTTACTTATATTTCACCCGCAAAGTACCGATATAATAAATAGTGATAGAGTAAGAACTTACGGATGGAGTGGAGAGTATGCCAATTGACCAAGCAAGTTTAAATAGTTTGTTGACTACTCTTATGCCAAAAGATAATATGACGGTTTTACGTGAACGACGGGCCAGTTTATTACAGAATCTACAAGATCGAAAGGACAACGGGAACAATGAGGATGGTCATCAAGTTGTAGGCGATGCCAAAAAAGAGCTTGCAGAATTGGCTGAAGTCGATCAACATATTGCGCAAGAAGTATATGATGAAACAACTAGAAAGCTCGAGGAAGAAAGGCTGAAGTTGGAAGAGGCATTTGCTAAAAAGGAACGCGATAGAGAACGGCTGTTGGCTAAACACGAACGTCTTTTGGAAAATAGAAGTATGAGCAAACTTTTGTCTGCTGCTATCAAGGCAAATCATCCAGGAAGCCCCTATATTGGTGACTTTAACAGTGGTCGACAAGGCGATAATGCCTATGTCTCTGAGGTGGAGCGAGACTTGCATGAGTCTGTACAATATGGGATTGCAGCAGCGGAAGTAGCTGCACGTAGGAAAAATGCCGAAACAAAGGCGCAAATCGAGGAAGCTGCTGAAAAGAAGCAGAAGGCTTATAAGCAAAGGATGAGACGCATCAATATAAAGGTTTAAGAAGGATTAACATCAAAAATCTCCCTATAAGTCTATATTTAAATAAAAATCAGATGACTTGAAACGAAACAGTTTCAGGTCATTTTTTATAAGGAAGAAATTTCTGAGAGGACTTGACGTCGTAAGATGAGTTATATTATCATTAACGTGTATATACACGTTGATGATTTTGAGAACTGTATCATAAAAAAGCGAATTTTACTATGGACTTTATTAGAATGAGAAAGAATAAGGGAGGTAAAAATGCTTAAAGAAGAAATTAGACAGTATATTTTAGGATTAGGGGTAGATGATGTAGGTTTTGCAAAAGTGGCGGATTATCAAAGTCCTAAGTCGTATCCAATCGATAATTTTTTGCTAGGAGCAAAGACGATTATTTCGTTAGTATTTCAGGAATTGGACACCTGTGAAAGTCCCAGCACTACTATAGCGATGAATGGTAGATTAGATATGAACTATTTTCAGCGGTCTTGCAGCTACCAAATCAATCGTTTTTTGAAAAGAAAATTTCAGGCCAAGACTGTAGATATGCCTTATTCTTCTCCTATGGAACAAGACAAGGATCGAAGGGGAGTGGCGGATTTTTCTCAACGCCATGCGGCGGTAGCCGCTGGACTCGGAACATTTGGCAGGCATAATCTGGTTATTCATCCTCGTTTCGGAACGCGTATAGGTTTAGCGGCCCTTATCACCAATCTTGAGCTTGAGCCTGATGAGAAAATTGCGGAAGATCTGTGTATTCATTGTGATTTATGTGTCAAAAATTGCCCGGGAGGCGCCTTGGACGAAGCTGGAAAAACAGATATAAGCAAATGTATTAAGCACTCGCAACCTTATGGACTTGGTTCTGATATTAGTTTTTGGCACCAATTTATCAGCAGTTCACCGGAAGAGCAAAAGCAGCTGTTTGTTGATGAGCGATATTGGCGCATACGACAGGCCCACTCTATCGGGATGCAATATTATTGCTTTAATTGCTTCAAGTCGTGTCCGGTTGGTCTAAAATAAATACGAATCCAGCAAAATTCATTAATAATAAATATTTGTTGTGGCGGAATTGAGTGATGTAGTTGAGTGACGTAGTTGCATTAAAGGCCCGTTTATTATAAGATAGTTAAAACTGGGTTGCCTGAGGAGAGTGAGGTTATGGAAGCATTTTTATGTGAACGTCGTACTTATGAGAATAAGCCATTTACTCATGCTCACTCCTATAGTCAGCTGATTGTTCCTATCTATGGATCCTTAACAGTTTCTGATGGTCAGGCTCTCGAAGAGAGCAAACAGGTAATATTTATACCTTCTGCAGTTGTTCATTCTTTTTATGCCAGGGCATCGAACCAATTTTTTGTTTTTGATATACCCTTATCTTATTTGCCTGAGGCAATGGGGACTCATGCTAAATTTTACCCCTTCAATGGACGCTGGCAAGCCATTAAATCCCTATTGGCAGCAGAGGTAGGGAGTAGGCCAGTATCAAATCAGCGTCTAATCGATTTGTTTCGTTATATAGCAGGTGTTTTAAGGGAAGATAACTTATCAAGTTCTATTGATTATATCAAGAAAAATTTTCATGAGCCGTTAAAGATACAGCAACTTGCCGACATGGAGCATTTTAATCAAACCTATTATGTAGAATGGTTTAAAAAACGCTTTGGGATATCACCGATTGCTTATATTCGCGAATTGCGATTAAGTAAGGCTAAAGAACTTCTTTCCCATACTAATTACAGTATACTGCAAATTGCTCAACAAATAGGATATGCCAATCAGGAAACGCTGACGCGATTATTTCGCAAAGAGACAGGAATGACTCCAGGAGCATATCGTCAAATGTGCCGAAAGTAAGTCAAATTAAATCAGAATATAAGTCAAAAAGAACAAAACTCCTTCTGCTATGATAAATTATGCAGAAGGAGTTTTGCTATAGAAAGGGAGATTATAATGTTATCTTTAGTAGTTAATGTATAAGAAGTATGTAGTTATAAATATCATTAGATA
>URQW01000053.1 GCA_900550105.1 uncultured Pelosinus sp.
GCTCGATGCTCTGGACGCTCTAAACATACGGCGATAAAGGCGGCTAACCCCAAGTCTAGTGCTTCCGGATCAATAACAGCGTTATAACCACGAATTACATTTTTTTCTTCCAGTCGCCTGACTCGATCTGCCGCCGCCGGCGCCGATACCCCTAAAAGTTGACCAAGC
The DNA here is from genome assembly GCA_900550105.1 of uncultured Pelosinus sp. Taxonomy (GTDB): domain Bacteria; phylum Bacillota; class Negativicutes; order UMGS1260; family UMGS1260; genus UMGS1260. The sequence goes on from URQW01000053.1 coordinate 169, forward strand.
TCAGCCCAGGTGCTGCGTCCTTCAGTCATAAGTCGCCGGATAACTTTCAAATCCAATGAATTAATCACAAAAACATCTCTTTTCATTCGTTTTAATATTATATTACTTAATAAACAAAACATTAACAAGTTTTTTCGCAAAATAAGAAAATCCTGGCCGTCATAATTCGGCCAGGATTTTTGTTGTATTTGCCCATAGGGATTGACAATGACCTTATGCGGTTGTATCTGAATGAAGTTTCATTTACATCATTTCTGAAAAACAGAAGCTACCTGTAGCAATAGCGTGGACCGGCCCAGTAATAACAATATGCCCGTCTTGCTGCACGGTAACCGCAAGAGTACCGCCAGGCATATGAACCGTAAGATTTCGTTCAACCATACCTAAAGCAAAAGCAGCTTTCGCCACAGCAGCGCTACTACTGCCTGAAGCGAGCGTATAGCCAGCGCCGCGTTCCCAAATCTCAATTTCTAGATTATGACGATCTAAAACACGTACAAATTGTACATTCGTCCGTTCTAAAAAATCATCATGCTGTTCTAGCAAGGGCCCCCAGGTATTTACGGTTTCCGTCGTAAAAGCTGGATCAAAAATCACACAATGGGGATTACCAATCGATAGACACGTCACTTGAAAACGTTTGCCATGAACGCAGATCGACTGTTCCAACATTTCTCGGCGCGCTCCCGCTGCCGGAATGGCAGCACTATCAAAAGTAGCTGTTCCCATATCTACGCAGATATTTTCGCCCAATTCATCAAGAATGGTGACTGCCACATCGCCGCCAAGTGTAGTCAGGGAAAAATGTTTTTCTTGTACATAACCTTGATCCCAAAGAAACCGTGAAAAAATGCGAATCCCATTACCGCTTTTTTCTGCCTCGCTGCCGTCGGGATTAAAAATTCTGACCTGAATTTTTTCATCTTGAAAGAGCGGACCATATAAAATCCCATCAGACCCGACGCCAAAATGACGATCGCAGATTTTTTGGATACGCTGTGGTGTTAGTTCTAAAGAAATTTGCTGCGGATCTATCACAATATAATCATTCCCTAAGGCTTCATATTTATAAAAATCATGTTTCATCACTACTTCTCCTCCCAGAACTCCTCTGTTGATTTCGCTTTGCTCACTTATGAAACTATCTTTAGTATAATAAGCATTTTTTAAAACTTCTTGGCAATTATTGCGAAAATCATTGCAAAAAATGCTATAAAGACTACAATAGCAAGTAAGATGCAAACACCGTAATCACAAGAAGATTACGAATGAGCAAATCCTATAAATAGCCAATCATATCAATAGGAGGGCTTACAAAATTGATGATTGAGGCACCACAGCAAGAAATCGCCAACGAACGAGGTTATTTAAATAAAGACTTCCAGTTCTTTCACCTCAAAGACTGTCGCGAAAACAAAATTGAATCTCACTTTCACGACTTTTATAAGGTGCTTTTTTTCCTAAGCGGCTCGGTCACCTATTTAATCGAGGGAATGAATTATCGCCTCCAGCCAGGCGATATTCTGCTGCTTCACCGCGGCACAATTCATAAGCCCTTAATCAGCGCCGATAATACCTATGACCGCCAAATTGCCTGGTTCAGCCCTGCTTTTCTGAATCGCAATAGTGAACAAGACTGCGACCTACAAACTTGCTTTCAGCAAGCTCACCAAAACCGTTCTTTTCTGCTCCTCCCGTCAACAGCAATAAGACAGAAGCTCAGTATATTACTTACCGAATGGGAAACAGCTTTGACAGAAACAGGCTTTGGGCACAAACTGCGGCAACGGCTTTTAGCTTTAGAACTTCTTATCGCCCTAAATCAAGCGTATCAACATCCCGCCAGCGTTTCTCGTCAAGCAAGCTACTATGATAAAGCCATTGTAAACGCCTTAGTTTATATTGACAGCCATCTTACCGCCCCACTAACAGTCGATCATTTGGCAGCCAGAGTCTGTTTAAGCAAATACCACTTTATGCGCAAATTCAAAGAACAAACTGGCTATAGCCCCCATCATTATATTACGCAAAAGCGGCTCATCTGCGCCAATCAATGGATTGACGCAGGCGAGCCGCTCTTAAGCGCCGCTTTAAACAGCGGTTTTAGCGATTATTCTACTTTTATCCGTTCTTTTAAAAAAGCCTATGGTCTAGCGCCAAAAAAATACTATAATCGCCTTATTCCGTCGAACCGCGAAAAATAATGCGATTCGGCAATTCCATAATCTTCGGCGGCGCTTTACGGTCATTTTGTAAACGAAACATCATTCGTTTGACACAGGCAGCCCCCACATCATAAGACGGCTGATCAATCGCCGTAATTCCCGGACCAACAAGCTCCGCCCAATCCCAGTTATCAAAGCCGCAAACGCCTGCAGCAGCGGGGACTGACAAATCAAGACGCTTCATGGCTTTTAACACCTGGAGCAACGCTACGCCGTTCGGCGTAAAAATCGCTTTCTTTCCCTCTGCTCCCGCTAAAAAAGCCAAAATTTCCTGTTCGATCAGAGCTTCATCTTCCATAGCCACAATAGCTTTCCAAGGTTCTTGGTGCAAAATCTCGCGACAAGCTTGTTCATAAGCCTGCAGTCGCAAAATTCTCGTTCCTACTTCATTTAAAGGCTCACTAAAAAAAGCAACTTTTTCGTACTGACGCGCCTTTAATCCGGCCATCAGTTCCAGCGTAGAAGTATAGTCTGTCGTACGAACTGTATCAAAGAGTGTAGGAAAAGTTGGCCTATCCGCTAGAATAATCGGCACATACTGCTTGGCGACTTCTAGTAAGAAAGCATTATTTTTACAAGTTGTATTGACAATAAGACCTTCGACGCGCTGATCAAGCATTGATAAAATATATTCTTGTTCCTTCTCAGGATTATTATCTGTTGTAGCAATCATCACATGATACCCGTAATCTTTGCTGCAGTCAGTAATCCCTTTGACCAAAATGGCTGAAAAAGGACTCGTAATATCCGCGATGATCACACCAAGTAAGCGACTCTTACAGGATTTTAAACTGCGCGCTAAATTATTGGGCCGATAGTCAAGCTCTTCAATCACGGCGGCAATCCGCTGCCGTGACTCTTCCGACATAAACCCAAACTTACCATTTAAATAGCGGGAAATCGTTGTCTTAGAAACACCAGCCTGTTTGGCCACTTCGGAAATCGTTACACGCTGTCGCCGTTCCATTAGTTTTGCCGCTGCCGCGGCGAAGCCATACAAGCCAGCGCTAACGAATAGAGCTTGCCTTCGGCATTATCAGATCGAGAAGTCATCACAACAGGATGAGTTGTCCCTAAAATTACACCAGCCATTTTCGCCCCGCTATAATAAATAAGACCTTTCGTCAGCAAATTTCCTGATTCAATATTCGGCATAAGAAACAAGTCAACCTGCCCCGCTATCTGACTATCAATTCCTTTATGATGCGCTGCTTCCGGACTTACTGCCACATCTAAAGCAATCGGACCTTCGATTTGACCAAGGCGACAGAGTCCTGTTTTGACCGCAAGCTCCGCCAGATTTTTCGCATCAACAGTTGCCGGCATTTTGGCGCTGACAGCTTCATTAGCTGTCAAAATAGCCACTTTCGGCTCGGCAATTCCGAGGTTCTGCAAGACTTGCAGGGCATTCATCAAAATGTCTTTCTTTTCTGCCAGTCCTGGCGCCACATTCATACCGCCATCGCTAAACGAAAGCAAGCGATCCTGCCCTGGTACTTCCAAAACCGCTAAATGCGACAAGAGACGCCCCGTACGCAATCCCACAGCCTCGTTAAGTACGGCTTTCAAAAAAGTAGCACTGTTCACAAGTCCCTTCATTAACACCTGAGCCCGCCCACTACGTACTAGCGAAACAGCTTCCAGAGCAGCAGCCTGCTCGTCAGGCGCATCAATGATTAAAATATCGTCAGGCAAACCTACCTGTTGCACCAGCGGTACAATTTTTGTTTTATCACCAACAAGAATCGCCTTCGCCAGTTTTGCATCAGCTGCCGCCTTGACCGCTTCCAAAACCTCTAAATCCTGAGCTACTGCTACGCTAATCGTAACAGGCCCTTTTTCTCTTGCTTGCTCTAGCAAATCCTTAAAATTTCGAATCATCTTTTCCACCCTTCCTGTACCACTCTCAAGAAAATTCAGCTCTATTTGGTGGTGTCATTTTTTTCGCAGGTTTTACAGTAGCCGTAAATTTCCAAAGAATGACTCACCATGCGAAACTGGTCAGCCGTCATCGATTTCAGTTCATCAAAATGAACCGGACAATAATCAAGACACTCAATCTTACCGCACAACAGACAGACAGAGTGATGATGGTGATGCTTATTCTTATTCAGTTCGTAAACAGTTCCTTCGCGCCCCGGATAATTAATGGGACTGACAAAACCGAGCATAATAAATAATTTCAAATTGCGATAAATGGTATCAAGACCAACATCAGGGTGGGTTTCTCTGACCTTCTCTAAAATCGTATGGGCATTCATAAACTCTTTTGACTCAGCCAAAGCCCGAAGAACCGCCCGTCGCTGCGGTGTCATTTTATAACCTTGTTCTTTTAGGGCTTGAAAAACCTCTTCCACTTCTAACACCTTCCAGCTTCTGTTACGTCTTTCTCTCATTATAACGAATTCAACCAAGCCTAACAATCCCTTTCTGACTGAAGCGTCCAAGCGTAAAAACAGGAATCAGCCGGGTCATACCGAATATTTTTAAAAACGGAGGCGATGGCATGATGAGTAAACGAACAACCACCCCGCCAAAACTTGAAACTCTGTCATTACAGGCCTTTCCTGCCTTAAAAATTGGTCATGAACAAGATGAAACAGCCAAAACAGGCTGCACTGTCATCTTATGCACCAACCAGGCAGGCGCCACAGGCGGAGTTGACGTGCGCGGCGGCGCTCCTGGCACAAGAGAAAGCGACTTGCTCCGTCCAGAAAATACCATTGAGAAGATTCACGGCATTATTCTATCTGGCGGTAGCGCTTTTGGTCTAGATGCGGCCGGCGGCGTCATGCAGTTTTTAGAGGAACAAGGAATCGGCTTTGATGTAGGCGTTACGAAAGTTCCCATCGTTCCGCAAGCTGTATTATTTGATCTCACTTATGGCGACTGGCGCATAAGACCGAATCAAGCAATGGCCTATAGGGCTTGTGTCAAAGCCTTTAAGGCTGTCCCCTGGGAAGACGGCAGCATTGGCGCCGGTACCGGGGCGACGGTAGGAAAAATTCGTGGCATGGAATATGCTATGAAAGGCGGCCTGGGATCAGCCTGCTTTAAAATTGGCTCACTTTACGTAGGAGCTCTTGTTGCTGTAAATGCCGTAGGCGATATCGTTCAACCTAGTACAGGCAAGATTCTGGCAGGCGCTCTAGCTGATGATCATCAAACCTTCTTAAACACGGAGGAATATATTTTAAAAACAAATTATCAGAAACCGGTGACGTTCTCACGAGAAAATACAACCATTGGTCTAATCATGACCAATGGCCGACTCACCAAGGCGGAAGCAAACAAACTGGCCACTATGACCCATGATGCTTATGCTCGAACCATTCGCCCAGTTCATACGCTTCATGACGGTGATACGATCTTTACCATGGCTACCAATGAAGTCGATACAAATCTAGACTTTCTAGGCGTCCTTGCGGTAAGAGCAATGGAACAAGCTATTTTAAACAGTGTAAATGCTATTACAAAATAACAAAGAGAGTCTTATTTGCTATTTCTTGCAAATAGGACTCTCTTTGTTTTCTTGTGCATCATTAAAATGGGATTTCATCCTTTTTAGTTTCAACGTACCAGAAGATTCGTTGCTTAATTGCGCCACGAACGTCTACCTTCATAAAAATTCTGCGAAAACGAATTTTTATGCATGACAAGGTATAAAAAAAGCAACCCATCTAACTGGATATAACTATCCAATTAGGTGCGACGCCATTGTCGCAATACGAATAGAACTTCTTGCTCCGCTGCCTTTCGTATTTTTTACTTTTTACTGACATTCTAACGCAATCAATGTTCGGCAAATAATCCAAGTTCAAAATCAAGCCATTTTTGTTCTTCCAGTAATTCTTCCTGATCTTTGTCCAAAATCTCTTTCGCTACTTCTTGCGCCATAATTTCTTCTTGTGCATAGGCTTCCATTACGAACATATCATCACGCCTCCCTTATGTTTTAATTGATGTATTTTTGAATTAACGTATACATCAATTATGTAATACATTATAACAGTCTTTGTTTCATTTGGCTATACCCCAAGAAAAAGTTTTTATTTTTGGACTATTTTGCCAATATCATGTTATACTATCAATAGGTATTTTACGAGGTTCTATCGGTTTTCAAATAAATTAACTAAAAATTTATAATTATCTTATTAGTAGCTATTAGAGTATTTCGTAAGTTATAATAAAATATTAGAGAGTGAAATTTTTTTTAATGGAGGCCCGCTATGCCCAAAGATTTAGAATTCCTTTCTACTAATGATACCTCGCTACGCAATAAGGTATTCCAACATATCAAAGCGCAAATCATCGAAGGAGCCTATTCCCCCGGCGATATTCTGCTAGAAACAAAATTAGCCGATGAGTTAGGCGTAAGCCGCACCCCCATTCGCGAAGCAATTTGGCTGCTGGAAGTAGAAGGTTTAGTAGAAACGACCGCCAAAAAAGGCGCTATTGTCCTGGGAATCTCGGCGAAAGATGTCGCTGATATTTGCGCTATGCGCCAATTGCTAGAAGGCTTGGCTGCCCGTTGGGCTACTAGTCGTTTAACCGAAAATGAACTGAAAGAACTACAAAAAATTGTTGATCTTACCGAGTTTTATGCTCAAAAACAAAATATGGAGGAAATTGCTGAGTTAGATAATAAGTTTCATCAGCTCATTTATGAGGCTTCTGGCAGCAAAATGCTTAATTTGACGTTAAGTAATTTGCATAAATATATTAAGCCAGCTCGCTTAAACTCCATTGCTGTAGAAAATCGTTTATCCCAAACGATTACGGAACATATTACGCTCATGGATGCCTTTTATAAACGTGATCCTGATGCTGCCGAAAAAGCCATGACCTATCATGTAAGTATGGCGCACCGTAACATTACCAGCCTCCATCACTAAAGGCCCGCAAAACTAAAAAAACACTTGGTTTCTAATCGAAACCAAGTGTTTTTTTATTACAACATGCCCAAGAAAGAAAAATCCAACTTTACGCCGCACATATCAGGTAATCTTTTTATCGTTTTGGGACAAACAAGGTTCTGATAGCATCTTCGCTAACAATATTTCCGTTCCTTGCCTGTTGTAAAAAACACAATCCGCCGCAGCTTGCATAATCAGCAGGCCACGACCGCCTTCACGCCAGAGCTCTTCTTCGAGGCACTTATGACTATCTTGTGCTCGTTTTGACGCCGTAGCCAAACCTAGTCCTTGATGCTTCAAGCGAATCACAAGTACGCTGCCTCGCAAAATATCCATCGTGAGCTGACAAGGCTTGCCTTCACTAAAACGCAAGGCATTATTGACTGCTTCATTCACAGCAACTTCCATCATATGATATTGTCCTACTAGAACTTTTTGCAAAAAACATTTTACAAGTGGTCTCACCAGTTTAAATTCAGCATAATCGCAAAAAGAAAAGACAATTAAACGCGGTCTCATTCTTCTTCCTCCCTCATTTTTACAGCTCTGGAGGAAATACCAAAAAGCAGGGAGCCGCCCCCTGACCTCAGAGCATGCTTAAAGATCCAGCATGGCAGCCTGGCAATCCTAGGTAAAAACCCTTAGATCCAAGGCTTTGCGTCCTTGCCTTTCGGCAAGTTTGCCTAATATTTCACTAAGTAATTAATTTAATTTTACTGTAAAAATTCATAAAAAGTCAAGGAAATAACTGCCGTTTTTTTTACTAAAACACCATAAAATTACAAAATTCCAACTACGTTGTGTTCAAAAGACCTCTCAGAAACATCGCCGCTAAGCGCTGTACTGAGAGGTCTCTAGCATTGTTTAAACTACAGCTAACGAATCAAGTTACAGCTTTAAAACTGCCGTGCTAACAATATGGCGCTTCATGCCCAGTTCATCCTGCGACAGCCCTAAAGCAAGACCGATGAGCTGCGACATATGAAGAATGGGGATTTCCTTGGCCGCACCAACTGCAGCCTGTCCTTCTGGGTGGAACATATCAAGCTGCATCTGACACAGCGGGCAAGGCGTAACGAGACAGTCTGCCCCTGCTTTAATCGCGCTGAGATTCGTTTCTCCCGTCATCTTAAGCACACTGTCACGCGCTGGATATACAGCATGGAAGCCGCAACATTTCAGTTTGGCATCAAACTCCACCGGTTCAGCTCCCAATGCGCGAATCAGATCTTCTAAAGAATGAGGCACTGCATGATCTTCAAAATTCATAATTTCAGGCGGTCTTAGCAGATGGCAGCCATAATAACCAGCCACTTTCATACCTTGCAAAGGGCGCACTACTTTTCCCTTTAATTTATCAAGACCATAGTCGCGAACAAGCGCCCACAGTAAATGAGTGATTTCGCTTGTTCCTTCATACTTCATCCCCGCCTTAGCTAGAATCGGGTTTACCTTTTCTTTCATGCCATGATCTAATTCATGTTTTGCTTTGCGCAGCATGAGCGTACAAGTATTACAGACCGTCATAATATCAAGCTTCAGGCCTTCGGCCAAAGCAATATTACGGGCATTCACGGACAGAGCTGTTAACTCATCAATATCTTGTACATGAGAGGCGCCGCAGCAAGTCCAGCCGGGAAGCTCAACGAGTTCAATTCCTAGTTTTTTCGCAACGGCAAGTGTTGCCATCATATCTTCTTTGGCCGCCGCTTCGAGGACACAGCCAGGAAAAAATCCATATTTCATTCTTTCTCCGCCTCCTTGACTGCTTTCATAATGGCTCTCACTTTGTCAATTCCCTGCACTGGCGTAGCCGAGTGAATCAGATGAAGCGGATTTAATTTGCCGCGAACAAAAAGACGCATAGCAAAAGCAGCGCGAGTCGACGACTTTAACAAGCCTTCGGTTTTCACCGACATGGTCGCTTCGTTTAAGCGGCCTGTTTTGGCAATATCATCTCGAAAGGCCATACCATGACGAGCGCCCATATTATCAGTCATACCAGCTTGCACCGATTTTTGCCGTAATTTTGATATATCTTCCGCTGGCTCTAAATGTTTCGGACACTTGGTCACACATTCCTGACAGTGAACGCATTTCCACAGGCCTTTGGCCATAGCTGGCGTCAAATGAGCCATAAAATCTTTATCACGCGAGTCAGCTACAAATTTCTGAGCTTTACTAAAAATAAAGGGCTCTAAAAAGTCTCTTTCATCGGCGCTGAGCTTATTACATTCAGACGCACAAGAACCACAGAGAATACAGTCAGCTTGCTGACGTATCTTTTTAAAATCTTCCGGCGACTGACGACAGCCGCTTTTCGCCGTAAACTGTTCGTCAGGAATCAGCCACGGTTTGACTTCTTTTAAGCGCTGCGCCTTGGGCTCCCAGTCCACAACAAGATCGCGAATAACTTTGAAGTTTTGAATCGGGCTAATTTCGAGCGTATCGCCAAAACGCGCTGTCACATCATCAAGACCAACTTCACAAGCTAGCATAGCCTGGCCATTGACCCGAACGGCACAAGCGCCGCAGACAGCAGACCGACAGGCAGCCACGAAAGTCAGTGTCGGATCCATCGTATCTTTAATTTTTATTAAACCCCATAAAATCGTTTTGCCAGGCTCATGAGGAAAACTGTATTCCTGTACAAAGGACTTATTATCTTGAAAGCGGTGTATTTTATAGGTAATCTGTCGCATTAGTATTTCCTTTCTGCCGGTTGATGCTTCGTAATGACGACCGGCCGGTAGGATAATTTATAATCAGAACCATCTTTGGTGATCAGCGTATGTTTTAAGAAATTTTCATCATCGCGCTTTGCATAATCATCACGCAGATGGCAGCCCCGGCTTTCTTTGCGGGCTAAAGCGCCTGTTACAACAGCCTTGGCAATTGTCAACAGATTCCCCATTTCCACATAGTTTACGAAGGCGCTGTTAAATACACGGCTGCTATCGCCGACTACGCACGTTTGGTATTCAGCAAGCAAACCATCAACGACTTGTGCTGCTTTTACCATATCGGCTTCATTGCGGAATACGCCCACATTGTACCACATGATTTCGGCCAAGCGATCACGAATCGACGCAACGGTAGCGCCTTTCGTACGAGAAACAACTTCTTCAAAACGTTTTTCCCAGCCTGTTGCGGCTTCACTTAGCAAAGTTTCACCGGCAATCGTTCGTTTTCTGGCACAATCGCTAGCGCCCATGCCTGCTACTTTACCAAAAACCATTACATCAGCAAGCGAGTTGCCGCCCAAACGGTTCGCACCGTGAATAGATACGCAAGCTGCTTCCCCGGCGGCAAAGAGGCCGCTGACCGCTGTAGCGCAGGTTTTATAATCGACTACGTCTATGCCGCCCATCGAATAATGGCAGGTTGGACGAATCGGAATCGGTTCTTTCACAGGATCAACATGTTCAAAAGAAATGGCCAGATCACGAATACCATGAAGTTTCTCGATAATCGCTTCTTCTGGTAAATGACGTACATCGACCTGAACATAGGCAGTAATGCCTTCGCCAAAACCACGGCCTTCCTTAATTTCCGTTTCAATGCCTTTGGCAACAACGTCACGCGTAGCAAGTTCCATTTTTTCCGGGGCATAACGCTTCATAAAACGTTCGCCAAGACGGTTGATAAGATAGCCGCCTTCACCGCGCACTGCTTCTGACATCAAAATTCCGGTGCTAGCAAGGCCTGTCGGGTGGAACTGCACCATTTCCGGATCTTTTAGGGCAACGCCTGCTCTAAAGCAAGCTGCCATACCATCGCCAGTAGAAGTGAAGGGATTGGTTGTACGCATCCAATACATCCGACCAGCGCCGCCTGTAGCGATAACTACGCTTTTCGCGGCAATCGGCACAATTTCACCTGTTTTTATTTGTAGCGCCACTACGCCGCGCAGTTCGCCGTCTTCTACGACAACATCTAATAGCTGCCACTCTTGCAGCACTTTTACATCATGCTTCAAACACTGCTCGTACATGGTATGCAGTATGACATGGCCGGTTTTATCAGCGGAATAACAGGTACGCGGTGAAGATTGACCGCCGAAGTTACGCTGAGAAATACGACCTTCTTTGTCACGCGAAAAGGGAACGCCAAAATAGTCAATCTCGTTAATACAGTCAGGACTCATATTACAGAAAAATTCAATGGCATCTTGGTCGCCCAAATAGTCACTGCCTTTAGCAGTATCGAAAATATGTTTTTCTAAAGTATCGGTCGCATCGGCATTTTTCAGAACGCCGTTAATGCCGCCCTGAGCCATCGCTGTAGCCGAGCGGGTCGGAAATACCTTCGTCATCAAAGCTACATTTAAATCGCCCTGCCTTGCCGCTTCCAGCGCGGCGCGCATACCGGAGCCGCCGCTGCCGATTACTAATACGTCAAAAGTAAGCATATGTCACCTCAATCCAAAATTTTACGCCTATCTTTAGATTTGCGCATAAGGCTTTTGGCCTTGTTCATAAAAATTATTGCCTTCACAGTCAATGACAACAATCGCGGGGAAATCTTCTACCGTAAGTGCCGCTAAGGCTTCTGGACCTAAATCACCGTAAGCCAGCACTTCATATTTTTTTACGGAACGAGCAATTAAAGCGGCGGCGCCGCCAATCGCAGCGAAATAAGTTACGCCGTGCTTTTTCATAGCGTCTACGACTTCTTTCGAACGATATCCTTTGCCAATCATGCCGCGCAGTCCCTGTTCGATCAAAGCTGGCGTATAGGCATCCATACGACCGCTCGTAGTCGGACCGGCGGAACCGATAGGTTGACCTGGTTTCGCTGGCGAAGGTCCTACATAATATACAACCTGATCAGTCAAATCAACAGGCAGTTTTTCACCGCGAGCGAGCGCCTCGGTCATTTCTTTATGAGCTGCATCGCGAGCTGCATAAATCACGCCGCTAATTAAAACACTGTCACCCGCTTTTAAGGATTGTACCTTTTCTTTTGTTAAAGGGGTAGTAATGCGAATTGCTTCAGCCATTTTCGTAACCTCCTCTTAAAGTTCCACTTCCGCATGGCGGGTGGCATGACAGTTAATATTGACTGCAACAGGCATCCCGGCAATATGCGTCGGATACCATTCGATATTGACGCCAAGCGCCGTCACATCACCGCCGAGTCCTTGCGGTCCAAGACCAGTTTTACGAATTAACTCCATCAGTTCTTCCTCTAATTTGGCATAGCGAGGATCTTCGTTTTTCGATGTAATTGGACGAGTCAAAGCTTTCTTCGCAAGGTATGCGCATTTTTCAAAGGTTCCGCCGATTCCTACGCCAACAACCATGGGCGGACAAGGGTTTGATCCCGCTTTTTTTACTGTGTCAACAACGAAATCCTTAATTCCTTGAATTCCATCAGCTGGTACAAGCATTTTAATCGCGCTCTTATTTTCGCTGCCAAAACCTTTTGGCGCTAGCAGCAGCTTTAACTTATCGCCAGGGACAAGTTCCACATGAATAATCGCCGGCGTATTGTCCTTCGTATTTTTCCGTTCAAATACAGGCTCAGCCACAACGGACTTTCTTAAATAGCCTTCCGTATAACCTTTCGCTACACCTGCATTAATAGCATTAGCCAGACTGTCACCGACAATTTGTACATCCTGCCCTAATTCCACAAACAAGACAGCCATCCCCGTATCCTGGCAGATCGGCATATCTTCGGCGCGAGCAATATCGGCATTTTCTACAAGTTTGCCGAGAATTTCTTTGCCAAGAGGAGAGCGTTCGACTTTCTGATTTTCTACTAAGGCGTCGTAAATATCATGAGACAAGTAGTAGTTGGCATCAGTAGCCAATTTAGCAACGGCTTCTGTGATTTGCGAGGCTTCAATTTTACGCATGAAACTTCCTCCCTTAATTAACCTTTAAGTATAGTAGGCAAAATCAGCTTAGGCAAATACCTATAAACCCAAACTACGCCGCCTATCCCGACTAGTGTATCCTGAAAAATCAGCCTAATCAAAACAGCCAGCGTAAAGCAAAAAGATTTATTATCTAACAGTATATCCTATTTCTCGCCTACTGTCACCGCCAGCCCTATTTACTTTGTGATTTTTTTCTCTTTTAATAGACTAGCAGATTCTGGCGAAAATATAAAATAGTTATTCGTCATGTTATCATAGACATAGGCTATATTTCATAATTTTCTTGCATAGCAAATAAAAAAACTCGTCTCGTAACTAAACAGACAAGTTTTTCTAGCAGGTTTCATTTCGTAACCGTTTTATATATACTGTTGCATAAAATCCATAAAGGCCCGCGATGCTCGGCTCAAATAGCCCTCCTTTTTCCAAACAAGCCCCACTTGAACTTGCAGCGGCTCAGAAAAGGGCCGAGTAACAAGCAGTGGCTCCTTTTGCGCAATTACATCTAACAAAAAAGAAATGCCTGTTCCACTTACGACTAATCCCTTAATTGTTTCTACCTGACTTGATGATAAGACAATTTGCGGTACAATAGAGGCTTTAGAAAACTTCTCAGCAATCACCCGGCGATGATAAGAATCTTCTTTAAGCATAATTAAGGGCTCCTGGTCGAGATCGTAGACCGACAAACTTTCTTTTTGGCTTAAGGGATGATTGGGCGGCATACAAACAAGAATTTGATGCACTGCCAAAGGAATTGTCTGCAGATTAGACGGTGTTTCATTAATAATGGCAATCCCTAAATCCAATTCGCCCTTTTCTAATTTATCACGAATCATCAAAGAGCCTTCCTCGGAAATAAACGTTTCTAATTTAGGATATTGCTTACGAAAATGATAAAAAATCTTTGGGAACAAGTAGGAGCCTACCATGGGGGGAATGCCTATTTTAATCGCGCCTTTTTGGAGCTGCTGATAATCCTTCAGCTCAAATAAGGCGTCATCAATCATATGCAAAGCTTTTTCTATCCGCTCTAAAAAAACAGCTCCTTCTGGTGTTAAGGCTAGATGTTTCTGGCTGCGATCAAAAAGCTGTACGTTTAACTCGCCTTCCAGTTTCTGAATCGCTTTCGTAATACTCGGCTGCGAAACATGAAGTCGCTCGGCAGCCCGAGTAATACTGCCAAGCCTGCTTGCCATTTGAAAATACTCCAGCTGCCGTAATTCCATACACTGCCCCCTCAATCGCTCCCCTAAGACAATCGGCTCTTTTCTTTAGTATAGCATACTTCGAACAGAGAAAAGCTGCTCCTTGTACAAGCTTTTCCGAAGAAAAGCGCATTGACAAGAAGCAGCTTTTATTATTTTTTCATAGCAATACATTACTTTACATAATTTACAAGAGTACCAATTCCTGCAACAGTAACCGTCACTTCGTCACCGCTTTGCATCGGGCAAGTGCCTGAAGGCGAACCAAGCGCCAAAACATCACCTGGCTCTAGCGTCATTACCTGCGAAATCCAACTAATCAAGAAAGGAATCGATAGGGACATTTGCGCCGTACTGCCTTGTTGCACGATTGTGCCATTTAAAGTTGTTGTAATTTTAAGATCCGACGGATCGAGATCTGTAACGATCCACGGTCCAATGGGACCAAAAGTATCAAACCCTTTACCTCGGGTAAACTGGGGATCGCTTTTCGTAAGATCTCTTGCTGTTACGTCATTAAAAACAGTATAGCCAAATACATAGTCAAGCGCCTCAGCCTCAGTCACATTTTTGCCGCGTTTGCCAATAATCAAAGCAACTTCGCCTTCTAGTTCCACCTTATTCGTTAAGGTAGTCGGCGGCAAAGAAATTGTTTCACCGGTAGCAATGAGCGACGATAAGGGCTTAAGAAAGAGAAAGGGCTCACTCAAATTGGCCTGTCCGCCAGTTTCCTGGGCATGACCCGCATAGGTCCAACCAAAATTAACGACTTTTGTCGGTTCTACTGGAACAAGGAGCTTCACTGCGTCTAACAAAATTTTCTCGCCAGTCAAACTAAAGTCGCCTGCTGCCATAGCCGCAAAGTCGCCTGCTAAACGGAAGACTTCTTCTCCCTGGATTAAACCATAACGAATCTGGCCATCTTGTGTCTGATAACGGACGATTTTTTTACATACTTCCTTCATATTTCTCACCAATCTGCTTTCTAACTAATTTGTAAAGAATCAAATAAATTTGGTGAGCTCATTATACGCCGTTGTCAAAAAAAATTGAAATACCAAAAAATCATGATATGATAACTATAGTTCATAATAAGGCAAGGTGAATCACCATGGAGCTTCGAGAGCTGACGTATTTTGTGACAGTATGTACCTTACATAATTTTACGGCCGCCGCCGAGGCGCTCCACGTCTCGCAGCCTGCCGTGTCAAAGGCAGTTACTAGACTAGAAGCAGAGCTAGGACTCTCGCTCTTAGACCGCAGCCAAAAACGCGTTCAGCTCACAGCCGAGGGGAAAATCTTCCTAGAACTGGCTAAAGGATTTCTCGATCATTTTCAATCATTACAAAATACTATGGCTGAATATAAAAAACTGTCTCACGATACTTTTCGCCTAGCCGTACCGCCACTGTTAGGCGCTTATGTCTTTCCCGCCTTGTTTGCCGCTTTCAAAAAAAGTTATCCAGCCTTAGATATGCTCGTAGTAGATGACGGATCAGCAGCAGCAGTCAATCTTGTTCTGGAAAAAAATGTTCATGCCGCTCTGGTCATGTTTCCTGATAATTTAGCGGCTTTACCACTGTGCTCTCACCAGATTACCACTCAGGAAATAACAGTTTGCCTACCACCGCACCACCGCCTTGCTGCAAAACCAACCTTGTCTTTTACCGACATAAATAAAGAACCCCTCATTCTCTACAATGAGGGATATCTCCTGCGAAAAATTATTTTAGATAATTATGCCCAAGCAGGTCTTGCACCAAACATTACCATATCGACAAATCAGTTCCAAACGATTAAAGCGCTCGTAGCTCAGGATGTAGGAATTTCTTTTCTGCCAGTCGATTGCATCAGCCAAGAGGATTCGTTGATTTCCCGTTCACTCGTTCCAGCGCTATATCTCACCATGGGACTAATTTGGCTTCCCGACACATCGCTGCCGCTAGCTGGCAAAACCTTTATCGATTTTACGCGCCGCTATACTCATGCTAGCGATAAAAAGAATGCCCTATGATATAGCAGCGCTTGACTGCTCGCCTTCTTGCTCAAGGACTTCACAAAAAGTCTTGACAATGTTCGGTGAAAATTGAATGCCCGCTTTAGACCGCAGTTCTGCACAAGCCTGTTCCCTTGATAAAGACTTACGATAAACCCTCAGACTGGTCATGGCATCGTAGGCATCAGCTACCGCTAAAATTTGCGCCATCGGGTGAATATCTCTGTCGCTAAGGCCTGACGGATACCCTTGACCATTAAACCATTCGTGATGCTGTACAACCGCTTCCCCTACCTCCCTTAGGTAGGAGATATTTTTTATAATTTTATAGCCAATCTGAGGATGCTGTTGAATGACACTATATTCATCAGCGCTCAGCTTCCCTGGCTTGTTTAGTATTTTAAAGGGAATTCCAATTTTGCCGATGTCATGCAAAATAGCCGCATAGCTCAAAAACTCCATTTGAGCTTCGCTTAGTTTCATTTTTTTGCCGATCATTAAAGAATACTCTAAAACACGCTCACTATGGCCGCGCGTATAAGAATCTTTGGCCTCTACGGCATCGGCTAACGCTTTAATCGTAGCAAGATTTGCCGCATCTTTCTCCTGAAAGGCTTTATTCAGTTCCGCATTCAAAGCAATCATCTGTTGATAAAGCGACTGAATTTCCTGTCTGTTGGCATTGGCCTCTTTTACCATTTCATCTTTTCCGTCAAGAAGAGATAAGATCTGATTTCGCATACTTTCCAGGCAAAGCGCCAAGTTCTTTAATTCTGGTGTTTTCTGCGGCGAAAAAGCCACGTTCAGATTCCCGCCGCCCATGGTATGAGCGACTTGAGCCATTTCCTCTAAAGGTAAAACGATGCGCCGGACAAAAATAGAGGAAAAAATAAGCGCAAGTAAAATCGCCAAAACGGAAGCACCAATCGCATACTGTTGCAACTGTCGACTTGCTTCATAAAAGACAGCTGAGGGAATCCTGGTCATAATGACCCAACCAGTTGAAGGAACATAAGTATGAAACACTTGATACCCCTGTCCTCCCGAATCATAAAGAAAGCCACTTTCCTGAGCAAACATAGTTTGCAGCGTCTTATAGCGAGTATCACGATCCGCAGCAATTAAAATAGATTCGTCCGGTGTCGCGGCAAAAATACCATCAGGATCATAAATAACCTTGCCTTCTCGGCTAAAAAAAGCAATTTGCGCCAAAGGATGAAAGCGAATTTTATCCGCAATGGGCTTCAGTTCTTCGAGAAAAATATCAGTACTTAAAACAGCTGGTTCACTGAGTTCTTTTACTGGGACAGCCAAAGTAACAACTTGTCTACCAGAAAAAAAATCGTTGTAAGGTTCTGTGATGATGGTCCGCCGCTGTGCTAAAGCTTGCTGATACCACGGTCGAACCGTCGGATCAAACGCGGCTAGTTGTTGCTGCGAACGATTCACGATGGACACAAGCTGATGATTCGCAAAACCGATAAACAGACTATTAGCAAAACGATCCGAAAACCGCCGGGAAAAAGAGATCATATTTTCTCTCAACTCAGGTGATTTTTGATCTAATTTATGACGTTCCAATTCGCTAGCGAAAGCTTCTAAGGATAGCGACCTTTCCCGAAACCAAAAGTCAATCGTCATCGCTGCCTGTCTTGTCTTACTATCCATAGTCTGCGTTACATCTTCCAGAACTCTTTTTTCGACTTGATGCGTAATAGCCAAAGAAAAAAGCCAGATAAAAAGAACCAACGTGACTGCCGTTGTCAAAAACAGTTTTATTCGAAGACTCATTATGAACTCCCTCTTTCATCGCAAGGATCATTCATTTGCTGCACAGCTCGGCAATCATAAAATTCACATTTTTCCTATTTTTACAATTATTTTCGCTTTTGACAAAAATTCTCCTTCTAAAAAATCTCCCACTAAAGTCCTAAATCGCAGATAAAACTACAAAATAGAACTCTAGACGTTTTTACCGACCAGAATCCTATTCATAGAGTTACTCTGCTGTTTTTTCCTGATCCTTAATAATCATAGTTGGACAAGGGGCATGCTGTACTACATGATTGCTGACACTGCCTAAGAAAAAAGCCGTCACATTGCTCAGCCCTCGCCGCCCCATAATAATCAGGGAAAAGTGGTGGTCTAAAGCAATTTCAGTAATCACTCTTCCTGGCGGTCCATACTCCAGACGCTGATAGACTCGACCATCATAGTCGGCAAAGTAAGCTGCAGCCTGTGCCAAAACCGTATTTCCAGTTTCATCAAGCTTCGCTAAAACTGTATCAGGCATCGGTACCGCTCCAGGAACAACTGCCACATTCGGAATCACATGAAGCAAAGTAACAGCACTGCTAAATTTCCCCGCCAGCTTCCGAGCATATTTTACCGCAAGTAATGCGGTATCTGACCCGTCAACTGGGACTAAGATTTTATGAAACATACCCCTCTCTCCTTTGCGCCATCGCCCAAACTGCTGCACTATTTACTTGGCATGCTTTGCCATCGTCTGCAATAAGCGTCGCATCAAAGTCAACTGTTCTGCCGAAATATCCTGCAAAAACTGCCGTCGATGCTCACCGACAATCTGTTGCCACATTTCGTAAGATTCCTGCGCTTTTGCCGTTAATGAAATAATCTTTTCCCGCTTATCCTGGCCAACCTGCCTTACGACAAGTTCTTTCTTTTCTAACTTGACAAGCGTCTTAGAGATAGCCGCTGGTTCCACATTCAAATAATTGGCCAAAGCAATCTGCGTCAAGGCTTCCTGTTCTTTGAGAATCT
>URQW01000054.1 GCA_900550105.1 uncultured Pelosinus sp.
CCTAAATTTGCCTCTGCCGCTTTTTGAGCCAAAGTATGTTCACAAACAATATTGGCTCGTGATTTGGTCAATTCACCTTCTGTTAAATGAGAAAAACGTCTAAATAAATTTTCACTCACTACAAGATCTAAGACCGCATCACCGAGAAACTCCAGACGCTCATTATGAAGTGAGCCGCTGTGCCTAACTTCATTCGCGTAAGAAGTATGAGTCAGAGCCTGATGTAACAGTTGGAGATTCTTCATTTTGACACCAAGAAACTGTAGAAGTCGATTCAGCTCTACCCGCCTAGTTTCATCTAAAAGTCGTTTCATCGATAAACTCAGTCGTGATACTTTTTAGCAAGAACCGTCGCATTATGACCGCCAAAACCAAAGGAGTTGGAAATTGCTACATTGACGTCTTGCTTACGAGCTTCATTGGGAACATAGTCCAGATCAAGTTCAGGGTCAGGCTGAGTATAATTAATAGTAGGCGGAATCATACCATTTTGAATTGCCAAAACACAGGCAATAAATTCAATGCCTCCGGCAGCTCCCAAAAGATGGCCTGTCATTGATTTAGTGGAACTTACAGCAACTTTTTTAGCATAATCGCCAAAAAGAACTTTAATGGCTAAAGTTTCGTTCTGATCGTTCAGCGGCGTAGATGTACCATGAGCATTAATATAGTCTACATCTGTTGCCTCAAGGCCAGCATCTTTAATCGCCATTTCCATACATTTTGCCGCTTGTGTACCACCAGGAGCTACGGCCGTAATATGATAAGCGTCCGCATTCGTGCCGTAACCAGCCATTTCAGCATAAATTCGAGCATTTCTTGCTTTAGCATGTTCTAAAGATTCCAAAATCACAATCCCAGCGCCTTCACCCATAACAAAACCGTCACGGCCCATATTAAAAGGTTTCGATGCTTTTTCTGGTTCGTCATTTTGGGTAGACATAGCCTTCATGGAACAAAAACCGGCCATTGCCGCCTGGGAAATAGCTGCTTCCGTACCACCAGCAATCATCACATCGGCATCGCCGCGTTCAATCATGCGGAAAGCATCGCCAATCGAATTTGTCCCCGTAGCACAAGCTGTTACTACACACAAGCAAGGTCCTTGCAACCCAAAGTTAATGGAAATTTGACCAGATGGCATATTAGCAATCATCATCGGTACAAAAAAAGGACTAATCCGATTTGGACCTTTATCAAACAGCGTTTTATATTGATCATGTAATGTCTCAATACCGCCGATACCTGTACCAACAAGTGTGCCGATACGGCTGCGATCTTCGGTTTCTAAATCAATGGCAGCATCTTCTAATGCCATTTTGGCTGCGGCAATTGCAAATTGAGTGCAACGATCCATCCGCTTAGCTTCTTTTTTCTCAATATAATTCGTCGGATCAAAACCCTTTACTTCACCGGCGATTTGTGTTGCATACTCCGATGCATCAAAGCGAGTAATTTTCGTAATACCTGACTTTCCCGCCATCAAAGACTCCCAGTAGGCGTCTTTGCCAATGCCAATTGGAGTAATGGCGCCAAGACCTGTTACTACAACTCTTCTTTTCAAAATACTCACCTCACGTATATTTAGTCAACCTGTTCAGCTTCAGCAATTAAACGCGCAAAAATCTCTTTTACAGACAAAATTTCATCTATTTTATGAATGTACTGACCAGTAAAGACAAGACCGGTTTCTACATCGCCTTGCTGCGCCCGGATCAGAGCTTGAATAATGCAAAAGCTTTGGGAACAGTGTTTTAAGCAGGCAATGCACTGGGTCGGCCCAGGCTGCGTACCTTCGAGGATTTTCTCAACAAAGGGGTTGCGAATGGCTTGTCCCGGATAACCGACGGGACTTTTTATCACACTACGTCTTCTGCCTTTGCTTTCAAGTAAAACTCCTTTAAAGCAGGTGCGGCATTAGACTCTTCGCTGGCGGCAAACCGAGTGCCAAGTTGCACACCTGATGCACCGGCTTTAACTAATTCACAAATATCCTGTCCTGACATAACGCCGCCTGCAGCCATGACAGGAATTTTTACTGCTTTTACAATATCGGGAATCAATGTGCGGACTGAAATATCAGTTCCTAAATGGCCGCCCGCTTCCTTGCCTTCAACAACAACAGCAGCTGCGCCAAGCATTTCGGAAATTTTCGCAAGTTTAACAGATGAAACAATTGGAACAATAGGAGTCCCCGATTCTTTTCCCATACCGAAAATATCGCGGGAAAAACCAGCTCCAGCGACAATCAAATCGATGCCCTCGTCAATTGCCGTCTCAACAATGCCAGCAAACTGTCTGGCAGCAACCATAATATTAATACCGATAATCCCTTTAGTTAATGAACGGGCCAACCGAATTTCGTGCCGAAGCTCATCAAAGGTCATACCAGAAGCTGCAATCAATCCAATACCGCCCTGTTCAGCAACAGCTGCTGCCAACCGAGCTGTCGAAAGCCGTATTGCCATTCCACCTTGAATGACAGGAACTTTCGCTACAAGCTGACCGATTTTAAGTTCTGGAAGTCTCAAATTACAACTCCTCCGTTTCAAATGGAACAATATCTTTAAGAAAGTCCCGCGAAAATCGTTTCCACGGGACTCCCTACAAACGGACAATCACTTGATCTTATTTTTCTTTGTCTATGTATTCCACAGTGTCTTTAACAGTTTTGATTTTTTCAGCGATTTCGTCAGGAATCTCAATATTGAATTCCTCTTCGAATGCCATAATCAATTCAACAATATCAAGCGAGTCAGCACCAAGATCATCAATGAAAGTCGAATCGATTGTTACATCGGCTTCATCAACACCAAGTTGTTCAACTACGATCTCTTTTACTTTGTCAAAAGTTGTCATGTACGTCACCTCCTTCCAAAAGACTCAGTAAAAACTCACATGACCATTCCACCATCAACATGGAGAACCTGACCAGTAATATAACTTGCAAAATCAGAAGCAAGGAATAAAACCGCATTGGCTATATCTTCTGGCTGGCCGAGCTTTTGCAACGGTATTTTATTTTCCAAATCAGCCTTTACCGCCTCAGGTAGCACGTCAGTCATATCTGTTGCAATAAATCCCGGTGCAACAGCATTGACTTGAATATTTCTAGCTGCTAATTCCTTAGCCATTGATTTTGTAAATCCAATTACACCAGCTTTCGCTGCAGCATAGTTAGATTGTCCGGCATTACCCATAACGCCGACAACAGAAGTCATATTAATAATTTTGCCAGAACGCTGCTTCATCATGAGTTTCGATACAGCTTTCGTGCAATAAAAAACACCTTTTAGATTTGTATTTAACACAGCATCCCAATCTTCTTCTTTGAGACGCATCAACAAACCATCGCGAGTAATTCCGGCATTATTGACAAGAATATCAATTCGACCAAAGCGCTCTACAGCCTGTTTTACCATGGACTCTACAGCATCAGCCTTGGAAACATCACCCTGCACAAGAATTGCCTCGCCTTTCATCGCTTCAATCGCAGCAAGAACTTCTTCCGCGGCTTGACGATTTCCAGCATAATTAATAACTACCTTCGCTCCAGATTGAGCTAACTGAATCGCCACTGCACGGCCAATCCCTCGAGAAGCGCCTGTCACTAGGGCTACTTTACCATCTAAATGCATTTTAGCGGACCTCCTTGAAATAATCAAGGGTTTTTTCTAAGGATGCCATATCTTCTACATTTAAAGTATGAAGTTCTTTGGCAATCTTTTTCGTAAACCCTGTCAGAACCTTTCCTGGCCCGACTTCTACCATATCAGTAGTTCCAAACGATTGAATCGTCGCCACGCAATCTTCCCATAACACCGGATGAGCAGCCTGCTTCACCAGCGATTCTTTAATTTCGGTAGAGGAATGGAGCGTCTTGCCATTGACATTTGCAACAACCGGAATGATGGGATCGCAAATATTGACTTTATCAAGCTCAGCAGCTAATCGCGCTGCTGCAGGCTCCATAAGCGTACTATGAAAAGGAGCGCTTACTGGCAGCATCACAGCACGTTTCGCGCCAGCTGCTTTTAAGGCCTCTGCTGCCTTTTCCACGCCTTGACTGGAACCAGCAATAACGATCTGTCCTGGACAGTTAAAATTAACAGCCTGCACCGTTTCACCGGACTGTTCTATACTTTGGCAAGTTTCAATAACAAGCTGACGGTCAAGACCTAAAATAGCAGCCATACCGCCTTCCCCTAAGGGAACAGCCTCCTGCATAAATTGACCGCGTTTTCTTACAAGTCTTACTGCATCAGCAAAAGAAAGGGCACCTGCAACAACAAGGGCGCAATATTCACCCAAACTGTGGCCTGCCGTAATAGCTGGAGTTAAGCCTTTTTCTTTTAATACCTCATAGCAAGCAATACTCATCGTTAGTATCGCCGGCTGCGTATTATAAGTTTTCTTCAGCTCTTCTTCCGGTCCCTGAAAGCACATATCTGTAATAGAAAACCCAAGCGCTTCATCAGCTTCCTGAAAGATTTTTTTTGCTACAGCAAATTGATCATAGAATTCCTTTCCCATTCCCACTGACTGAGAACCCTGACCTGGAAATACAAATGCAACTTTACTCATAGCGACCTCCTTCTAAGCCCAATTAGAATTATCTAAAAGTATTTAACTGAGAAATCACTTTTGGAACACCATTAACAAGATCTTGAATAATTTCTTTCACAGGCTTGATGTCTTGAATTAAACCAGCAACTTGGCCGACCATAACAGAACCATAGTCTGTATCGCCGTCTTTTGCGGCAGCCCGAAGCTTACCAACACCTTTTTGATCTAATTCTTCAATTGATGCGCCACTGCGTTCCATTTCTTCAAGCTCTCTGGTAAGTTTATTGGCAATCACTCGAACAGGATGACCTGTCGTAAGACCAGACACCACGGTAGAACGATCTTTCGCTTTTAAAATAGCCTCTTTATATTTTAGATGAGCTGTACACTCCGTAGAAGCAACGAAACGCGTACCAATCTGAACACCTTGGGCGCCCAATGCTAAAGCAGCAATCATCGCTCGGCTATCGCCAATACCACCGGCAGCAATTACCGGAATTTTAACAGCATCAACCACTTGTGGTACTAGCGTCATAGTAGAAATAGTCCCTACATGGCCGCCGCTTTCCATTCCTTCTGCAATAATTGCCGTAACGCCCACTTTCTCTAGCCGTCTTGCCAGAGCAACAGACGCTACTACCGGAATAACTTTTGTATTAATCTCCTGTAGTGCAGGAATATATTCGCCAGGATTTCCCGCTCCTGTTGTAATTACAGAAACTCTTTCATCTATGACAACTTGCATCACCTCTTTTACAAACGGTGAGCGAAGCATAATATTCACACCAAAAGGTCTATCTGTCATTTCTTTTGCTTTTCGGATCTCTGCCCTCAAAATATCCGCAGGCATTTGACCTGAACCAATAAGTCCCAAAGCGCCTGCATTCGATACAGCGGCTGCGAGTTCTGCTGTAGCTACCCAAGCCATTCCACCTTGTATTATGGGATATTCGATCTGCAGCAGATCACACAAGTCGTTTTTAAACAATAGTTTTATCCTCCTTGCTCCATTTTATAACAGCTGAAGCCCAAGTAAGTCCAGCTCCAAAACCAACAAGTACAACATTGTCGCCTTTTTTAATCGTTCCAGCATGATATGCCTCATCTAAGGCGATAGGAATCGACCCAGCGGAAGTATTGCCATATTTATCAAGATTTACAACAACTTTTTCCATGGGCATTTTTAAACGTTTTGCCGCCGATTGAATGATACGCATATTAGCCTGATGTGGTACAAGTACATCTACATCGCTACGAGTAAGACCAGCAGATTCCAAGGCTTTCAATGCGGCCTCTCCCATAATTTTAATAGCAAATTTAAAAACTTCATTACCGCTCATAAAAACATAATGTTCCCGATTGGCCACAGTAAGAGCACTAGCTGGCAAACGAGACCCGCCTGCTGGCAATTTTAAAAGTTCGCCGCCACTACCGTCAGCGCCAAGATAACTGCCTAACAGCCCAAACCCAGCTTCCACTTCGCCGAGAACGGCTGCACCAGCGCCATCACCAAACAAAACACAAGTATTGCGATCGGTCCAATCAAGAATTCGTGATAACGTTTCTGCCCCAATCACTAAAACCTTTTTATAACAACCACTTTTTATAAACTGAGTTCCTGTAACAAGACCATAAGCAAACCCACTGCAACCGGCCGCTAAATCGAAAGCCGCTGCATGAGAAGCCTGAAGTTTATCTTGCACTAAACAAGCTGTTGAAGGAAAAAGCATGTCTGGCGTAGCTGTTGCCACAATAATAAGATCTATTTCATCGGCAGTAACACCAGCGTCCGCCAAAGCACGGCGAGCAGCCATCGTGGCCAGATCAGAAGTACTCTCTTCTGCTGCGGCAATTCTACGCGCTTTGATCCCCGTCCGTTCAACAATCCATTCGTCATTTGTATCAACTAACTTTTCTAAATCGTAATTTGTCATCTCTTTTTCCGGTAAATAGGAGCCAATTCCAATAATCCCAACTGCTTTATTATTCATCATCACTGAGATCACCCTCCTTCGCGAGGCTTTCACGGATATGTTCGACAACTTTTCGTTCTTGAAATTCATAGGCAACACGAATTGCATTTTTGATTGCCTTAGCCTTTGAACTGCCATGGCAAATAATAAATCCGCCATTTACACCAAGTAATGGCGCACCGCCATATTCGCTATAGTCAAGTTTTTTCTTTAAAGTTTTTAAAGCTGGTAAAATCATTAAAGATGCTATTTTCACAAAAAGTCCGCTTTGTTTGATTGCATCTTTGATCATTTCCAAAATTGCTTTCGCTAGGCCTTCGCCAGCTTTCAAAACTACATTGCCGACAAAGCCATCACAAACAATAACATCAGCCGTTCCGTTCATAATGTCACGGCCTTCTACATTGCCAATAAATCGAATTGTTTTTAATTGTTTTAACAGAGGATACGTCGCAAGAGCCTGCTCATTTCCTTTTGTCTCTTCTTCGCCGATATTTAAAAGCCCTACTTTAGGTTCATCGATCTGCATTACGTATTTCGCGTAAATGGATCCCATAATACCACTTTGCATCAGATGCTTGGGCTTAGAATCTACATTTGCCCCAGAATCAAGTAAAATGGTTATACCGCTCTGATGAGGAATCGGTGTAGCAATGGTAGGGCGCTCAATCCCCGGAATTCGTCCGAGTCCAAAAAGCGCAGCAGCTACAGCAGCTCCTGTACTGCCTGCGGAAATAACTACATCGCACAGACCTTCTTTGACTAGCCTTGTCGCTACAACGACAGAAGAATCTTTCTTTTTGCGAACAGCGGCGCCGGGATGATCCTCCATGGTAATGACTTCACTGGCATGGTGAATTGTAATTCGATCATTTTTCCCCATTCCCTGCTTGTCAAGTTCCTTTTGAATCAGTTCTTGATCTCCTACCAAAACGATATCGCAGGGCACCGTCTGTAAGGCTTCAATTGCTCCGAGTATAATCTCACGAGGCGCTAAATCGCCCCCCATGGCGTCAACGGCAACCTTCATTGATATCTCCCTTCATCTCCGCACTAACCGATTGGCTGTTGTTACAAGGAAACCATAATAAACTTTGCCCGAAATACTTCTCTATTATCATTTCTGGTTTTCACCCAAATAAAAAACTTGTTTCCTCGTTTTTTTATAACTTCCGCTTTTGCGACTAGTTTATCGCCAACGTGAATAGGCACTTTATATTTTATATTAGCAACGCCCGTTACTGCAACAGGAACATCGAGAACTGCCAAAGCCAAAGAATTGGCCTGCGCATAAATATAATGTCCTCTAGCTACGCGCGTCTTTTCAAAAACCATGTCATCTGTCACTGTCATTAAAGAAATACCATTTTTGCCCAGTTCCAAATCAATTAGCTCGCCAACTACTTCAGCACTCGCAATTGATTTTACTTTCCCCTGGGCTTGGTGAGCCATTTGGCGAATTCGTTCGCGTAGTTCCGGAATACCAAGTTCCAGTCGGTCTAAGCGAATCGTCTGAACACTAACGCCCAATAGACGTGCCAAATCTTCATCTTTCAAGAAAGGACTTTTATCAAGTTCAAGACACAATTGATTTTGACGCAACTTTTTTTTGTTTCCGGCCATAGCATCACCCAATTTTTTATCAACAAGTTTTATTACCTGTTACTAACACCAATTATATCGGGCACTCTTAAAAAATGCAAGTGCATTTTACAAAAAAAACAAGCAAGATAAAGCGAATACTCCTTTATCTTGCTTGTTTCACTTCTTATTATTCTGCCGTTACAATCGCCTTTCCGTTATAGAAACCGCATTCAGGGCACACACGGTGGGGCATTTTTAATTGATGACATTGCGGACACGCAATCAGATTCGGAACGGTAAGTTTCCAATTAGCACGACGAGAATCACGACGTGCTTTGGACATTTTACGCTTCGGAACTGCCATGAAACATACACCTCCTCAATAAAATTCACTTTTCTTGTATCAACCGACTTAAAATTGCAAGTCGCGGATCAATAGATTCTTGATTACAATTACAGCTCTGTTCATTGCGGTTTACACCACAAACAGGACATAAACCAAGGCAAGCGTCGCTGCAAAGCGGTTGAAGCGGTTCGTTCAGCAGCAAATTCTCTCGGACAAGTTCATCAATATCAATGAAGTCACCTTCATAAATAATACAATCAGCTTCTCCGAGTCCCTGACTTAAGGGTTGATTCGCTTCGCGAAAGTCTTCCGCAAAAGAAATCGTTTCTTGCCGTTCAAAAAAAGTCAAACAGCGGTTGCACTCATAAGCGGCCTGCGCCGTAATCGTCCCAGCAATAGTAAGACGGTCGCCTAGGTTTGTGACTTCGCCCTTGACGATAATATCCCCATTTTTATAAGGGTGCTGGCCATCTATGTTGAGCTTCTCCGCGGCGGTAACAAAAGAAAATTCTTGTCTGCCACCCAACTCTTTTTTAGCTTGCACTACAGAAATAAGCATAATGCTCACCTCAACATTTCTATATTATAGCCAGTCAAAAAAGGTTTGTCAAGCAAAAAGACTTGACTGAGAAAACGGCTTAGCCGTTGCAAATTGCTTTTGTATCACGGGCAATAACCAGTTCTTCATTGGTAGGAATAAGGAGAACGGTAACTTTCGAATCGTCAGTGCTAACTTTTGTTTCTTTACCGCGAACATTATTCTTCTCTGCATCAACACAAATACCCATGAATTCTAAGCCTTCACAAATACTAGCTCGCATCGAAGCCGAATTTTCACCAAGACCTGCCGTAAATACAACGACATCAACTCCGCCCATAGCAGCGGCATAAGCGCCGATATATTTACGAACACGATAAGCAAACATATCCAGAGCAAGTTTAGCCCGACTATTATTTTCGTTGGCAGCTTCTTCAATGTCTCTAAAGTCGCTCGAAACGCCGGAAATTCCCAGAACACCTGATTCTTTATTCAGGTAAGCATCTACTTCGGCACTTGTCATATTGGCTTTTTTCATAAGGAAAGAAATAATCGCGGGATCAATGGAACCACTGCGAGTTCCCATTAAAAGACCATCAAGCGGCGTAAAGCCCATGCTTGTATCCATGCAGGCGCCATTTTTTACCGCTGCAATACTAGAACCATTGCCCAAATGGCAAGTAATAATTTTCAATTCATTCAAAGGTTTACCAAGCAAAGTTGCCGCACGCTGTGAGACAAATTTATGGGATGTGCCATGGAAACCATAACGGCGCAAGCCATATTTTTCATAGGCTTCATAGGGAAGACCATAGAGGAAAGTATGTTTAGGCATCGTCTGATGGAAAGCAGTATCAAAAACAGCAATATGAGGCACATTAGGCATAACTTCTTTGCAGGCATTGATTCCGGCAATATTAGGAGGATTATGAAGCGGCGCCATATCAATACACTCTTCGATGCCTTTCATTACTTCTGGTGTAATGAGAACAGATTTCGTGAATTTTTCACCGCCATGAGCAACACGATGACCAACAGCATTAATTTCATCCATGCTTTTTAATACGCCATATTCAGGATTTACAAAAGCATTTAGGACTAATTTAATACCAACAGTGTGCGTCGGAATATCTGTTTTAATAACTACTTTGTCATGACCAGCTGGCTGATGCGTAAGAACCGCCCCATCAAGACCAATTCTTTCCACCAAACCTTTGGCAATAACAGATTCGTCGTTCATATTCACAAGCTGATATTTAATCGACGAGCTACCACAATTTACAACTAATACATTCATAAAAAAATCCTCCTTAGTAACCTAATCTACAAACTAACTCCATAAACTTCGACAGCAAAAGCAAATATCCTTTCCTAAAAATACTTTTTCTTTTATGTAATCGCAATTTATTTTGTTATACTATATTTTAGTATACTAAGAAGAAATCATCTATATATCCGTTCATATCAGGGGGATTGTTTATGAATGCAGTAGGTATTATCGCGGAATATAATCCTTTTCATAAAGGCCATGCCTATCATATCGAGCAGGCTAAAAAAAGTTCCCAAAGAGAAACTGTCGTTGTCGTCATGAGCGGATCTTTCGTACAGCGTGGCGAACCTGCCTTATTTGACAAATGGTTACGAGCAAAAATGGCCCTTTGCGGCGGAGCTGATCTTATCATCGAGCTCCCCACGGTGTTTGCCCTGCGCAGTGCTCAGTATTTTGCCGAAGGCGCTATTTCCTTGCTACACCGACTTGGTTCGGTAAGCCATGTTTGTTTTGGCGCCGAAACACCTGATGAAAAACAGTTAAGCGAAGCGGCTAAAATGCTTGACGACCCACACCTAAGCAAGCTCCTATCAGAAAGGATGCGCAACTTCGGCCTGAGCTATGCAGCGGCGCTTGCAGAACTTCTCACAGCTGAATTAGACTTTTCGCTTTCACCCAATAATATTTTAGCTATCGAATATATGCGAGCCATTCGAAAACTCGCCCCCACTTTAAAGCCTTTACCAATTCTAAGAACAACAGAGTATCATAACGTAGCCATAAACCAGCCGATTGTCAGCGCCAGTGCAATTCGCCAAGCTTTATACCATAAACAAGAAAGCCCACAATGGCAAGAAACACTGCCAACTAGTGTTCTCACTTTAATCCAGCATGCATTACAAGAAAACAGCAAGTTTCCGCGATTGGAAAATTTATCATTGCCGCTTTTAACGCTTCTTCGCACTCATCCGCCGCACTTTTTTCATGACCAAGCAGAAATCACTGAAGGACTGGAATATAAAATACAAAAAGCTGCCAAAGAGGCAACTTCTTGGGATTCCTTCTTTGCTAAGATTATGACGAAACGCTATCCACCAGCAAAGTTACGTCGTATTTTACTGTATCTATTACTAAACGTGTCTCAGAAAACACTGCAAAAAGCCGATGAGCAAGGTCCGCTTTATAGTCGAGTTTTAGCCTTTAATGATCAAGGAAGATGCTTTTTACGAGAAGCCAAACACACTGCTTCTATTCCATTCATTTTAAAAACAGCACAATTTCTAGCAAGTAACAACTTCGCTTCCGACTTATCACCGCTTCAGCAAATGCTATCCATCGATATAGCAGCAACAGATATCTACAACCTGTCCTTCCCTGAAACAGCTTGGCAATCAGGCGGTCAAGACTATCGCCGTTCTCCTTATTATCAACGGAAAAGGGAATAACATGATTCGACTACCAATATAATAGGTAATGAAATTCCAAGAACGAAGGAGGCGGGTACATGGCCCCATTTATACAAAAAAGCTATCGCAAACATTGTTTTGCTTACTTCCTAGCCTTGTTCTCTTGTTTTATGACGTTAGCCATGGTTGTTTACCCTAAAGAAGCCTTTGAATCAGCTGTAATGGGTTTAAATTTGTGGTGGAATGTAGTATTCCCCGCCCTGCTACCATTCTTTGTCTTGTCAGAAATCCTTATGGGTTTTGGCATAGTCCATTTTATCGGTGTACTATTAGAGCCTTTAATGCGGCCTTTATTTAATGTTCCGGGAGTTGGCGCTTTAGCGTCAACTCCTGTTTGCCTTACGGGAACGATTATTCCTCGCTATCTTTCTCGTTGTCTTTTTCAATATCATCACTACCAATTGTCTCTACTACACTGATTTTACTTACTAATAATTTTTCACGAATGGCCTGTTCAATGCTTTCCATTAATTCAGGATTTTCTTTTAACGTCTGCTTGGCATTTTCTCGGCCTTGACCCAGACGATGATCACCATAGGAAAACCAAGTACCACTTTTCGCTATAATATCAAGTTCTACGCCTAAATCAATGGCACTACCTGTCCTAGAGATCCCTTCGCCATAAACAATATCAAATTCAGCAGTCCGAAAGGGTGGCGCTACCTTATTCTTTACCACCTTTACTTTTGTCCGATTCCCAATCACGTCATTGCCGTTTTTAATGGCTTCCCCTTTGCGAACCTCCATGCGGATAGAAGCATAAAACTTCAAGGCTCGGCCACCTGTAGTAACCTCAGGATTGCCAAACATTACACCCACTTTTTCACGAATTTGATTAATAAAAATAACAGTACAACGTGACTTACTCACGATCCCCGTAAGTTTTCTTAGTGCCTGTGACATGAGTCGGGCATGAAGCCCCACATGGGAATCGCCCATTTCCCCTTCAATTTCCGCTTTGGGTACAAGCGCGGCTACAGAATCAATAACAATGAGATCAATGGCAGAACTGCGAACAAGAGCATCCGCAATATCCAATGCCTGCTCACCGAAATCGGGCTGTGAAATCAGTAAGTTTTCAATATCTACACCTAATGCACGAGCATATGTCGGGTCAAGCGCATGCTCCGCATCAATAAACGCAGCAATGCCGCCTAGTTTCTGCACTTCAGCAATCATATGCAAACTGACCGTCGTTTTTCCTGATGACTCTGGTCCATAAACCTCAATGCAACGTCCTCGGGGAATTCCACCTACCCCTAAAGCCAAATCCAATGATAAGGCCCCAGTGGGAATCACTTCAATATTCATTTTGTCAGCCGCTTCGCCCAGTTTCATAATCGAACCGTCGCCAAAATCTTTTTTTATCTTTCTTAATGCCGCCTCTAAGGCATTTTCTTTATTTAGGCCTTTATCCATACGTTCTACCACTCTCAACGCCTCCACACAGAACATTTGTTCGATTTTTATTATAAGAGCAAAACAAAAAAAATGCAAGAGTTAAAACAAAATTTCAAATTTTCATTGACATAAACCGCTAAAATATAGCAATATATTAACTAGCAATAAAAATTTTATTTTGAAAAGTTTATTTAAAGAAGCTTTTAAAAATATTTTGATTGTTTTTTAGTATACTGCAAGAAACAGTACATTTTTAAATTAAAGTGAGTTGATTATAAAATGTTTGATAGTGACAAGGTTGACCCATTAAAAAAGGAAATGGAAATAACTTATCTAAACGAGCTGAATCATGTTGTAGCTGAAAAAGAAGCATTACGTAAAATTATTACATTTTACAACAGCGATGGAAATTTGGAAAAAACAATTATCAATGTACGTTTTTCTCTTGATATGGACTGGTGATATGCGATAAATTTTCGTCTGTGACTCCACTACACAGACGATTTTTCATTTCGTTCTTCATTAACCGACGTTGAGCGGCCAGTAACAGTAAGAAAACCGCTGTTTTGCCATAGGTTGATTCTTCATCTACATAAAACATTGTTTTTTCTTGCATAAATGATCCTCCTTTCACCTCTTACTAACATAGCAAAAAAAATTTAAAATATGATGGTGATTTCTATGCTAGGCAATTATTATGAAATTCTGGAACTTTCCCCAAAGGCTTCACCAGAAGAAATTCAAAAAGCCTATCGCCGTCTTGTAAAAAAACATCATCCTGATATCTCTACAGACAAAGAAGCGGCAACAGCAAAAATGGCCCAGTTAAATCAAGCTTACGAAATCTTATCTGATCCGATAAAACGACAAGCTTTTGATGCGCAACTCTTGAGCCTTAAAGCAGTAAAACAAACAAAGCGTCGTCCCCATCGTGCTGCCTCCAAAAGCTTCATTCGGCGAAACACAGGCCTTTCCTACGGCGTCGCCGCCTTATGTCTGCTCTTTATTTTTTATGTTTTATCAGTTGACAAACCCCAGACTCCCTCCGAATCAAATCAAGCGACAGCAACCAGTACAGCACTGTTCAAAGGAGAAAAAGGAAAAACAAATATTCTTACCCAATTACTGCCCCAAGATGCGTCGACAAAACAAGCAGGAAATCATTCTATTACTATCGCAAATCGCCAATCATCCTTGCCGCTATATGGCCGTCTTTGGCTGCTATCGGGCACACCGCAGCCAGTTAGGGCTTTCACAATTCGAGCGGGTGAGCAGCTTATACTAGATCGACTCACTCCGGGAAATTATGAAATACACTATATGTATCTTTACGAAGAAAAGCCAGCAGCGACAGCTTTTAAAACTCAGCCCTTTCTTCTTGTCGCCAAAGAAGTCCCGAATGAAACAACAAAAGACTTTATGATTGAATTGATTTTGCCACAACCAGCCACTTCACCACCCTATCCTTTAGATCGCGACGCCCTATAGTAAAAAAACTAAGAGCCGCCTGATAACCAGGCGGCGTTTTTATTTTGTAAAAAGTCTTTAAAATGATTCTCAGCCCGCTAAGTGCATCATAAGTTAATAAAAACCCTGAAAATCTACAAAGGGGGACCTCAGCATGAAACAACACCAGCAAGATGCAAGTAAGGAGCATGCTGCCCTTTATTTGCGGGTTTCTACGGAAGAACAGGCCGAACATGGCCTAAGCTTATCTGCCCAGGAAGTTCGTCTTGCAGCTTTCTGTCTTGCTAACAATTGGGAAATTGAAGATATTTATCGTGATGACGGCTATAGCGGCAAAGATTTAAAACGACCTGCTATACAGCGCCTTATTGCTCGGGCGAAAAATAAACAAATCCAACATGTTGTTGTCCTCAAACTAGATCGTCTATCGCGCCGCCAAAAAGATACTCTCTATTTAATTGAAGATATTTTTCTTCCTGAAAAAATTGGTTTTCACTCGGTAACGGAATCCTTTGATACAACCACACCTTACGGCAAAGCCGCTTTGGGCATGATGGCTGTCTTTGCCCAGCTTGAACGAGAAACGATCATCGAACGAGTGAAAATGGCTAAAAAAGAAGCTTCCCGCCAAGGTCGCTGGAAAGGCGGCGAACCACCCTTCGGCTACTACTATAACCGACAGAAAAAACTACTTCAGATTCATCCCGATGAGGCTCGGCACGTAAAAAAGATTTTTGAGCTATATCTTTCCGGCGAATACGGTTTTCAAGCAATTGCCAATCAATTAAACCAAGAAAAAATTGCAACGCGCCAACAAGTCCGCTGGCTTAAAAGTACCATCCGCCAAATCCTCACCAATCCAACCTATATCGGGAAAATACGGCATTATAATGAGTACTACACTGGTCACCATGAAGCTCTTATTACCGAAGACACTTTTGAACTTGTCCAACAAAGAATCCAAAAAAGAACGACAGCAAGACCTGTAAAAGACGCCGAAAACCTCTTGACAGGTCTTTTATTTTGCGCGTGTTGCGGCGCAAGACTTCGCTTTAAAACAAGACATACTAATACCGCCTGCTACAAATCTTACGTCTGTTATACACGACTTGGTTCGCCCGAAATGAAAAAAGCCGATCACTGCACCTTGCCACTACAGCCAGCGCAAGAGTTAAATCAAAAAATTATTTGTCAATTAAACCAACTCATAGTTCCTTCATCATTTTTAGAGCAAGCAGCTCATAAATTGCTGCCAGAAACAGCTGCCCTGTGGCAAAAAAGCGCCCTACAGAAAGAACAAGAAAGCCTTACCAAACGGTTAAATCGACTCTATGAAGCGTTAGAAACAGGCTTATTGCAGGCAAAGGAACTGGAACCTCGTCTTAAGTCCCTAAAAAACAGGCAAGAAGTTCTTGCACAAAAAATCAAGACAGAAACAGCTCCATCAACCCAGACAGACTTATCGCTGCAGGCTTTATTACAAGCCTTTCCGTCTATTACAACGAATTGGACGTATTTAACACTAGAGGAACAGCGAACCGTATTATTTGACCTCATCAAGAAAATTATCGTCCATCCCGATGGTTCCCTGTCGATTGAACTGCTCCAATAAGGGCTAACGGTACTTAAGGCTTTTGCTCTATCCATGGGACTCGCTTCAGGCTATCCCATGGATGCCGTCATCACCTGTAAATTTCGCAAAAACAACTTATGCAGCGCCATTGAGGCGGAACGGTTGCTTTCTTTTACCAACACAGCAGATCCTCTATTTATGTTTGGTGCTGTAGCAGTAGGTATGTTTGCCATGCCGGAAATGGGAGCAATACTCGCCTTATCGCATTATCTATCCAGTTTTCTTGTGGGAATTATCTTTCGATTCCATGGCAAAGACCGAGAATCAAAACAACCAACTGCACCAAAACAAACTAGTTTTCTGTTACTTCGGGCATTTCGCGCCATGAACCAAGCCAGACGCGAAGATGGCCGCCCTTTTGGCCAACTCTTAGGCGATGCGGTCCGTACATCGATGAATACAATCCTGCTTATTGGCGGCTTTATTATTTTATTCTCTGTGTTTCTGCGAATTATTTCTGTCACCCAGCTAACCTCGGCTTTGACATCCCTTTTCGCTTGTGGATTGCAGGCACTTGGCTGGCATACCAGCTTAGCTAGCGCACTTGTTACCGGCCTATTTGAAATCGATTTGGGTTCTCTCGCCGCCAGTCAAACTAATGCTCCCCTGGCAGAAAAAATCGCCATAACCAGCGCAATCATTGCCTGGAGCGGCTTATCTGTCCATGGACAAGTTGCCAGCATTGTTATTGAGTCAGGAATTCGTATGACGCCTTATATGATAAGCCGCCTACTTCATGCTTTCTTGGCTGCCCTAATTAGTCTACTTCTGATCGACTCGCCGTTTTTAAGTCATTTTTTTATTTCGCCAGTTTTCGCAACAACTGGACCAGATGCCTGGCTGTTTCACTTGCAAAGAACTGGCCAAAATATTTTCTACTGCTTAGCCTTTCTGTTGGCTTTTTCACTAATGTGGAGTACTTTACGCCGCTGCAAAACATTCTTACAAAAAAAATGAAAGGCAGGGACTAATCCCTGCCTTTCATTTTTTCTGCTTGTTACTTCAAACGATCAGATTTGACGGAAGAATGAGCCTGCCTCACCACGTCAGATAAAGAATTTAAGTTGGTTTCAAGATGAGTAAAAACATCGTCAGCATAACGTAACGCGTCAGTTCTCAGTTTTTCCGCTACCTGTTGCGCTTGTTGGGTCATCTGCTCAGCCTGCGCCTGACTTTGACGCGTCAAAGCATCCGCTTCTTCCTGCGCTTTTTTCATAATTACATTTTCATCGGTCAGCTTAGCACTATAAGCCTTCGCCTGTTCAATAATCTTTTGCGCTTCCTTTTGCGCTTCATCAAGAATTCTCTGTCTGTCAGCAAGCACACGCTTGGCATCAGCTAGTTCTGTCGGCATAGCCTCACGAAGGTCATCCATCAGTCTCGCCAAATCATCTTCTTCAATAACTCGCTTATTGGTAAAAGGTACCCGCGCCGCCTCGACAATAATGGCTTCCATTTCATCTAATAAATCGTCAAGTTTCATGCTCTCTCTCCCAATCCCTTTTACATTCCATCATGAATACGCCGTACTACTTTATATTCTATACACTCAGGAACAAGCCCTTTGATCGAACCGCCAAACCGAGCCAATTCCTTAATGCCACTTGAACTAACAAAAGAATAATCGCTACTTGTCATCATAAAAATCGTCTCCATGGAAGGATCAATTTTTTTTATGAGTAACGCTCGCTGGAACTCATACTCAAAATCACTTAACGCCCGTAACCCCCGGACGATCAAGTTCGTATCTTGCTGACGAACATATTGCGTGAGCAAACCAGAAAATCCATCAACACGAATATTTGGTATATGTACGGTAGCAGCCCGCAGCAATTCAACACGTTCTTCCATTGTAAACAGCGGTTTCTTATTGGGGTTATGAAAAACCGCTACAATTAGTTCATCAAACATTTGACTAGCCCGTTCAAAAATATCTAAATGCCCGTTCGTGACGGGATCAAAACTTCCTGGGCAAACACCAATACGCACAACTGTTCCTCCTAAATCATTCTTTTTTTCGCATTACAAAAGCAATTTGTGTTTCGCCAAACTTTTCCGTACGCTTAACTTCTAAAAACTTTAGATTGTCCGGTAAAGTTTCATGCGCGGAATACTCCACTACAAGCACACCCTGCGGCGCTAAAATCGACTTGGCAGTATCAAGCTCTGCTAAAACCTTGCCAATCCAACCTCGATTATAGGGAGGATCAC